>JAATGH010000024.1 GCA_015654745.1 Enterobacterales bacterium
CCTCGCCCCGTTTTGAGCCCGAGGCCGATCTGCTCTGCGGGTACGGCCAGGCGCTGGCGCGGTTGTTGGCAGAGCGTGCGCTATCGCCGGAGATGGAGCCGGTTCTTGCCGGGCTGTTGTTTGATTTGGTGGTGTATTTCGCCGAGGAACTGCGCGCGCCGCGCTGGGTACGTACCGCAGACGGGGTAAAATTTATAGAGGAACTGGATAGGGTTAAGGAAAACTGAATATCTTGAAAGCAAAAAACCCGCTTTTAGGGCGGTTTTCTTAAAATCATGGTGCCTGGACTCGGACAAAAACGCCGGGAGCGTTTTTGCACAGCGCTTCAGCGCTGGCCCGCAGGGCGAGCCTCAGGGATGAGGCGAGTTATTGAACCCGGTTTGATGGAGAGTCCAGACTCCAGAAAGCAAAAAACCAGCCTAACGGCTGGTTTCTTTAATTCATGGTGCCCGGACTCGGAATCGAACCAAGGACACGGGGATTTTCAATCCCTGAGTTTTTTAATTGAATGTAGATCAATGTATTATGGGTAACACATGCTCATCTGACTAAAAGATCAGGTGCGCAAATGCATGTAATTCCAGTAATTTCAACCAAGGGCGGAGAAGGTAAATCCACCCAAGCCGCCAATCTGGCCGGTTTCCTTGCCGACTCAGGTGTCAAAGTCCTCCTTATCGACGGCGATTATGCGCAGCCCACGGCCAGCAGCACCTTTGCTCTACGCTATGAAGCCCCCTGCGGCCTGTTTGAACTGCTCATGCAGTCTGTCGATCTTACTCATCCCGAACGGATCATCTCGCATACCGCAATTGATAATCTTGATCTGATCATCTCGAACGATCCCCACGAACAGTTAAAAACCGCCATGCTGCATGCCCCTGACGGCCGCATGCGTTTGCGCAACATCCTGCAGGACCCATTATTTGCCAGCTACGGCGCCATTATCATCGACTCGCAAGGCGCGCGCTCCGTGATGCTGGAGCTCATCCTTCTGGCCGCAACGCAATCAGCTCTGGCGGTCGTTAAACCAGTGCTGCCGGATGTTCGAGAATTTCTGCGCGGTACGGTAGGACTGCTGGAGGAATTGCTGCCTCTGACCGATTACGGCGTCAAAATTCCCCGTGTCGAGATTTTGGTGAACTGCATGGATTACACCACGCTGTCCCGGGAAACGCTGGCTCAACTGAGTGACATTATTTCTGAGGGGCGATACAGCGATCGCGCCGGTGAGATCCCGATTAAATTGCTCAATACGCAGATTTATGACCTCGAAATTTTCAAGGTGGGCCATCGGACCGGTCAGCCGGTACACCGTCTTGAAACCCGTACCGATCGCCGCAGTCTACCGGCGGCGCAAACCATGTTTAGACTGGCTTGCGAGTTATTTCCTCAGTGGCAGGCGCGTTTCAACGACTTCATGAATAGCTCCATTAAGGAGGTGTCATGATGGAAAAGATCTACCGGGCTTTTTGTTTCTGCACTACCGACACTTATCAGTCCTTGGATGAGCGCATGGTGTTTTTTGAGGCGCAATCTGACGAGCAAGCGCCGGGCAAACTGACTAAATTGCTCTCTGCCGTCTGGGGTGTGTCGGAGTCAGCCGTCGATTTTTATAACCTCTACAGTGAATCGGAACTTCATAAAAATGCTGCTTTCCCAGTGGCAAGCGGCACACCGTTGTATAAACAGCAGCTTTTCGAAATCGGCTGGAGTGGGGGGGCGGAAGGGCATTCGATATATACCGATTTAAGCGATTATCCCATTTTTTTGGTTTCTCCCATCAATCATCTTCGCTTAACCAACGCGTTTATCAGTTGCCAAAACCAAACCGCAGCGGAGGCTTCCGATGAATAACGGCCAGAAACAAAAAACCAGTTATGAGCTGTATTCGAATGAGGCTGAACAGAGTGTGCTTGGCGGACTGATGCTGGAAAACGATCGCTGGGATGATATTGCGCCCATGCTCGTTTCGGATGATTTTCGCTACGCGGCGCACCGGTTAATCTTCATTGAAATTACGCGCCTGGTCTCAGCCGGTCATCCTATCGATTTAATCACTCTGAGCGAGTCGCTGGAGAAACAGGGGAAATTGGATCAAGCCGGCGGTTTTGCTTATCTGGCCGAGTTAAGTAAAAACACGCCAAGCGCTGCCAATATTGAGGCCTACAGCCAGATAGTCTCTGACTACAGCCGCGCCCGTCAATTGGTGGCTTTAGGTAGTGATATCAGTCGCGAGGCGGCGGAGCCACGTGCGGATATGTCCGTTGTGACCGAACGCGCTGAACAGCGTCTGTTTGCCATTGCGGAGAAAAGCGAAGCCGGGCACTCCGTCTCCTTGATTGAAGGGCTTGAGCAACTGATGAACCAGCTTGAGATCCGTAATGGCTCGGTGGACGGGATCACCGGTACGCCGACGGGTTTTACCGATCTGGATATGAAAACCTGTGGGCTACAGGACGGTGATTTAATCCTGTTGGCCGGCCGGCCCTCCATGGGGAAAACCGCGCTGGCCCTCGGGATTGCCCAGGGCGCACTGGAGGCAAAAGGGAACAAGCCGGTGCAAATCTTCAGTCTGGAAATGCCTACCGACCAGCTACTGATGCGTTTCGTATCGATGCTGGGTAGCGTGCCGCTGCAAAAATTACGCAGCGGCCAAATGGATGATGAAGACTGGACCAGGGTAGGACTGGCCACCGGGAAAATGGTACAGGAGTGGCATAACCGATTGATCATTGATGATACCGGCAGTTTGACACCCGCCGTGTTGCGCTCTCGTGCCCGTCGCAATGTGCGTAAATACGGACAACCTGGTCTCATTCTGGTGGATTACCTGCAACTGATGCGCTGCCCTGGGCAGGAAAATCGCACCCAGGAAATCGCTGAAATTTCTCGTTCATTGAAAGCGCTGGCAAAGGAGTTGCATTGTCCGGTTGCAGCGTTGTCCCAGCTCAACCGCGGGCTGGAGCAGCGGGCGGATAAACGTCCCAATAATGGTGATTTGAGGGATTCAGGTGCGTTGGAGCAGGACGCCGATATCATCATGTTTGTCTATCGCGACGAGGTTTACAACGAAAACACCCAGGATCAAGGTATCGCTGAAATCATTCTGGGTAAACAGCGTCAGGGGCCGATTGGCACTATCCGGCTTCGATTTGATGCGCGTTTCACCCGCTTTGAGAATCTATCGGCTAATGCGGGTATGACGGGGAGGGCTTATTCATGAATATGAAAAAAGCGCCTGATTTATCCGAAGCTCTTTTAATGCGGGGGAAAAAACCAGTGCAATCGCTTGACCACAGCGGCCTGGCGGTACTTCCAGTAAGTGAAATAGCGATGGTGCTGACGTTGGATCAGCTGCGCCCTAATCCAGACAATCCTAGGACCTCGCGTAATCCAAAGTATGAGGATATCAAGGCCTCCATTCGCTCCCGCGGATTGGACTCTATTCCTAAGGTGACGCGCGATCCCGACGGTGAAGATGTCTATATCTTCAGTGATGGTGGCAATACCCGTTATCAGATCCTGTGTGAGCTGTGGCAGGAAACCGGTGAAAACCGTTTTCACCGGATCCATACAATTTTCAAGCCCTGGCCCGGCCGGTTGCAATGTGTCATCGGCCATTTGGCTGAAAATGAAGTGCGTGGTGACTTGGCTTATATTGAAAAAGCCCTTGGTGTTCATAAGGCCCGAGGAATTTGGGAGGAGCAGTTAAACCGAAGTGTTTCGCTAAGAGAATTCTCTGAACTTTTAAACAGCGAGGGATATCCCATTCATGCCTCTAGCATCAGTCGTATGGAGGATACCCTAAAGTTTCTCTACCCATATCTGCCTGATTTACTGAAATCTGGAATGAGTCGCGCCCAGGTCATGCCTCTTTTAGCTCTGCGTTCCGCCGCAGAAAAAACGTGGTTGCAGCATTGCATTGTGGTCGAAGCCAGTAAGACATTCGACGATGTTTTCAAAGCGGCTTGCTTAACGTTTAACAGCCCGGATGTCTATTCCTTGGAAATGTTTCGTGATGAGCTTATTGGCGCACTGCTTCACGCGTTGCCACATCCATCACTCAACTACGATCGCTGGCTGATTGAGCTTGATCCCAAAGAGCAGCAGCGCCGCGAACTGTATGGCGATCCTTTACCTCCACCCCTGAGGTCTGCACCTGCGCCGGAGGCGCCGCCGGCAGAGTCCTCAGGCCCCATCCCGACCCGGCTTCCACCACAACCGGATGGCGCAGTGCCAGTTACCGGACTACGCGCCGTCACACTCACCGGTCAGGCTACGAAGCCTGAGCCCGCGCATGAAAATCCTTCCGTGTCGCGCACGCCCTCCTTGCCATCGGGTATGGACATGCAGCACCTTTCAGAGGGTGACGCCACTCGCTTTTATCCACGAACTGAGTCCCAGCCGGACCTTTACGATGGACCTGCGGTTATTAGCGGTGAGACTGGCCACACGGCCGATCTCAGTGGAATGAACCTGTTTTCTGCGTTAGGTGAGTCCGCAGACGAGAAACCAATACGTGTCTCATCCGTCGCATTTGCGGCGACCGGTTTGGAGCCGGTCAGCGATATCTGGCATATCCCGGCCCTGCAGGACGATATCGAACACCTACAGGATATGGCTTACCGGCTGGCTTTCGAACTGGCCGAAGCGATGGGCGACAAATCGGGCATCCAGGAAGACAAACACCCTAGCGCAGCAGGGTATACGGCATCCCCTGGCAGCATTGATGCCTTTGTCCTGTTTCTCAGTGGCATGGCCGGTAACGCCAGCAACATTCCATTCAACATGTTTGCATTCTGTTTGAATTTCTTTGGTTCTACGGCCAAAAACGATACGCCAGTGTTAGCCGATGAGCATGTGGTGAAAATGATGCGTTTGATCCGTGTACTGCGTCGCCTGCGTGAGCTGCAGCGCGAGGTCGCGAAGGGAGGTTCCGATGACATTTGAACTCAATGATGAAATGGCGCAGGCGGCGACTGAACTGCAGCTCACGACGAGCCTGAATAGCATTCTGCGTGAAGTGCGCACTGATAAACCGTCGCTACTTTTCTGTGAAGACTGTGGTGCCGACATTCCCGAAGCGCGCCGCAAGGCGGTGCGCGGCGTCAGGTTGTGTGTCGGCTGTCAGGAAGTCCAGGAATACCATCAACGTGCGGGCACCGGGGGGACAAATGAACGATAAGGACCAGGAAAAATTGCTACACCGTATTCGTAAGCTGATGGCACTCGGCTCCCGTAATAACAACGGCCATGAGGCGGCCCGCGCCCTGCGCCTGGCGCAGGTGCTGATGCAGCGACATAACCTCTCGGAGGAAGACATTACGTTGTCGGCTATTCGAGAAACCGAGTGCCGGCAGGTCTATACCGATGCCGTTAGCATCCCGGGCTGGTTGAATGCACTGGCCACGGTTGTCTGCATGGCCACGGGGTGTCGCTGCTGGTTCGGCTGGTATTGCACGGTGACGGCGGAGGGTCGGCAGCGTGAGCGCCGTTCGGTCCATTTTTACGGGCTGAATGAGCGCCCTGATGTGGCGCTATATGCGTTCACCGTGCTGGCCCGTCAGCTTAAGGATGCGACGAAACAACACATGCACTCCGCCTATCGGTTGAAGCGCCTCAAGCTGCAAACCAAGCGTAACCGGGCAGACCAGTTTCGTGAGGGGTGGGTTGTGGGCGTATGGATAGTGCTTGAAGCCTTTGCGCCCTCAGATAAAGAAGCCGACGTTCTGCGAAACTGGCTTGCTCGCCGCTGCGGTAAAAACGAACTGGCTGAAATCAGTGTGCGTGAGGCAGGGCCGTGTCGTGGGGATGCTACGGCACGGTTGTCCGGTTGGCTGGCCGGCCGGCGAGCCGAACTGAGCCAGGGGCTTTATGGGAAACCGTCGGGGATACCGGCGCTGAGCGCAGGAGGTAACGATGAGTAATCTGCTGATTTTGATGGCCTGTATCGCCGTCTGGATGACCGATGCCTGGTTACTCGCTGATTTGGGGAATAGCGTAGGAGGTTTACTGTGAGCCAGAATTTATCGCAGGCAACAAACGCCATACTGACCCACCTGTTGATGGAGCTGAAATCCGGCAACATTCGTCGCTGTGAGGCGCTGGGCATGACGATCGATGAGGTGCGCCAACTTAGCCAACTGACTGTTGACGATCTGCATTACCTGATGCAAAGCAGCGTATCGGTACTGAACCTGAGTATTAACCACGACAATTTCTGGATCATTGTGCAGCAGGCGCGCACCGAGCAAAAGCGTATGCAGCGTATTGATCGCGCGCTGGCGCTGGGGGGCTCTATTGAATTGATGCAGACCTACTTTGGTCTCAGCGCCGCTGAGGTCAGCGCCCGACGCCGCCTTAACGGTATCGATACCCGTCAGGGGCGCACGCAGGCGCCTGACGAAGAAGCGGATGCGGGTATCTGGGTCCAATGGGACGCCTCCGGCCTGGTCACTCCTGATTCACATGAAGCGCTGGACGTGATGATGTTGGCTGCCGAACAGCATGATGTGTCGCTCACGGCGGTGTGGACGCGGGTGACCGGTTGGTGTCGCGAGGCTAAGCGTAAGGGCAGTCAGCGGGAGCGAGCCTGATGGAGATTATAGATTTCAGCCCCCGGCAACGGGTTACGTCAGCCGTCCGCCGCAAGGCATGCAGCCTGATTTTTTCCCAACAGAATGGAAAAAAGGTGTGTAAACGTTTGCGGCGTAATGGCTATCTCAAGATGGATATCGGTCCGTTCTGGCGCATGCTCAGCAAGGATGGTGGTCGTCACTGGCTCTTGATGGATCACCAGACCTATAACCGTGAGATCAGAAAATAGTTTTTGGGGCAGACGATTGCCGCATAACACAGCACACCGGGATACCGGTACCGGGGCCACACCGGCCCCGTTGTGCTGTTTTTGTCAGGCTCAATTGAGGTAAAAGGCGATGGGATTACCGCCAGATAGCATCGTAGCGTTCACGCTGTCCCGAATGCAGAACAGCCTCGCCAGGCGAACGTCAGAAAATGATGTGACCAGCGAGCGCAGTGGTTTACTTTTTTTGGGGAACGTGCACGACGCCTTTCCCCGTCAGTTGTTTATGGATACCCGACTCTCCCCGTTGGATAAAACGGCCTGGGTCATGATCCGCCTCTATGCCCAGCAAAACGAAGGGGCTGTCTTCCCAACGTATGACGAACTGCAACTGCAGCTGGCATCCCCCCATGCGGAAAAAGCCTCGCGGGAGACCGTCAGCCGCGCGTTATTGATGCTGCGCATTACCGGCTGGCTAAGTCTGTGCAAACGGGTACGCGATGCGCACGGCCGCGTCAGGGGTAATATTTATGCCCAGCACGATGAACCACTGAGCTGTCGTGACGCCGAAACCTTTGACCCAGGCTGGTTAGATCTTGTGGTGACAAGCTGTGAGCACAAGAACAAAGCGGTGCGTATGACCGCGTTGGCCATACTGGAAGAAATTCGTAACGACCCCACCATGCGTCACCGCCACTCTCGCTTGGCCATGATTGAAAGTCGGCTGGGTGCTTGCGCCACGCCAGTGCAAATGGCGGCGCTGCGCAGGGCGATGGTGCCGAGTTCGAATTCCGAACTCAGTCAAAAAAATACGGAAAATAAGCAAAAAGCACCGAGTTCGGAATCCGAACTCGGTCATAAAACGGGGGATGCGTCACCGAGTTCGGATCCCGAACTCAGCCTGAAATCAGGCACTTATCCCGGAGTTCGAAAATCGAACCGTAACGTACGTAATTTCACACAACGTGTAAATAAAAAAACGTACGTACCGGAGGCGAACGGTGGTAAGGGCCAGTCAGCGCCCGTACTGCCCGAATCGTTGTTGGGAAGAATCCCTGCAGAGGATGCGGACATGCTAACGAGCCAGCTTGGCGCGCTGCCTGAATCTCAGTCATCGGCATTGCTGGAGATGCTAACAACACAACTGCGCCGTGGCCAGTTAAGTAATCCGGTGGGTTGGCTGCTGAGCATGCTCAAGCTGGCTCGTGAAGGGAAGCTAATCATGCCTGAAATGTCTGCCACGCCGCAGCAATCTCAGCGTCAACAACCGATTCCGGCCAGCTCTGAGCGACCTGCTGAAAGGGCCTCAGCAGAACAGGTTTCCAGCGTTATTGCTGATATCCGGCGCAAATTGTGCAACAGAAAATAAACTAGAGGACAAAAAGCGAACAGTGTTGCGGGGCGCAACAGAGACTATTTTTTGTACAGTGTTGCGGGGCGCAACAGTGGCTATTTTTTGAGCAGCGTTGCGGGGCGCAACAGCGGCTATTTTTTGAGCAGTGTTGCGGGGCGCAACAGCGGCTATTTTTTGAACAGTGTTGCGGGGCGCAACAGCGGCTATTATTTGAGCAGTGTTGCGGGGCGCAACAGCGGCTATTATTTGAGCAGTGTTGCGGGGCGCAACAGTGACTATTTTTTGAACAGTATTATGAATCGCAACAGCGACTTTAGCGTAGGAAAATTTTCGAATTCCTCGCGACCCTTATTGGGCCATCAATGCTGTTGCTCCTAATTCTATTTGTGGGTACAATGTGTGCACAGATAAAGAGGGGTAAATCATGCAAACCAGCATCAAGGCCAGAATTTCCGATGAATTGAAGGACAACGCCAGTCAAGTCCTTAGCGATTGCGGCCTGAATGTCAGCACCGCCATTCGCCTTTTCTTGGAACAGGTTGTAAAACATCAGGGCTTACCTTTTGAGGTCAGTAATAAACCTTCAGCAAAGACAGCAGTCGCCCTGAAGGAAGCACTTGAAATTGAACGGGCGGACGAGCTTCATCATTCATCCATAGAGGGCATGCTGGGATCCATGCGGCGTGACTAATTCTAAAAGAAAAACGATCCCTCGCAGGGTAGATTACACCCGAACATTCCAAAAATCATGGGAGCGCTATAACCGGGCCGGTCGCCGTGATATGAACGCTATGGCGGACGTCATGGCCTTGATGTTTCGCAATGACATCATTCCGCCTGAATATCTGGACCATGAGTTGTCCGGTGGCGAATGGGCCGGAGCCAGAGAGCTCCACGTTGGTGGCGATTTCCTGCTCATCTATCGAGTCAATGAAAGCGCCAACCTGCTGACGTTCGTAGACTTGGGGACGCATGCAGAGCTCTTTGAGTAATAAATGCAATATACAGCGCTGTTACCAATACGGAGTCCAATCTAATATGACAAAAGACAACAATCTTATGGCGGGGCTTCTCTTAATCCTTATGAAGCGCGAACTTAGCCTTACCGAGGGCGACATCATCCTTGTCCAACCTCATATTGAGGGGATGACAGTTGAAAATCCGGTGGTTGTGCCGGGATATGACCACGAACAAATAGACTATTCCCTTCGCCGACTTTGCCAAGTGGGCTTTGTTGACAATGGCGGGGTGGCACACCCGCTGATCGGTATCTATTTTAGCCACATCACTCCAGCTGGGCATTTGTGGCTCAATGCAAATCGCCCAAAAGACAGCCGCTTATGACGGACACTGGCAAAACTATTCCTTCGATAGGTGAATCCCTCGCTGCGTTCATGAAGACAGGAGGGCGCTGATTACCCGGGATGACCTGCTCACTTTTGCATGCTGTTTTGCAGCATTATCAAGCAGACGTAAAAGTTCGGGATGCTGTATTGATGAAGCACAGGATACAATTTTGGTGTCCCAACTGGCCAACAGAAACCTTTTTTATTCTACAAAAGTGTCACTATAAATGTAATTATGACCCATCGGGGGTGAGGGGATTACCATCTGCCGCGCATCATGATGGTCGCCGTGCCCTGGCTCACGCTGCGTGTGCGTCCGATGGACACCGGCATTCCGCTGTTGCCGCAGGGTGTTTCCCTGACCTACGCCCTCTTTGTCGAGGCCGCAGGCCACGAGCTGCTCGCGTTGAACCTGTTCCACCGCTGCTTGTTCTGGTTTATGGACGAAGCGCAGTTCCTCTCCGACGGGAGGCCCGTCTGCCAGCACCGCTGGCATGGCCAGCATTCTGATCGTATTTTCCAGCTTATTGTTTTGAACAAATGAAAAAAGCACTACCAGCTGAAAGCATAGTGCCTCAAGGTGTATAAAATCTGCCAATTCAGGAGGTCATTAACTATGGAGCATATATCTTGATCTGCGTAAGTATTTCTATGCACTTATCATTAACTTTTTTATAACCATGGGTGGTTTTCTTCTCCGCTGAATATTTTTCTATGATAACAACTCGCTCATACAGCCCTTGCAGCATACCTTTTGCAATAGAAAATTCAGCCTCAAGAAATTTCATTCCATATACTTGGTTGTTTTTGCCATTGACGTAGGATTCCAGCCGGCGGTTAACAACATCAGCCTCTCTATTAATCTCTCCCCTGAGCCTGATAAAGATTTCATGCTCATCAGCATCATATTCAATTCGTGACTTGAATCGTTCGAAATCATACCGATATGGATTTACTTTCCTGTCCATCTCTATGTGGTCAAGATAACCAGATGAATGCATGGCTTCTGTTATTTCTGCATCAAGTCCGGGTGAATTTTTGTTTTCAAATACAGCCCGAGATATGTCATTCAACGTTGTTATTTCAACTTCATCATCTGCTGTACCGACCGATTTGATGCCATGATCTTTAAAAATATTAAGCGCCATATCCACAAAATTAACTACATTCTTGGTGTGGCTTTGATGAGGTGAAATCGCCTGTGCATGCTTGACTTCTTCTTCAGAAGCAATGCGGACCATCCCCGTGACTTCTTGCATAAGCAGTGTACTATTTTCAATATCTGCCGGTGAGCAAAAGTTAATGTTACTGACCAGATTTATTCCTGCTTTCTGATAGCACTGCGCGACCAGACGGGAACAAAACTGTTTTCTGCTATTCTCTTTAAACGCCTTTGTGAATTCTGGTCCTTTAACTAGTACAGCTTCCGTTACAGAATATTTGCTGCCCACAAGATAAAGTGCATGAGAAGTTATAGTATTGATTGTTTCAGAGTCCGGCTTTTCTTTGAGCCTCATTACCCTGAAATCAATGATATCACGAACGGTGGAGCGGTTTGGAATCCGGCTGAAAACGCCCCCGTTTAAGGTTGCCTCGATAATCGTACCGCCGACATAGATCATCGCATGAGAGTAGCGACTCCCGGTTTGCTTGCAAATAATTTCTGAATGCCTTTCGTATCCCCGTTCCAGAATGATATCTCCTGACTGCAGGAGATCATGATTAAGAATGAAATGCGGTCCTGTGTAATTATCTAACGTGTTATTTTTTTCCATTGATTGAATCCATTATATAAACTTTCAAAGAAGAGTATCCAACCACTCTGTTCCGTCGTCATGCTGAGGCTTATTTTGAACAGGCTGGTCCGCAACGGATATCCGGGGCATGCTTATTTGTCTTCTGACGGGTTCAGACGAGTATTCAAAGCGTGCCGCGCGGATATCATGAACGCTGACGAAGGTCATATCGATCTGTAATGCCGGCTCCCGGTTATCCTGCTGAGGGAGATCCTTTTCATATGGATTTAACGGTGTCAGTTGTTCTCTAGTATCCTCATACTGGGTAACGCAGATGTCAGGTTCCCACTCATCCTCGCCACTCAGGTGTCCGTAACGAATCAGGCAATTTTTTTTATCCGGGAGTAACTGATAGTCAACGCGTGAAGCCTTATGAAACAATACAACATTATAATTTTCCGGCGAGGATTTACCTGACTGCTGTACTGACGGATAAAGCATACCGTCGAGCCTGAGCTGAGGATCATCCGCCAGATATTCTGCAATAACTTGGGTGGGGATGTACTCAAAATCCTCCTCGCCGGGGAGTACGGGGATGACAATACGACTAGTCAGTTTCCGCAGAAAGGCGACCTGTGCAAGTTTCTTTATCAAATCAGGATCAAACATGCTGCCACTCTCCCAGAGGCTATCGAGCGCGGGCAGATTGAGTAATCTGAGTGGCCGAATAATATCAAATAGTGCAGATACTACAGAGCAGCCGATCGGAGGACGAACCTCTGATATGGCGGTTTCAACAGAGCCCGCACCATAAAATACCGAAATCCCTTTCGCGCTCATACGGTTAGAAGCGCTAAGCCGGTGGGGCGGTGGCCCGATTTCCAGATCGGGAAACAGTAACATTTGCTCCAGAGCCGTCTGACCGGTGCTACAACGGGCTCGGAAGAGAGATTCAACAGCCGAGCCCGGCCCGGCCTCAAGTATCACAGCCTGGTCCTGACGGCCACGCATCAGCCCGATGCCGTCGAATATGCTGTCAAGTGTTTCTTTGACAGAGTGATTGATGTACCGGGATTCAGTTTTTAGAGAACTGACAAACTTCTCCCACATATCATCAAGATGCCCGGTATCTTCGCTTTTACGCTCAATATAATAGGAATCAGATTCGTATTCGGTTTCCAGCCCCATCACCGCACTATCGAAGTCATCATATTTGCTTTCAAGCAAGGCCTGAATATCGTGTGCGACAGCCGGTTCGGACTGGAGCAGATTCTCAATTACATAAAAAATATCGTCTCCTTCACGGAACCATTCATGACCACAGTGGTTAATCATGGTGTATTCCATGTCGGAAGGCTCGGTGGACGTTCGAATGAAATGATTTTCGAGAGCCTGTTCAGTAAGATCAGTTATTTTTTCAAGAGTGAGACTGGTATTGATTTCGCCACAGTAATGACAGGATTTTTCTGTTCCTGCTTCCTTAATCCGGTCGCGGAGATAGGGTTCTCCTATGCAGAATGAGCAAATCCAGATTTGATCGGGTTCTTCACTACACATCAGTCACTCCTCCGGAGTGTGTTCAGGTTTGAAACCACTCTATCAGACTGTGCTTCTACTGGAATAATCCTTCCGATTTTGCCTTTTTTCGGATCTACGGCGAAAAATGAGACCAAAAACTGACGTCAGGCCTACACATTTGCCGAGGGTATGTATAGGCTAAACATCTGCATATGCCACGCATTTATACAAGAGAAATAGTAGCATTTACTTAGTCTATACCAAGAGACAATTTTTCACTGTAGAGGTACAAGAGTATGAGAACCGTCTCCGTATTCAAAAACGGCAATTACCGCGCTCTCCGGCTTCCCCGTGATATAGATTTTGACGGCGTCAACGAGCTGGAGATCGTCCGCGACGGCGATACGCTGATCTTTCGCCAGGTAAAACCCACTTGGGGCTCTTTCCTACAAGAGGAAAAAGCCGATGCCGACTTTTTAGCCGAGCGCGAGGACTTGGTAAGTGATGAGGGGAGAGTTAACCTTTGAATAAAATGTACATGCTGGACACCAATATCTGCTCGTTTATTATGCGCGAGCAGCCGGCGGCACCTAACTGCGGAGCGACGCGATAAGAAAACCGGTCGCCTGGCACCGGCGAAGATCTGGACCGTTACCGATCGGACCGTGTGTACCTGGCTTAACGTGGCTGCGGCGCGCACGGAGGTCGACGGCGTGAACTTGTCAACCCCCATCACACCCCATACGTTCCGGCGTTTGTATGCTATGCATTTGTGGTACGCTGGCGTGCCTCTCAAGGTGCTGCAGGGATTAGTGGGTCATAAAAGCCTGACATCTACCGAGGTGTATACCCAGGTGTTTGCGCTAGACGTGGCGGCGCGTCATCGGGTGCAGTTCTCTATACCGGGAACCGAGAGGGTGGCCGTGCTTAAACAAGAGAATAAATAACATTTTTTAAAGATGAGCGGCTTTTGAGGTGGACCTCAGAGGCGCTGAGTCGAGCTACAGTGGTTAAGTGGCCATTAAAAAATGAACAATTCTTGGCGCCTGAATATTACGCCGTCTTTGGTTGTACAATTTTTGCACTTGCTGCCACTGGCAGCAAGATTAAAAAATGAACAAATCCTGGTGCCCGAATAGTATGCTGCCGTTGGTTGTACAAATTTCGTACTTGCTGCCAGTGGCAGCAAGATTAAAAAATGAACAAATCTTGGTGCTCGAGTATTACGCTGCCGTTGGTTGTACAAATTTCGTACTTGTTGCCAGTGGCAACAAGATTAAAAAGTAACCATATCGACCTGTTTTCTGAAATTCTGGAATCGCATGTTCAGTTTTACATTGTTGGCGCACCTGTCATTTAAGGACTATCTGACCTTTCTTAACTGATTAGCAGGTGGCAACGATGGCAGACAACACTGAGAAAAAGGCAGGAAAACGTACCGGCGCATTGCACTCTGACCTTAAGATTGAGCTCCACACTCATTATGCGATAGGCCTGTGGCAAGGTCGACGCGCTGAAAAATCGGATAAAGGTGCCAAAGAGAAGCCGGCGATCATGGGTATGCCTCTGTTTCTTCACTTGGCTTCCCGTATCAATCAGGATTCGCTTAAAAACAATCCCTGGGCCGATGCGGCTATGCTGGCACTGGAGGAAAAGCTTGGCGATGCCGGCGAAAAAATGTCGCAACTGATAGCCAGTCTGGATAAGGCCATGCAGGTGCTGCCTCCCGGTGTCAGCGTCAGCGAAGTTGTGGTGCGAGAGCCACTAGATATTCGCGTTTTCAGCAATACTCCCCTGGGTTACCGATGCGTGTATTTACTGATTGGTTTCGATCAGTTTGCCAAGAAGGTCCTGCAGGCTTTTCATTATGGTTTGGTTTCCAGGACCGCGCGAGACCAGTTGCTCAGCGATGGCGGGCGCCTGATCCGCCAGATTTATGGCAGCGTGGTGGGTTACCGCTCTTTGGCGGTTTCCCGTCAGGATGCGGCGGAAAATAATGACACCTGGCGTCAGGCTGTGGAGCAACTGGGTGAACCGGATAGGGCGGTTTTATTGGGCACCCGTCGCTCAGTTTTCTCTCCGGCGGCCCACGAGGCCAGTATCAACCTGCTGCGTATCCGCTATCGGGCGCCGGTGGGTGATAATGGTGTGGCCCAGTAACGGGAGGCGATATGCGTCTTTTCCTGTGCGAAAAGCCTTCCCAGGGGCGTGATATTGCGGCGGTGCTGGGCGCCACCCAGCGCGGGCAGGGTTTCTTGCATGGCCGGGGTGTCACGGTCACCTGGGCCGTCGGGCATCTGCTTGAAACCGCCGCTCCGGAAGCCTATGGTCCCCAGTTTGGCCGTCCCTGGACTCTCGGTGCACTGCCCATCTTACCGGCGCAATGGCAGATGGTGGTAAAAAAAGAGACGGCGGATCAGTTTGCGGTGATAGCGCGTTTACTCAAGCAGGTCGATGAAGTGGTGATTGCCACCGATGCCGATCGTGAGGGGGAGGTCATTGCTCGCGAGCTACTCGATTTCTGTCAGTGGCGTGGCCCGGTGGATCGGCTGTGGCTGTCAGCGCTTGACGAGCAGAGTATACGCACGGCGTTGGCGGCTATCAGGAAAGGCGAGGAGACGCTGTTCCTTTATTATGCCGGGCTGGGGCGCTCGCGGGCGGATTGGCTCAACGGGATGAATCTCACGCGTCTCTACACCCTGAAAGCCCGTGAAAAAGGTTACGACGGCGTGCTGTCAGTGGGCCGGGTACAAACGCCGACGCTGGCGCTGGTCGTGAAGCGCGACCGGGATATTGCTGTATTCGTTCCCAAACCTTACTGGCAGGTCAAGGCCATCCTTGGGGCCGGCGGCGTGACGTTCGCGGCGCAATGGGTGCCGGCGAAAATGTATACCGATGAAGAAAAACGCTGCGTCCATCAGGCCATTGCGCACCAGGTAGCTCAGCTCTGCCGACAAGCAGGTCAGGCCCAGGTTATCGAGATGGAGAAAAAGCGGGAGACCGAAGCCGCCCCACTGGCGTTTACCCTGGGAACGTTGCAACAGGCCTGCGCCAAGCGGTGGGATATGTCACCGCAACAGATTCTCGATACCGCGCAAAGTCTGTATGAAACGCATAAGGCGACCACCTATCCCCGTACCGACTGCGGTTTTCTACCGTTAACCATGCGTGAGGAGATACCGATAGTGCTGGCGGCACTGGTAAAAACCGACTCTTCCCTGACATCGCTGGTAGCAGGTCTGGATACCGATATTGTTTCCCGTATCTGGAACGATAAGAAAATCACCGCTCACCACGGGATAATCCCGACCAAACATGCCTGCGATATGAGCAAAATGAATGATACTGAACGGCGGGTGTATGAGCTTATCCGCCGTTTTTATCTTGCCCAGTTTTTGCCTGTTTTCGAATCTGATGTCACGCGCCTTGATCTCAGTATCGGCGGTCAGTTGTTTCGCACCACCGGGCGTGTGGCGGTGGTTCCCGGTTGGAAAACCTTGTTCAATTCGACGCAGGAAAAGGACGATAGCCAAGAGGGGGATAACGTTCTACCGATGCTCAGTAAAGGGGATGGCTGTGTTGTCACCGGTGTCGAAGTGAAAGACCTAAAGACCACGCCGCCTCAGCATTTTACCTTCGACACGCTGATAGCGGCCATGATGAACGCAGCCGCCTATGTCGCGGACCTGCAGCTGAAAAAGGTGCTGAAAGAGAACGCCGGGCTGGGTACCGAAGCCACCCGTGCAGGCATCGTGGAAACGCTGCTGACGCGCGGATTTATGGTTAGAAAGGGGCGCAATCTGCGTGCCACCGATATCGCCATGGATTTGATAGACGCGCTGCCGGCTCCCTTGAAAGAGCCTGGCATGACGGCGCTATGGGAACAGGCGCTGGATGAAGTCGCCGCTGGTCGGATGCGGCTCGAAGACTTTATGGCCCGTCAGACTCAGTGGACCGGCCAGCTGGTGGCGCAGGGGCTGCGCCAGGACGTGGTGATTCGTGTGCCGCCATCACCGCCGTGCCCGCTTTGTGGCAATAAGACCCGCTTACGCCGGGGACCCAACGGCGCATTTTACAGCTGTGAAAACTATCCGGGCTGCAAAGGCGTGCTCAACCTGCCGGGACAGGAGAAGAAAAAAACAGTTAAGTTACGCAAGCCAAAGCAGAATTAACCGATTGCGGGGATAGGTCGTATTTTGCTATGTTGCTCATGGCTCTGAAGCCGCACCCCGCGACTGCGGTCCGCTGAGATGCTACATGCATTGTGTTTCAGCGGAACAGTCCGACAGGCTGCTCCCACACCTGAGAGATGAGTCTGTAAGGCACATAACCTCCGTGAAAACCGTGCCGGGTCTTGAACACACCACCGGAGCGCCTGCGAAAGCAGTTTTACCTCAGATTTATGGTGCAAATCACAATGGCGGTGCCGCAAGGTGCCGCTGTTTAATTTTCGCCGCCACATACTGAATTTTTCTTATCCGGAATATTGACTTCTCTTTCACGCGATTTAACACTGAACAAGCTACTCGTTGTCTCCGACAACTGCCAATGTTCCGGTGATTTGAGAGGAACGCCTTCGGGTAATCACCTGCCAAAACCATCATGACCTGAGAGATGGTGCTTTTGAGCGGTAAATCTGTTTAACCTTTGAAAACAGAGACCTTCGGGTTAAGGCACACTTCACAATCACAGTTAGTCAGTGACCTCGTCGCTGACTCCCCTGCGGGAAACATTCTCCCGCACGGGATAAATGTTTCTCCGCGCCTAATTTATTTTCACTCCGGAGAGATAATCATGACTGCAACTAATAACGCGACACCCAGCAACGCTTCCAACTCCTCTTCTCAGCCCAAGGCTGAATTTTTCAACCTGAATGTTACCGGTATTGGATATGTCAATAATATCCGTAAGGTCCAGGGCAATAATGGTGAATTCACCTGCGCTGTGATCAATGCCCTTTCCGGCCCGACCGATAATGCGTCTTACACCCGTTTTGACGTGACCATCGCCGGCAAAGAAAGTGTTTCACTCATCAACCGCTGCCAAAAGTCCGTGGATGAAGAGAAACAGGTGCTGATTGGTTTTGTACTGAGCGGTCTGGTTGCCGATGTGTTCACCCTGTCTAAAGGGGAGCATGCCGGTGAAAGTCGCCCTTCGCTTAAAGCCCGACTGATTGCGGTCGAGTGGATAAAGATTGGCGGGCAGATCGTGTTTAAATCAGAAAAACCAACCTCAACGCCGCCGGCACAGAACGCGGAAGCTCAGAGAAGTTACGCTGAGAATTCATTCTAAGCCGACACGGATACACACCCAACCGGAACACGCCCGGTGGGTGTGTTCCTCTCCAATACATGCAAAGAGGAAATGATGATGTCCGCTCGCGGCGTTAACAAAGTGATTTTGGTCGGTTTTCTGGGACAGGATCCTGACATTCGCTATCTCCCCAACGGTACGGCGGTAGCTGGACTCTCCTTAGCCACCTCTGAAAGCTGGCGTGATAAACAAACCAATGAAGAAAAAGAGCGCACCGAATGGCATCGGGTGGTGATATTCGGCAAGCTTGCTGAAATTGCGGGAGAATATTTGCGTAAAGGCTCTCAGGTTTACATTGAAGGCCAACTCCAAACCCGAAAATGGCAGGATAATGGTGGTGTTGACCGCTGGACGACCGAGATCGTGGTCAAACAGCAGGGTACCCTGCAGATGCTCGGTAGCCGCGCCAACACCAGTGGACCGGGTCAGCCGGCCGCCGGTAATAACCGAGGTCAACAGCATTCAGCCGCTCCTACTCACAGCGGAATGCCACAGGTACCACCGCAATCCATGGGCAATGAACCGCCGATGGATTTTGATGAAGAAATCCCGTTTTGCGGTCATGGGTATGGTTTCTCTCGACATGCGATATATGCGGTCGCCTAAGCGGAAGACGCTTGACGCGAGAGCAACGGATTCAATGGAATCTCGATTAATTTTAAACCTATGCGCCGGTTTTGACTGGCGCGTTTTTCTCCGACAAACTCAGGATATCCGCAGGATAACCTGAAATTCAGGGGAGTAACTATGACAACCCGTTATGACAGTGACTTTTATGGCTGGACTCAGGAACAAGCAGATTTATTGCGTTCAGGTCGTCTCGCCGAGCTGGACACCAAAAATCTGCTGGAGGAAATTGAGTCGATGGGAACAAGTGCGGAAAATGAACTTGAGTCTCGTCTTGAAGATCTGTTCATCCATCTGCTGAAATGGCAATTCCAGGCGGAAAGGCAAGGACGGAGCTGGAGGCTAACGATTGAGGAACAGCGGCGTAAGATTGACCGCCGCCTTAAAAAAAGCCCTAGCCTCAAACATAATCTTCCAGAAATTATTGAAGATGCTTACGGCGATGCGGTGATCAGTGCGGAGCGTGAAACCAATATCAAGCGCACCGTTTTCCCATCATCCTGCCCGTGGTCTTTTGAGCAATTCATGAACCCGGAGTTTTATCCGGAATGATTTCAGGGTGTTGGTAACTTTTACTGCCTTGCATAATCATTGCCTTGTTAACAGTAGCGCCGGTTTTAACTGGCGCTTCTTTCTTTGAAAAACAGTCCTTGAATATCCGTTTAACATGAGCTTCACTGGAGGACAATCCATGACAGGTTATGATGAAGATGTCGTTGCCTGGTCGCAGGAACAGGCAGCTTTACTGCGCTCAGGTAGAATCTCCGAGATTGATTTGGCGAATATTGCCGAGGAGATCGAGGACGTGGGCAAAAGTGAGAAACGCGATTTGGCTAAGCGTATGGCGGTTCTGCTTGCGCACCTATTAAAATGGAAGTTTCAGCCTGCACATCAGTGTTCGAGTTGGCAGCGAGTTATAGCTGAGCAGCGTAAAGTGTTGGCTATAAAGTTGAAATGGGCACCCAGCCTTAAGGTCACTCTAGCTGACCCAGACTGGATTGCCGTCATCTGGGCTGATGCTATTTCCATTGTAGCTAATGAGTCCGGGCTTGATAGTTTTCCGGATGAAAATGTCTGGCCAGTGGGCGCCATCTTATCCACGGAGTTTTGGCCTTCCTGATGCGTGTAAATCACGCTTGTTAACACATGATCCGGGTTTTTAACCGGCGCTTCTCATTGGTGACCTTATGGACAGAAAACCTGGCGGGTTTGAACATCTGATAAAAATACATGAACCTTTATTTGGTTCAGACATTACCGCTAACCGCATATGGTTCGATTCGCTAAAATTATGGGTAGAACTCAGCGATGAACGTGTTCTCGGCGTTCCGCTGACCTGGTTCCCTCGCCTGATGAAAGGTTCTGATGAAGAACGCAATAACTATCAACTTAGTAAGCGTGGCATTCACTGGGATAGCCTTGATGAGGATATTTCAGTTGAAGGTTTATTAGCAGGGCAAGGTGATTTCAATAGATAGACACGACTGTCTGGACTGGGCTTTCGTAAATGATCTACTATTTGAAACAGTTTCCAGCCTATCCTTATGAGTGTCTCCAAAATGCAGAACATTCGAGTAGAACGAATTTCATCCATCACTGAGACATTGGCTTCTAGCTTGGCGAATTTACTGACTGAGCTATCAGCAATGGCGCCAAGACCCAACGTCGATGAGATTAAGAGAATTCTTTATTCTGACGTTGTACATGTCTTTGTGGCCTATGACGACGATGTTCCAGCGGGTATGTTGACATTAGTTTGTGTGACGCTGTTATCGGGTAAGAAGTGCATTATTGAAGACGTGATTGTCAGTGCCGAGTTCAGGCGAAGAGGGATTGCGTCTGAATTAATTCGTTCTGCTGTCGCCTATTCACGTATTAACGGGTCACGCTACGTTGATCTGACATCCCGCTCAGAACGTGTAGCGGCCAATGCGCTTTACCGACAGTTGGGATTCGTCGAACGTCAAACTAATGTGTATAGATTGGCTTTGTTGGATAAATCTACTCTTTAGCTGATAGCTTTAGCGTTCATAAGATAGAACAGAACGTTCAATTCTGACTGAATTCCCGTAAAGTGATCTATTATCATTAATAACTGGTTACGAAGGGTTTGGTTTCTGAAAAGTCCGTTTTTAGCCTCATTTCACATACTTCCAGACTGATGCCGGGACTTTATCATATAGCTTACCCATTGTGAGTTCTGCCATGCGATGGTCTGCTGCAGCCAGAAAGGGCTCTAGTTCATCTGCGGTTGAATCGTAACGTTTTTTCTCGATGACGCGTTCCAGTGTATTGATATTACCGCAGCGTCTTAGCTGCATTAGCCAGTCATGTTTTGTCATACGGGATCCTTTTTTGAGCTATTTTAAACTTGCTTATGCTAATGGTACAACCGGTAAATTTAATTTACAGAAAAGTACCTAATATCCCTTTTTTTATGATGTTATCAGAAGCGGTGAACGGTTTTAGATGATGAGTTTTATCTGATTGTAATATATTTTTATATCTTAAAAATTTTTTGAGGTGAAATATTGATGAATAAAGGGATTGTTAAGAATGTTTTATCTATTCATGCCTAATCGAATTTTCATAAAGGTGATGGCACGCTGAGTGGTTACGTTGCCAAGGGCATTTACGGGCAGTTGACCCAAAAAAGATTATAGATTAATCATCTGATTTTTCCCTGCTGCCGACAAACAAGCACTTCTCCGACACTTTTTCTTCAACCCGCAAAATGAGTTTAACGTTGTCCCTGTTCTCGCCGCCGTCAGAATATCCGTCACTGATTAAGATTATTCCGACGGTGAACTTTGATGGCACAACCGATTTTGCATCCAGGGCGCACACTGGCGTGGTTCACGCTGTCACTGCTGGCCGCCGGGTGCGTTGACCACGGCGCGTCTTCTGCCGATCCGCTTTCCCGTTTGCCCGCCACGCCCCGGGTGAGCGATATTTACCAGAACCGGTCGCCGGAAGTGGTTCGTTATGACCGCTATACCTTGGTCAGCACACGCCCGGCCGATGCGCAGCGTGATCCGCTTAACCAGATGGTGGATATCACCATGCCGGTGCAGATGGTGCGCTCGGTGGGGGATGGTTTTCGTTATCTGCTGCTGGAGTCGGGTTATTCGTTGTGCCCGGTGTCGACATCCGTATTTGCGGAGTTGCTGAGCCGGCCGTTGCCGGCCGTGCAGCGCTCCATCGGCCCCGTTCGACTGAGCGAAGCGCTGCAAATCCTCGCCGGCCCGGCCTGGCGCCTGCGGGTCGATGACGTTAATCATGAAGTCTGCTTTGCCTTACGTGATGCCTATCGCGATGCTGTCCCCGTTCGTCAGACGGTTGCACCCGTTATCGCGAGCAATATCCTGCCGAAGACAGCACCGATCCAGCCGGTGCGTCAATCAGGCAATCCCTTTTCAGCCCCATCCGTGAACACGCCAACAACATCGCTATCAACCGCGCGGCCCTTGGTTACCCCTCAAGCCTCGCTCAAACCGGAAAACGTTCCGGTACCGTCACCGGTGGTGATCGCGGCGAAGAGTCTTCCCACAAAACCAGGTTTAGCCAAGCCAACAGCCTCCGCCGTGGATCAGAAGTCTACCACGCTGACCGTATCTAAACCGGTAGCACCGATCGTGCCGACCAAAACCCCGGCAACAGTAAAACCCACTACGGCCATCGTGCCGGCACCGTCTGCTGTTCCAGCCAACCCAACGCCGATGAGCAAACCGGTGTTTACACCCGGCGCGCCGGTCGCAGCGGCACCGTCCGGTCAACTGTGGCGAGCGGAGGTGGGCTCCACGCTGAAAGAGACCCTGACGCGCTGGGCGAACGAGGCCAAATGTGATAACGGCGGCAATTGGGTAGTTATCTGGCCGGTGACGCTGGATTACCGGATTGACGCGCCGTTGGCCTTTCACGGCAATTTTGAATCGGTACTGGTCCAGGTTTTTGGCCTGTATCGCCAGGCGGATAAACCGCTCTTTGCCTCAGCCAGTCGGTTGCAATGCCTGGTGTCCGTTAGCGACCAGCCGGGGCGCGGCTGATATGGGCTACGCGATTGTCGCCATTGCCATGATGTTTTTCCTGATGGTGGGCAATGTGCAGCTCCATCCCACATCGCGCGCGTTACGCCAGGACGTTAGCGATACCGCCGACCCGTTGGCCACCGACATGCTGCGCCTGGCCAACGCGGTAAATGACTGGCGTTATTCCCGCTCTCTAACCGAAGGACCGCTGACCCTGAGCCAGTTCGGTATGGTGCCCGCTATCGATAGCCGCATCCATGCCGCCGTCAGCGCTGGCCGGCTGTGGATTTGGTCAGCGGATACGCCCGGTCTAGTCGCCTCGCTTACCCGTCAATCAGTGGGCTCTGCGCTGGCCTGCACCGTGTCCGGCGGGCGGCTGATCATGGCAGACGGTACCGATATGAATCTTTCCCTTCCTGCCGGCGTGGCGGAAGGCAACGTTGTTTATCTTAATTGAAGGAGTACCGGATGCCGATGTGTCCACAGTCCCGGCCGGTGCGCTACGCCGCCATTGCGGCGGCGGTGATGTTGGCCGGATGTTCTTTAAAAGAAATCAACCGGATGGATGGCCAGGCGCGTGACAACGCCGATACCGCACAACGCATAACCCAAAGCCGTACCGAGCTGTCACAGCAGCCGGTGACCTGGACCGACAAGCCCTGGGTGAACCTCAAACCGTTGGCGTCGGCGGTGGCGGCGCCGGAAGACAAGACGCTACCTTCGTGCCAGATAACCCTCAATCGGCCCGATGGCATGACGTTACCAGAGCTGGGCCAACGCATTACCGCGCTGTGCGGTCTGCGGGTGACCATTACGCCTGATGCGCTGCAGTCGCTGACCACCACTATCGGCGGTGCGGTCACCACACAACAAATGACCGGCAATCTGCCGGCACCGGATGACAATGGGCGTGTCCCGTTAGCGCAAATCGGCGGGCAGGGTGCTCAAAGCGCGCCGGTAGCGCTTTCAGGCACGACCATTACCGGACTGAAGTGGCAAGGAGACCTGCGTGGATTACTGGATATTGCCGCCAGCCGACTGGGGCTGTCGTGGCGCAGTGACCAGGGAAATATTGTCTTTTATCAGTTGGACACCCGGACCTACCAATTGGTCATTCTTAATACCAAAATCGACAGCTCGGCGACGGTAAACTCGGGGTCGGGCAACCAGTTGGGTAGCACCGGTGGCTCCAGTTCAGGCGTGTCCGGCGACATTAATTCGGCACAAAAAACCGCTTACGACCTCAGCAGCAACCTGTATGAAGATATCCGCAAAACCATCGAGAACATGCTGACGCCGACAAAAGGGCGTTACTGGCTGTCGTCGGCCAGCGGCACCCTGACGGTCACCGATACGCCGGTGGTACTGGACAGGGTGGGGCGCTATATCGACTACCAGAACAAGGTGCTTAACCGCCAGGTGCAGTTGAGCGTGCGGGTGCTGAGTGTGACCCAGACCCGTAACGAGCAGTTAGGTCTGGACTGGGGGCTGGTCTATAAATCGTTACATAACGCCGGCGCCACGCTGTCGGGCAGTTTTACCAACGCGGCGGATAACGCCGGGTCGGCGGGGTTCTCCATCCTCGATACGGCCAGCGGCAGCGCGGCGCGTTTCTCCGGTTCACAACTGCTGATTAAAGCGCTCTCCGAGCAGGGCAACGTCAGCGTGGTGACCCAACTTAACCGCGCCACTACCAACCTGACGCCGGTGCCTTACCAACTGTCCAACCAGAAAGGCATTCTGACCAGTTCAACGTCAACGGCCACCGCCAACGTCGGCGTGTCCTCTTCGATGCAGACCAGCATTCTGACCACCGGCCTGTTTATGACCATGCTGCCTTATATCCAGGAGAACGGCGACGTACAGCTGCAGTTTGCTTTTAGCTATTCCAGCCCGCCAAAGGTTGAATCTTTCGTCAGCAAGGACGGGAACACCCGCAACGATGTGCCGACCTTTCAGCAGGAAGCGCTAACCCAAAAGGTGAATATGCGCGCCGGTGAAACGCTGGTTCTGACCGGTTCCGATCAGGTGACTACCACGGCGGATAAGCAGGGCACCTTCACGCCGGGCAATTTTATTATGGGGGGCGGCCAGAACGGCAATACCACCCGTACCACGCTCGTTATTCTCGTTACGCCGGTTCTGCTGAGGTGAAGATGAAACAACCAACACGCACTGCCCCACAGGAGAGCCTGCCGGTTCTCCTTATCAGGCGCACCGGCTGGGTGGTGGGCCTGCGCTGGGTGGAGGCGGCGGATGCCCGTATCCGCCTGCGCCGCAACAACCAAGGGGATACCCATCGGATACAGGTGGGCAGAAAGCCCGGGCGTATGACCGGGTTTGCCCGGCTGGCGAGAGTCAAGCGGGGCGTCAGGCTCTATTCGCTGGCGGCCGCCTTTCTCGAACGGGAAGGCGGTAATAGTTATGGTGTTTACCAGCTTGACGAACAGGACGACCGCTGGCTGTTTCTGGCCACCGTGCGCGGCCGGCTGTCGGTGATGGGGGACGTGGTCGGCCCACTGCGCGAGGTGGAGGCCGCGCGCGCGCGTTTTCTGGAGTTCAACGAACCTGGGGATATGCAGGCGGGGTGGCACGACAGCGCCACTCCAGAGCAGGCCGTGCCGTGGCAGGTGCTGACCCGCGGGCTCACGCGCGCACAACGGCGTCGCGTCCAACTGCGCGCAATCCCCTCGGTGATTAACGTGGGGACGTGGGTCGCGCTGAGCGTGGCGATAGACGCGGCCCTGTTTTACTGGCGTGATGATGCGGCGCTGACTGCACAACAGGCGGCGGCGTTGGCGGCGTTGCGTGCCCGCCAGACGGTTATTCCGGATACACCGACGGTACGCGCACCGCACCCGTGGGCAACGCTCCCGCCGTCATCGACCTTTTTAAGCCAGTGCTGGTTTACCCGCGAGCCGTTGCCGGTCTCGGTCGCCGGCTGGCGACTGACCGCCGGCGAATGCACGCTGGACGGGCTGCGGTTGCGTTATGTGGCGACCGCCGGCAGCACGGTAGAGGATTTCGCTAAGCGCTCAAAAGTGCTGCTGGGTCAGAATGCCGGGTTTGACTTGACGGAAGGTGGGCAGAACGGAGATGTGTATATCCCCTTTTTAACCTCAAAATCCTCCGCGCGCGATGAGGTGGTGCCGGCCAAGGATCCGCAGCTGATGCGATTTGTTTCTCATCTGCAGCGGCGCAATATTCGCGTGCAGTTCACCGAAGTCAAGCCCCCGCAGGCGGCGCCCGGCGCGGCCAATGCCCCGCTGCCGCAGGACTGGCGAGAGTTTACCTTTTCCGTTAACGCCAGGCTGGCGCCGGAGTGGTTGTTGGCCGGCTGTGACGATACCGGGCTTCGCCTGGCCAGCATTGCGTTTACGTTAAGTCCGCAGGGGCAGTTTGACTACACCATCAAGGGGAGTCTGTATGCACAACGTTAACGCCGCCCGCCTGTTGTGGCTGTTGGGCGTGACCGCTGTTTTTAGCCAGCAAAGCCTGGCCGCCGAGGTGCCGATATCGACCGGTACCGACAATGTCACCACCGGTAATGTCACCATCGGTCAGCTTGAGGCTATCCAGTCGCGCAATTTCTTGCTGGAGCAGCAGGTGCAGACCGCCCGGCTGAAACGCCAACTGCGCGAAAGCGAGAGTTCCGCCAGTGAGACAGCGGCTTCCACTACGCCGCTGCCGTTTATCCCGTCGCGACCCGCTGGAGCGACCTCGGATCCTATGCCCAATAGCCCAGGTGCTCAGAAACAGGCGTCCAGCCCCGTGCGACTGCAGGAAATCTATGGGCGGGGAGCCCAACTGCGGGCCCGTCTCCTGCTGGCGCAGGGCGGCGTCACCGAGGTGGTGGCCGGTGATCAGATCCCCGGCAGTCAGGTGCGTGTGACGGCCGTGACGCCGGCGGCGGTCAAACTCAGCGACGGCAGCGAACTGTCATTTTGATAAGGGGCAAAAGATGCAACCTGATAAAGAGATCATGGATTTTGTGCTGGCTGAAGACGTTCCAAACAGCAAGGGTGACGTCCGGCTGGTTATCGACACTAACCGCCGGGTCGATCCGCGTGTCCAGCGCTGGGTGATGGATATGGTCGCGGTCTTTCCCAACGCGATAAAAGAGTTTGTCTCCTTAAGTGAGCTGAATGCCCGCCGCGAGCAGCAACTGGACACTCCCGACGTCGCGGCGATGATGGAGCATCCGAAAGATATCAGCGCTAACCAGCAAAAGGTGGTGTTGTATATGGCCCTGGCCAGCCAGCTTGGGTCGTCGGATATTCATTTTACCGTGAGTAATGACCGCAACATCACCGTGATTGAGATGCGTATACACGGCGACCTGGAAGTCATCGACGAGCTGACCTGCGAGGAAGGTCTGTCGCTGGTCACCACCATTTATCGTTCGATGTGCGATTTGCGCGCCACCGATTTTCTCGACACGCGCGCCCAGCGGGGCCGGATCGCCTCGAACTTTGCGCGCCGGGCCGGGCTGTTTGGCGCCCGTTACCAGCATATGGCCACCCCCGACGGCCTGTATGTGGTCCTGCGTACCATCCCCGATGATAGCCACAAGGTGCCGACCATGGCGCAGTTGGGATTTCTGCCCGCGCAGCAGGCGCTGGCTGAACACATTCTCAGAATACCGGAGGGGGTGTTCACATTGTCGGGCCCCACGGGATCGGGTAAAAGCACCACGCTGCGCACGTTCAGCCGCCACTGGTTAGATCGTACCCGGGGTAAAAAACGATTATTGACCATCGAATTTCCCGTTGAAGGGCGCATTGCGGGGGCCATTCAAACATCGGTGATGCCGGAAAAAAACAGCAAAGAATCCGTGACCGAGGCGTGGGAAGACTCAAATGCGGCCGCGTTACGCTCGGATCCTGACGCCATCATCATCGGTGAACTGCAGGAGCTTAATGCGGTGATGGCGGCGGTGCATGCCGTGGAGTCGGGCCATATGGTGTTAGATACCCTGCACGCGCCCAGCGCGGCCGGCATTATCTCGCGCATGGCGTTGATGGGGGTCAACATCCAACTGATCGCCGACCCGCAGCTGATGATTGGTCTGCTGAGCCAGCGTCTGGTGCAGACGCTGTGTCCCCATTGTCGCATTCCCTGGGAAACAATGGCCCCGCGATTGCCCGCCCCAGTGAGAGCGCGGCTGGAAAAATACTGCAACGAACCCGAGGTTTGCCGTCCTGAACAGCTTTGGTTTCGCCACCCGGATGGGTGTGAAATCTGTCAGCAAAAAATTGAGCTGACCGGGCGTATTGTGAGCCGTGGCGTGACCGGACGTACCGTGCTGGCCGAAGTGATCCGCCCGGATGCGCGTTTTATGACGCTTTACCTCTCCCACGGTCCGGCGGCGGCGCGTCAGCATTGGCTGAATCATCTTGGCGGCATCAGTCGGCGTAAACACCTGCTGCAACGACTGGCGGAAGGCGTGGTCGATCCCCTGGACGGTGATTTGGTCTGCCCCCTGGATGAGGACGAACTGTTGCGCTGCGAGGTGCCCCATGGCTGAGGGGAGTTTTCGCCCAGCGCGTGACATGAGCCTGGGACAACGCCTGCGTTATGAAGTGGTGCGCCGCACCTTTACCGGCCATTACCGCCAGCCGTTCTACGAAACGCTGCGTTTCCTGCTGGAAAACAGAAAACCGCTGGAAGATGCGCTGCGCATGATAGGTGAGGTGCACTCCGACTTTGGCCGCCGCTGGCACCCGTACTGTGACCTGGTCGACGACTGCCTGGAGGCGGTCGCCGACAACCGGGCTGGCCGTTCGATGCAGGACGTGCTGGCGGCTTGGGCGCCACGGGAAGAAGCGGCGCTGATTAGCGCGGGCATGCAAAGCGGCAATTTGCCGCGCTCGCTTGAGCAGGCGGACAAGCTGATTGTGGCGCGCCGGCGCATTCTCGGGCAGGTCATTATGGCGTTGATTTATCCTGCCGCGTTGCTGCTGCTCGGCGGGGGTCTGTTGGGGGTTAACACTACGCTGCTTATCCCCACGCTCAGCAAGCTGACCGCCCCGGATAGC
>JAATGH010000393.1 GCA_015654745.1 Enterobacterales bacterium
GCAGCGGCCGCTGAATGCGGCTTCTCCTGGCCGGGCTCCGCAGCGCACAGCGGTAAAATAGCCGTTTTTTGGATTAATCCGAAAACACGCGCTGCGGCTACTGGCCAGCCGCTTAACTGATTACATTAGCTGTGATCACTTCGCTGTGACTGAAGAGAGGACAAATAATGTACTTAAGACCCGATGAAGTCGCTCGCGAACTGGAAAACTCCGGTTTCGAAAGAGATTATATCACCCGACAATGCTATGGTTATCGCAAAGGTGACCATTATGTCTATGTGAATCGGGAGGCTAAACTAGGCCGGACCGCCCTGGTTGTTCATCCCTCGCTGCGGGATAAAAGCAGCTTGTTTGCCGCCCCCACGTCGCCGGTACGTTCTAGCGATAATTATCAGGTTTTTCCCTCCGATCCGGATGGAAAACCCGACAGCCACTACGGTATTCCTCACGGTTTTTGTTCCCGCGCCTCCTTAACCCATTACCTGCAGAAAATGTTTAATTAGCGTCAGCGGGCGGGACACCATCCAGCTTTCGCCGCCCGTTTCTACCCAGCATGACTCTCCCCGCCATCGGTACCGCAATTCCCGTATCCGCCGGGGCAGGTATTCGTCTTTCCACCTCTCCCTTGCGTCGTTTATCCGCGCGGGTTCCTACTGCCGCCAAACGCCCAACGGGTTCCATTGCGATAATCGTGTTGTTTGGCCGTTGGCTCACGCAATTACCTCGTCGTCGTCCGGCTAATGAGTTTTATATGCCAATAATATTAATATAGTTAGCATTATAAGTTGATAGATGAAAGTAACTCCCGGTCAATCAGCAGGTAATCTCGTTTGCTGCACTACCATGATGAAAATTTGCAACATCTGCACCCGCATAGGTCACGTCATCGGCAAAACCATGCTGTATTTTGGCGTGGGCGGGTAGGGATGGCGGCCCTTATGTTTTCGGTTTGCCGACGGGATGATCCGCCGTGGGATCTGAAACGACGCGGTGGTCAAACGCTAGCCGCTGCCTCTCTTGGATGTTAATTAATTGATTAGTTAATTGATGGCACGCTAGTTGCTTGTGCATAGTCATCGGTACGCTATCACGGCAGGCCGCCGCCGCAGGCTGTAAGACTATGCCTACTGGCTTAAACGCCCGGTTCATCGGGTTTACTGTTTAAGACGTTTCAGGAGTATTCCAAGCATGAGAATCAAAACATCCTTACTCCACGCTATGTTGCTCTGTACCGGCCTGGCCTTGGGGGGCGTGGCGCGCGCCGCGGATGTGCCGCCTATCGCCATGGACAGCGCCCTGCATGAACAATTGCCGGCCAATATAAAAAACCGGGGGGTGATTAATCTGGTGACGGATGCACATTATCCGCCCTGTGAAGTATTCGCCGATGATAATAAAACCATGGTGGGTTTTGAGCCGGATTTATGGAATGCCATCGGTAAGGTGCTTGGCGTCGGGATCAATCCCGTGTCCATTGATTTTGCCGGTTTGATCCCGGGGGTAAAAAGCGGACGTTATGATATGGCGATGGAATGTATTTCCGATAGCCTGGAGCGGGAAAAGCAGGTGACGTTCGTTAACTACGCTTACGCCACCAATGAAGTTTACACCCTGGCCAGCAACCAAAGCATCGTCGGCGACCCGTTGTCACTGTGTGGACTAAAGGTCGGCGTGCAGTCCGGTACTGATTTTGAACACGCCATTAGCGATATTTTTTCACCTAACTGCGTTAAAAACGGCAAACCCGCCATCAAAGTGACCACCCTGCCATCGGCGGACGCCGTACTCCTGGCGCTGTATGCCGGACGAATCGATTTTGTGCTCAACGATGCCGCGGCCGCCGCCGAAATTAAAAAAGTGGCGCCCCATCCGATACGTACCGTAACGATGCCGCTGATGCCGAAGTATTACTTGGGTATCGTCGTCAAACCCGACAACCAGGCGCTGGCCCAGTCGCTGTTGGGCGCACTCAAGATATTGTGGGCGAACGGTGAATATGCCCGCATCATGAAAAAATGGGATTTAGAGCCGGTAATGCTAGAGCAGCCGGGGATCAATCTGTTCACCACCCGTCCAATGCAATAAGCGGATCCGTTAACGATGGAACGCACATTCGCCGGGGCCGCGCAGGTCCCGATTGCCGATAACGCCATATTGTGCGACGTACTGGTGGTGGGATCCGGCAGCGCGGCCCTAAGCGCGGCGTTAAGTGCCGCCGTGGCGGGGCTGGCGGTGTTGGTCGTGGAAAAAGCCGCAACCCTCGGTGGCACGTCGGCGATGTCGGGCGGCGCGGTATGGGTGCCCGCCAATCACCATGCTTTGTCACAGGGCGTCGAGGACAGTCCCCAGCAGGCCTTGGCGTATCTGCGCGCCACCGCACCGGACGGTTGGCGCGCCACCGAGGATCGTCTGTGGGAGCAGTTTAGCCATCGCGCTCCGGAGATGCTGCGCTTTCTGGAAGCCAACACGCCATTGCGTTTTGAGCTGACGCCTGAAGCGGATCCCTTGATGGCGTTTGCCGGCGCAAAGGCGTTTGGCCGGATGCTGACGCCCGCGCCATTACGCGCCAGGATAGTAGACAAGGTTCGCTGGCCGCTCAGACGCTCTCCGCTGCCGCAGATCTATACCTATCAGGAAGTGATCCGCGAGGATATCTATCACCACCCGATCAAAGTGGCGATCAAGCTGGCGCCGCGATTGCTCTGGCGCTGGTTCAGCGGTACCCGTACCAAAGGCGCGGCGTTGATTACCGGACTGTTGGCCGGTTGCCTGGCCCGAGGATGCCGGGTAGAAACCTCGGCCAGGGTGATCGAATTGATTACCGACGATCAGGGGGCGGTCATCGGCGCCTGGTTCAGCCGTGACGGTTCCCTGACGCGCGTTGCCGCCAGCCGTGGCGTGGTATTGGCCAGCGGTGGCTTTGAATGGGACGCGCTGCGCCGCGCGGCGCATTTTCCCGGTCCTTTTGACGCAATATCCAGCCCGCGCACCAACGAAGGCGATGGGCATCGCATGGCCCAGGCCGTTGGCGCACGGCTGGCCCACATGGATCAGGCCAATATCAGCGGCTCCCTTCCTACCCGTTATGAAGGGCAGCCTTATGGACTGTCGGTATTTTTCCAGTATGAGCCGAACGCCATCCTGGTTAATCGCCACGGCGTCCGTTTTACCAATGAATTCGCGTTTAATCTCGGGGAAGCCTTGGACCAGCGCGCGGGCGCGGCGGGTTTACCGCGCCATCTGCCCGCCTGGCTGATCGCCGACGCGCGATTATTGTGGCGGGCGCCGTTGCTGCTGGGGTACGCCTTGCGCCGCCGGGGATGGATGCGTATGGCGCGCACCCCCGCCGCGTTGGCGCTAAAGCTAGGCCTGGAACCGGCGGTCTTGGAACAGACCTTGCGGCGGTTTAATGGTTTTTGCGCCCGGGGAATCGACGAGGATTTCCATCGGCATCGTAGCGGCGGCCATAGGCAAGGGGATCGCCGGTTTCATGGCGGCATGATGAATATCTCCCGCGCGCCGTATATCGCGGTACCGTTTAACCGTAGCTTCCTGGCCACCAAAGGGGGACCGCGCACCGATGAATTTGGCCGGGTGATTCATCTTGACGGTCACGTGATTCCCGGACTGTTTTGCGCCGGCGTGGCGATGGCCAATCCCATCGGTACCCGCGGGGTGGGCGCTGGTACCACCTTAGGACCCAACCTGACCTGGGGTTATATCTGCGGACGGACCTTGGCCGACGGCGCGCGACACGCCGACGAGCGCCAGGTTTCAACCCCGGACCCATTGACCCCACGCACCAAGGAGTTGCCATGAACCTTCATCAACGGGCCGTACCCACCGCGCTGGTTACCGGCGGTTCGAAAGGTATCGGCCGCGCCGTCTCCTTGGCGCTGGCGCAATCTGGCGCCGATATTGCATTACTGCTTAAACATGACCGCGCGGCCGGGGATCGATTGGTCGCGGAGATCCGCCAAACCGGCCGGCGGGCGCAGGCTTATTATGGCGATATCGGCAACCGGCGGCAGATAAAAGGCCTGCTGGACGCCATGGTTACGCAGTTCGGCGCCATCGATATGTTGGTCAACAATGCCGGCGCCACCGGTGCCGGAGCGTTGCTCAGCCTGGATGATGACGCATGGGAGTCGGTGGTGGCCACCAACCTGACCGGCTGTTTTGTGGTGGGTACCGAAGTGGCGAAAATCATGCGCGCCCAGGGCGGCGGCGGCATTGTGAATATTGCCGGCGCATCGGCGCATCGCTGCTATCCGGGCGCCGGGGCTTTCGGGCCCAGCAAGGCGGCGGTAGTGAATCTTACCCGGCAGATGGCCGTTGAATGGGCGGATTATGGTATCCGGGTAAACGGCGTCAGCCCAGGGCCCATTCGACCGGCGGGTGAAGATTGGCAAACCCTCGAGCCGCAACTGGCCGCCGAGGTGGCGCGACTGCCGCTGCGCCGGGCCGGTATGCCCGCGGAGGTCGCCGCGGCGGTGAGCTATCTGCTTTCCCCCGGCGCCGGCTATATGACCGGTCAAATGCTGATTGTGGACGGTGGCGGGTTATGTACCTGGTATATGACAAGGTAGAGCGAGGAACAACCATGGCAACTCATAACGCACCGGCGGTGGCCGCCTATCAGGTCGTGAAACGCTTTCACGGCCAGGAAATCCTTAAAGGAGTGGATATCGACATTCAGCAAGGGGAGGTCGTCTGCCTGATCGGCCCTTCCGGGTCGGGTAAATCGACCTTTTTGCGCTGTATCAACCATCTGGAAAAAATCGACGGTGGCGCGCTTTATGTGGATGGGGAACTGATGGGCTACCGACAGGTGGGCGATAAGCTGTTTGAACTTAAAGAGTCGGAAATTGCCCGCAAACGCGCCGGTATCGGCATGGTTTTTCAGCGGTTTAATTTGTTCGGCCATATGACCGCGTTGGAAAATGTCATCGAAGCGCCGATACGGGTACGCAAAGTGGCGCGCAACGAGGCGGTGGAGCAGGGCAAGCAGTTACTGGACCGGGTGGGTCTATCCCACCGGCTTGGCGCCTATCCCTCACAGCTATCCGGAGGGCAGCAGCAGCGGGTGGCCATCGCCCGGGCACTGGCGATGAAACCCACCCTGATGCTGTTTGACGAGCCCACCAGCGCGCTGGATCCGGAGTTGGTGGGTGAGGTGCTTGACGTGATGCGCGGCCTGGCGCATGAGGGTATGACCATGATCGTGGTGACTCATGAAATGGGGTTCGCCCGCGAGGTGGGCGATAGCGTCGCATTTATGGACAATGGGGCGATTATCGAAAAAAGCCCGCCGGCGGAGATGTTTTACCGGCCACAGCATCCCCGCACCCGCGCTTTTTTAGCCAAGCATCTTTCACAGTAAATGATTTTTTATAAGTTACTGTATTTAATGTTTAAAGTGTTAATTGGAAAATTAAATAGTGGCTGTTTTCCTATTGACAGCGCGAGAATGCGAGTGCATATTGTTAATTAACTGATTAATTAATAATGCTAGAGCTAGTATCGTATCCTCCTAACTTCAAGCCAAGCCAGTGAGCGTGAATGAGAGATAAGATGACAGACAATCGGCAGTACCCAGCCCTAAGCCAACTCCGGCGTCTTCGCGGCTCCGACCGTGAAAACGCCTTTCCCCACGATGCCTTGACCGTGGTGCCGACCCGTTATCCTGGCCGCTGGATTTCGGCTGGGGTATGCGCAGTATTGTTGATCATGCTGCTGCATTCGATGGTGATGAATGAAAACTTTGCGTGGCCGACGGTGGGGCACTATTTGTTTTCATCTACCATTTTGGCCGGGCTTTGGGTAACCCTATGGCTGACATTGGTGATTATGCTGTTGGCGATAGTGCTGAGCGTGGCGATCGCTACCCTGCGCCTGTCCGCCAACCCGCTGTTATCGCGCTTTAGCTCGGGTTACATCTGGTTCTTTCGCGGGACACCGGTGCTGGTGCAATTGATTTTCTGGTACAACCTGGCGGCGTTATACCCGAATGTTTTTATCGGTATCCCCCATGTGTTTACCCTGTACCAGGGCAGTATGAACGATCTGATCACGCCTTATACCGCCGCCATTCTGGGCCTGGGTTTGAATGAAGCCGCCTATATGGCGGAAATTATCCGCGCCGGCATGTCGTCGGTGGACCATGGGCAGCAGGAGGCGGCCCGTGCGCTGGGCATGAACAAGGGTCAGTGGCTAAGGCGAATTATTTTGCCTCAGGCGGTGCCTTTTATTATTCCGCCCACGGGAAACCAGGTCATAGGTATGCTGAAAACCACCTCGCTGGTGAGCGTCATTTCATTGTCAGATTTATTGTATTCCGCGCAATCGATTTATTCGCGGACCTTTGAAAATATTCCGTTATTGATCGTGGCCTGTATTTGGTACCTGGCCGCGACCACGCTGCTGAGCTGGCTGCAGGCGCGAATAGAGAACTATTTTCGCAAAGGAAAAAATACGGCCGCGTAACGCCGGCGTTAAATATCAATATATTCCTTTCCACTAGGGGATGGTTATGAATTTAGGACTGTTTAATTTAATGTCTTTTCAGGATAATCCCCGAGGCATACAGGGGGTCATTAGCGATACACGCGATATGGTGGGCCTGGCGGAAGACCTGGGTTTCGAAACCGCCTGGTTTGCCGAACACCACTTTACCAATTATTCCATCAGCGTTTCGCCATTATTGATGGCGGCGCATATGGCGGGATACAGCCGGCGCATCAAGCTGGGCACCGCGGTTATTGTCCTGCCGCTCTACCAGCCGATGCGCCTGGCGCAGGAGATCGCTTTGGTGGATCGGTTAACCGAGGGGCGGCTGGTGCTGGGGATCGGCAGCGGCTATCAGGCCTATGAATTTGACCGTTATCGGCTGGATGTCGAGCAGCGTAATACGCTATTGGTGGAACATTGGCAATTTATTGAAGCCGCGCTTACCCAAGGCCAGGCATCCTCAATGTCCTGGCGCGACGAGCGGGTAGAGACCGATTTTTTACTCACGCCGCTACAGCTTCCGCTGCCGCCTCTCTACGTAACCACCACCAATCCCGCGTTGCTGCGACGCTTCGCGCGCTGGCAGGCAACACCCTTTATCACCGCGGGCTGGCGAGGTACGCCACGCTTAAAAGAGATGGCGCGGGATGCCAGGCGGCAATGGCGCGAGGCGGGTTTGGATGCGGCGACCCCCTTGGCGGTCCAGCAATATATCCATGTGACCGACAGCAAAAAAGCGGCGTTGGACGCGGCGGAACGCGCGCTGTTTGTCGCCAGGATGATCAGCGCCCTCCATGGCAAGACGGTGGATACCGCCGGGGCGTTTATTCAGGCGCCCAAATTTCCCGATGAGCCGGACGCCTCGGTTATTAGAGATAATTTAATTATTGGCGATGCACACTATGTCGCTGAACGGATAATTGACGAGGTCGCGGAAATTAACCCCTCGCATTACAACTGTTTTTTCCAATTTGGCGATATGCCGATTCAGGCCGCCAGGCAATCATTGGAAAAATTCGGTCGAGAAGTTATTCCACTATTGGAAAAAGCCATTGGTAAAGTGACGGTGGATATCCATTAATTTTTATTCCACCAACGTCCCCGCTATATGAAAGATGACGGGTATATACCTGTTAAACGAGGAGGATATCATGCCTGATTATTCACGGCGGATTGAATGTGCCGTCGACGACAGCACTACGATTGTGGCTGAAATTAAACAGCAACGTTCGGATGATGCCGGACTGGCCGGAACGTTGCCACCGGCGGCGTATAATAGCGATGCATTTTTTTCCCATGAAATGGAAAAAATATTCCGTGGAGACTGGTTATTTGCCGGCCATATCGCGCAGATTCCCAATGTGGGCGACTATTTTACCCTGGATATTGTCAATGAACCTTTGGTGATTACCCGCGATAAAGACGGCGTTAATGTCATGTCGGCGGTGTGCCTGCACCGCTGGGCGCCGATTGTCTCTGGTAGTGGTAATGCCAAGGCGTTGGTTTGTCCATTCCATAATTGGACCTATGACCTGGCCGGCAACCTGATCGGGGCGCCCTATATGAACCAGGCGGCGGATTTTGACCGCAGGCAGTGCCGGCTGGGACAAATCAAAAGCGAAATTTTCCATGGGTTGATATTCATTACGTTTGCCGAACGGGTCGAACCGCTGGCGCAGCGCCTAAAGCCGTTGAATGCATTGTTTGATAAGTACAGCATCGCCGAGCTGGATATGGCTTATACGCTGGATTATGACTGTCCGTTCAACTGGAAAATGGCGGTGGAGACGTTTATGGAATGCTACCACCACTCGGCGGTCCATCGCACCACCCTGGAAGACAGTTTTCCAGGACGCCTGTGTTTTCTACATGGAATTAGTTCTTTACTAGCCTTGACATGAACGTCTTCTTGGTGTTGGATGACTTGTTTAGTGGTGAGAAACTTAGAATCGCATAAATTGTAATAACCATTGAAATCACATTTATTTAGTGTTTCACATCTCATAACATTTAGATTTAACTTGCTCAAAATTATTTTTTTTCTTTTTTACCTTCGATATTTTTAGTATCCATTTTTGTAAGAAAACAAATGTAATAGAGCCATTATTTATAATTAATGTGATTAAGTGCATGCTCCAAAAGAATGATATAATCCAACGTATTGTAAAGCTAACAAAGTTTTCTTTCGGACAACAAGGTAGAAACATCCTGATGATTCGGGTACATTTGGTAGAAGTAAATTTTAAATAATGATATGCTAGATGATTAGGGCACATTTAGTACATTATAATGATGATTACATGAGAATAGGAGTAATTATTACAAGGAAAAAAAAATTGTAATGGAATAATTTTTTATTAAAAAACATTGATAATGAATTTCATATTTTTGTTTAACAAAAAGTTAATTTAAGTCAAATTTAGTGCTCACTTTGGTAATGCGGTTTCAAATCGGACTTTTGTAAATTTCACTTTTTCAAAGTAAAACTTTTTTCTAATAAACTTTTTTTTATGTAATTTA
>JAATGH010000082.1 GCA_015654745.1 Enterobacterales bacterium
AGGGAAGCGGGTATGGGAATCGCCGCCGGTGCCAACGGTGTCCGGCAGTAACATGCGGTTTAGCCAGGAATGGATAATGCCGTCGCCCGGGCGCAGTGAAACCCCGCCGCGATTCATGATAAAGTCCGGCAGCGTATGGTGGGTCTGCACGTCCACCGGTTTTGGATAGGCGGCGGTATGGCAAAACGACTGCATGACCAGATCGGCGGAAAAGCCCAGGCAGGCTAAATCTTTCAGCTCATCGCGGGTCATCGGACCGGTGGTGTCCTGGGAGCCCACCGACGTCATCTTGGGTTCGCAATATTGTCCCGGGCGAATCCCCGTCACGCCGCAGGCGCGGCCAACCATTTTCTGCGCCAGGGTAAAACCCTTGGTGCTGGCGACTACGGCACGGGCATGACGGAAAATATCGCTGACCGGCAGGCCCAGCGACTCGCGCGCGCGCGACGTCAGGCCACGGCCGATAATCAGCGGGATACGGCCACCGGCGCGGACTTCATCCACCAGCACATCGGTATTGAGCGCGAAGGTGGCCAGCACCTGGTCGGTGTCGTGCCGGCGTATTTCACCTTTGAACGGGTAGATGTCAATGACGTCGCCCATATTCAGTTCGGATACGTCGACTTCAATGGGCAGTGCGCCGGAATCCTCCATGGTATTGAAAAATATCGGCGCGATCTTGCTGCCCAACACGACTCCGCCGCCACGTTTGTTAGGCACATAAGGCAAATCGTCACCCATATACCACAATACGGAGTTGGTGGCTGACTTCCGGGATGAACCGGTTCCGACCACATCGCCCACGTAGGCCAGCGGGTAACCAAGCTGGTTAAGCGCTTCGATTTGCCGGATAGGCCCCACGCTGCCCGGCTGATCGGGGTCGATGCCTTCGCGGGCATTCTTAAGCATCGCCAGGGCGTGCAGCGGAATATCCGGCCGCGACCACGCGTCGGGCGCGGGCGACAGATCGTCGGTATTGGTTTCGCCGGTGACCTTGAACACCGTAACGGTGATTTTTTCCGCCAGCGGCGGGCGCGACAGGAACCACTCGGCGTCGGCCCAGGCGTGCATCACTTCCTGTGCGTGGGGATTACCAGCCTTGGCCTTGGCTTCCACATCATAGAAGCTGTCGAACATCAGCAGCATGGATTTCAATGCACCGGCGGCGATGGGCGCCAGGGTGGCATCGTCCAGCGCATCCACCAACGGCTGAATATTGTAGCCGCCCTGCATGGTGCCGAGCAGTTCTACGGCGCGTTGGGGAGAAATCAGCGGGGAGCGGGCGTCGCCTTTGGCGACCGCCGCCAGAAATCCGGCCTTAACGTAGGCCGCTTCATCAACACCAGGGGGTACCCGGTGGGTTAGCAGGTCAAGTAAAAAAGTCTCTTCGCCGGTAGGCGGGTTTTTCAGCAGTGTCACCAGCGCCGCCACTTGTGCCGCATCAAGAGGTTTTGGTACGATCCCTTGGGCAGCACGTTCGGCCACGTGCTTACGATAGTCTTCTAGCACGACGTTCTCCTCGCTTTTATAAGTCATTGCTCACATCAACCGCTATCGACCGCCGTCTTGGTCAGGCCGCGTCACGTCTACTGATATCCCTGAATTTACTGATGTCACTGCATTTAATGACATCAATAAATTGCGGCTTACCGCCTCTTTGGGCATATTAGCCACCACCGGCAGCCGTAAAATCCGCCACGAAAAAGCGCTAATGCCCTGCGGTGTCGTGCAGCCAGTCTACCAGCAATTGACCACCCTGTTAATTCGTTTACATCTAAGCAACATAAAAATTTCGCTGAAACGTTAAGGCATTAGCGCAACTTTCGCTGCCTCAAATTAACACTTTTTTAGGCGCAACAACCATAGCTTCCACGCATAAAGACGCAATCAACGGGTAAGAAGGCTAGGCATACTAAATGGGGGAGCCAAGATGCCCCGTGTTACTTGGCTGACGCGATTACCGGGAGTGATTGGATCGCATAAGCCACTGCGCAGTGCAAAATGGAGGAGGCAATGCTTAACGGTCAAGATTGGTGGGGAAGATAATCGGGAAACGCGGTCCGGTTAGGCTGTTTGTGATATTTAGAGATTAATTAAATTATTCAAACCGGACCTTGTTTTCTCAAAGTAGATCAGTGCTTAGTGGGCCGTTTAGTCACCAGACGGTAGATAAAAAGCATCAGTACCCGCCCCGCCTCCTTCATAAAGACTTTCCAGACCCGTTACTTCCTTTTGCCAGCTATCTTCCGTGAAAATAAATACGCCAACCTCACCCCTCGCAACAATGAATTCCCGTTCGTCGTCCAGAATAACGTCAATAGGAGCGCCCGCATTTTCAGCGATCTCAACTCGTTGACCTTCATATGCGTAGAGAGGGAGCTTGACGATATTTAGCCGATCGGTTTTATTGAGTTGGATCCTGACGGTAAAATTCTCCGCCAAGTAGTCCGCAAGTTTTTCCGGTAAATCGTTCAATTCAGTAATATCATCTTTGCCATTTATATATTTTAGTGAAGTAGAAGATACTCCGTTTACGGTGTACCCAAGACGTCTTGTTGGGCCACTGAGCGCCAGTGTCGCAACAACAACATTCCTTACGACTATTTCCGCTCTTGAAGGCAGATCGGTTTGCCTGATATTAACATGAAATTTGTTCATGGTATCGGGGTTAATTCGACCTCTGGCGAGTTGATAATGGACGGGCCCCCTGGCCGTCGTCACCCGCAGATAGCAGCTTTCGGGATTGATATCCCGGCTCGGTGAATAAACAAAACCATATCCGCCATGCAACGCGGAATAAATGGTGCTGGGCAGAATTTTCTCCGGATCATAATATCCCACCAGCGTCGTTACCGGCACGCCAAAATGGCGAGGGACCCTTGTACCGACCGGATCTGTTTCATCAAGCTGACGCCAAAGGTTATTCTCTGCCACATAGCGTGCCGCATCACCAGTCCGATAGATAACGGCGCTCCCGTTCACTATTAATTGCACATTCCATGTCGCCCGGTTAATAAAAGAAATAATCCGTCCACCGGAGATCTGCTCGGCGGCAGGAAAGGCAATCTGGGATATCCACACACCATCCCGGGTCACGATGTCTACCTCCGGGTAAGTTTGTAACAGCCCATGGAGATGGGTACCCAAAGGATCGTTTGCCAACAGTGCCAACTGCGCCTGGCTATCAATGCGATAAACATTATCATTGGCGGGAACCGGTGGATAGAAAGGGAGCCTCATTGTGGAATAGGGTGACCCATTAGGTGTTTTCACCCCGCATTGGCAATTTTCAAAATCATCTGAACCGGTATTTGACGCTGAACAGCACCCACAGCCACAATCTTGGTGGTGATAATGGGGTACCGTTGGCGCCTCAACCTCCGGCGTGTAAAAATACGCACTCTTCCCGTAGAAGGGTGCATTATTCACTTGTACTGCCCAATTCCTATTTTGTACTACAAAGGTGCTGGTATGTCTGAATACGACCGCATGAGAGAGGTTACCGATATGAATATTTATACTATACTGCGCGCTATTATCGACAAAAACGGTAACGCCCTCGAGTTGATCATCCGCCACCGGCAGTCTAACATCTCGCGTCCAATTACCATTACTGGGTAATATTTGGACACTGCCCATCACCAAGAGCTGTGTTCGTATAAAATCGCCATTAGGATCACTGCCAACAACATCAAATTGATTCTGTCGAGAAATAACGAAGCTTGGCGGCCTGACGTGGTTCACATAATCAATATAGCTCAGGCTTTGGGGATCCCATATTTTAAACCCTGTGGGTGAGTTTCGGGAGAAAACAGCATGTCGCTCAATGTAATTTTGACTAATATTAAGTACATAGGGGGTATGCAACGTATAATATGATAGCGGAGAGCTTGGCACGCCGCCGGCCATTGCATCAGTATTAAAACGATTCCCCTGAAAGGGGGGAACGCTGCCACCACAACAATCCTGATTCCCTCCTCTATCCCAGAAAAAGTTGGCTATGAAACGATTAATATGGCGATCCCAACCCCATGCGGCGTTAACACCATTAGGACTTGGGCGTTGATGGGTTGAACCTCGCCATTCTCCCGGATAGTGGCCAAGACTATAGGCATGACCGGCTTCGTGGCTCCATTCATTACCTAACGAGTTGTCAATAGTGAGGACGCCATTTCCCCCACTGCCGCCATGTACTATAATTCCATTCTGATACCGTCCGCGCGCATTATGCGCAGTAATCTGAAAAGCGACATAACTATTCGGTATTTCCCTCGACGCATCTGAGCTATTAATACCATAGTTAGCAAAATTGATGCCTTGGGATATAAGAATTTTAGCAATATATTGACGCATATCCCCCTCGTGCCAGGTACCAATGGTTGCCGACTGGCTCGTATAAAGGGTACCGTTCGGCATGACTACCCGAGTAAAATGGACCGGTTCGTACTCGCCGACAATAAGGCGGCTGACTGGAATTTTTTGATAATAATCACGGTGTAAATTAGGTTGCTCGGCAAAACTAAAGGCGCCTCTGGGTGCCACCAGCATGCCAATATCGATAGTTTGAAAAATAATTTCATTAGGCGCACCAATAATTATATTATTTAGACTACCGGATTGATTGCCACTGTTAAAGACAAGCGTTAGACCTGGGTTTATCCAATTAGCCGGTAAAATCACGGTCCACATATTTTGTGCGTATATAATATTCGTATTTCCTGGTGAATCCACCGCAGGCAGCTGAGCCGGAGCCACCAGGTGTAAAACGCCAAGACTCACGCCGTCGGCGCGACTGCCAGTAACAGAAATGGATGTAGGCTGTGTGGATACAGGTTGTACCATCAATAGCGTATCGCGTTGGGACACCAACCGTGGACGACTATCGTTTGGGGTGGGGCTTTGATATAAAGTGATATTTTGAGCATAACATATTCTGGCTAAAAAATTCCCTGCAAGATCATTATTTACGGGTAGTTCATCAAATGCAACACTATTGAATGATTCCATTATATTTACCTCATACATATCGTATTATGCAAGTGGATTAAATAACGAATCGTACAACCATGAATAATTATGTAACATAATAGGCAACATCAGAAAACCAAGAATTGCATATAATTATCACATAATCAATTTCAAAATTTAGCATCATTAATTCAATAAATAGCATTGCAACCGAACAACGGCGTGCCATACCACCGTATTTTCGTTAGCCTTTGCCTTAATGGGCAATCGAATGACCGCGTGCGCAAATCACCCTATATTGCGTCATGATTGACACACCGCTCATCATCGGCACTGGCGCCCAGGAGCTTCATAGCCGGCGGATCATGGCAACCTGTACAGATATGGCCATGACAACCCGCTGAGGTCATTGATGAGTTTTTTCACAATTGTTTATTTTCTCGGGTAAAGAATGCGTCGGCCCGCAATTACGATGTTGGTTTTGCGCGAAGGTAAGTATTTTTCAACGACGCATATATCAAATTAACAAGTTGATTGGTTCAGTTCTTTATAATTTTAATCTACATTACAAAGATCGCTGAATTCAGAGAGAAAAAGAGAAATAACCCGAATGAAGTTATGTTATTTATGAGTTCAACAATTAACTCACCGATTTTTGATTAACCAGAATGATATTTTTTAAGGAATACTCTATTATTCTTAACGCATTATCATTCCATATTAACTCTAATAATCCATTCTTAACCCGCCCTTCATTACCATGCCAGATTCCGGTATTTTTAACCAAAATATACAATACCCGCGAATCGACGGGTCCGCATGTCGAATTTATCCGCGCGATTGCCGGCGAAAAATATCGCCGCTGAGGGTGCGGCAATGGTTGCGGCGGAGAATGGCCATAGGCGTGTGGTTGCACTATTGGGAGCACAACGCAAAAACGGCTCCCTAAGGAGCCGTTTTCCACCAGACTTATTAAGCGCGGTAGCTTATTTCTTTTTCTTGGCCTTGGCGTTTGGCAAATCGGTGATGCTGCCTTCAAACACCTCCGCCGCCAGGCCAACCGATTCATGCAGCGTGGGATGCGCGTGAATGGTCAGGGCAATATCTTCGGCGTCGCAGCCCATTTCAATCGCCAGGCCGATTTCACCCAGCAGCTCGCCGCCGTTTACGCCCACGACCGCGCCGCCGATCACCCGATGCGTTTCTTTATCGAAAATCAGCTTGGTAATGCCGTCCTGGCAATCTGACGCGATGGCGCGGCCGGAAGCGGCCCAAGGAAAGGTCGACACTTCATAGCTGATGCCCTTTTCCTTCGCTTCTTTTTCCGTCATGCCCACCCAGGCCACTTCCGGCTCGGTATAGGCAATGGAAGGGATCACCTTCGGATCGAAGTAATGTTTTTTGCCGGCGATAACTTCCGCCGCCACATGGCCTTCGTGGGTACCTTTGTGCGCCAGCATCGGCTGGCCGACGATATCGCCGATAGCATAGATATGGGGCACGTTGGTACGCAACTGTTTATCGACCCGGATGAAACCACGATCGTCCACTTCAACCCCGGCTTGGCCGGCATCAAGCAGCTTACCGTTCGGTACCCGGCCAATGGCTACCAGCACCGCGTCATAGCGCTGCGGTTCGGCGGGCGCTTTTTTACCCTCCATGGTGACATAGATACCGTCTTCTTTGGCTTCTACCGTGGTAACCTTGGTTTCCAGCATCAGATTAAATTGCTTGCTGATACGTTTGGTATAAACCTTGACGATATCCTTGTCCGCCACCGGAATGACCTGATCGAACATTTCGACCACGTCGATTTTTGAGCCCAGCGCATAATAAACCGTGGCCATTTCCAGGCCGATGATCCCGCCGCCCATCACCAGCAGCTTTTCCGGCACCGTCTTTAATGCCAAGGCGTCGGTGGAATCCCACACGCGCGGATCGTCATGAGGAATAAACGGCAGCTTGATGGGGCGTGAGCCGGCGGCAATAATGGCATTATCAAAATGGATAGTGGTGGCGCCTTTTTCGCCTTCCACCTGCAACGTGTTGGCGCCGGTAAACTTGCCGACACCGTTGACCACGGTTACTTTACGAGCCTTCGCCATGCCGGCCAGCCCGCCGGTCAGCTGGTTGACGACCTGTTCCTTCCATTTGCGCACTTTATCGATATCGGTTTTGGGTTCGCCGAAGGTAATGCCGTTTTCGCTTAACGCTTTCGCTTCTTCAATAACCTTGGCAACGTGCAGCAGTGCCTTGGACGGGATGCAACCGACGTTCAGACAAACCCCGCCCAGGGTGGCGTAACGTTCCACCAGCACGGTTTCAAGACCTAAATCCGCACAACGGAAGGCGGCGGAATATCCTCCCGGACCCGCCCCAAGTACCACGACCTGGGTTTTGATTTCAGTACTCATCATGACCTCTTAGTTGTTTGTCCGGCGGGTAAGGCGTTAATTTTCTGGCGAATTAAAGGCATAACGCACTGACGCCACCGGGACGCCTCCAGCGAAACCAGTTTACAGAATTGTTAATAATCTGCAAAGCTCGTTCGGGCGGCGCGCGATCTGATTGCCCCGCCGGAGCCGGCCAACCGGCCCGGCGGGGACACATCCAACAATTAGGCCGGTCCTTTAAGACCGGCCTCGGTTTTACATCACCAGGCGACGAATGTCGGACATCACGTCGTTGATGAAACTGATAAAGCGAGCACCCGCGGCACCATCAATCACCCGGTGATCGTAGGACAGGGATAACGGCAGCATCAGTCGTGGCGTGAACTCTTTGCCGTTCCACACCGGTTTCATGGCCGATTTGGACACACCCAGGATAGCCACTTCGGGCGCATTGACAATCGGCGTAAAGGACGTGCCGCCGATACCGCCAAGGCTGGAAATGGTGAAACATCCGCCCTGCATATCGGATGAGGTCAGCTTGCCTTCACGGGCTTTTTTGGAGATAACCGACAGCTCGCGGGACAGCTCGACGATGCCTTTCTTGTTAACATCGCGGAATACCGGAACCACCAGGCCGTTAGGGGTATCCACCGCCACGCCGATGTTGATGTATTTCTTGAGCGTGAGTTTCTGCGCATCTTCCGACAAAGAGCTGTTAAAGCGCGGCAGCTCTTCCAGCGCTTTCGCCACCGCCTTCATGATAAAGACCAGCGGGGTGATTTTCACGTCCAGTTTTTTCTTCTCGGCTTCGGCATTCTGCTGTTTACGGAAGGCCTCCACTTCGGTGATATCCGCCTCGTCGAACTGAGTGACGTGGGGAATCATGACCCAGTTGCGGTGCAGGTTGGCGCCAGAGATTTTCTGGATACGGCCCAACTCCACTTCCTCGGTATCGCCGAATTTGCTGAAGTCCACTTTCGGCCACGGCAGCAGGCCGGGCAGCGATCCGCCGGTTGCCGCGGCGGGTGCGGATTCGGCGCGTTTAACCGCGTCTTTGACGTAGCTCTGGATATCCTCGCGCAGGATACGACCTTTACGTCCGCTGCCTTTTACCTTGGACAGGTTGACGCCGAATTCCCGCGCCAACCGACGAATCACCGGCGTGGCGTGTACATAAGCATCATTTTCGGCAAATTCACCTTTATTGGCCGTCCCGGCCTGGGCGGCGGCATTTTTATTTGCCTGGGATGCCGGTGCCGGCGCCGCCGCCGCGGCGGTTTCGGTCTTGCCGGCAGCCGGAGCGGACGCCGCGCCGGCCACTTCAAACACCATGATCAGCGAACCGGTGCTGACCTTGTCGCCGGTGTTGATTTTGATCTCTTTGACGGTACCGGCGAAAGGCGCCGGCACTTCCATTGAGGCCTTATCGCCCTCAACGGTAATCAAGGATTGCTCAGCCTCAACCTTATCGCCGACTTTCACCATCACTTCGGTGACTTCCACTTCGTCACCGCCGATATCGGGTACTTCGACGTTTTTACTGGCGGCGGCGCCGCCGGCGCTCTGCGGTTGGCTTGGCGCCGGCTGGCCATCATTTTTGGCCGGGGCCGGGGCCGCCGCGCCTTCGGCGGCGTCAAAGATCATGATCAATGAGCCGGTGGTGACTTTATCGCCCACGGCCACTTTCAATTCTTTTATTACCCCCGCCTGCGGCGAGGGGACTTCCATGGACGCCTTATCACCTTCAACGGTAATCAGCGACTGCTCTGCTTCAACCTTGTCGCCGACCTTGACCAGCACTTCGGTGACTTCAACTTCATCAGCACCGATATCCGGTACGTTAATTTCAATAGCCATTGATTTTTCTACCTCTTATGCCAGGCGCGGGTTGACTTTATCCGCATCGATGCCGAACTTGGTGATAGCTTTCGCAACGATGTCGGTACCGATCTCCCCGCGTTTAGCCAACTCGCCCAACGCCGCCACCACCACATAGGATGCGTCCACTTCAAAATGGTGACGCAGATTTTCCCGGCTGTCGGAACGGCCGAACCCATCGGTACCCAGCACGCGGAATTCGCTGGCCGGAATAAAGTTACGGATCTGCTCGGCAAACAGTTTCATATAGTCGGTGGACGCCACGGCCGGCGCATCGTTAAGGATCTGGGCAACATAAGGCACCCGTGGCGTTTCGCCCGGATGCAGCATATTCCAGCGTTCGCAATCCTGGCCGTCCCGCGCCAGTTCAGTGAACGACGTTACGCTGTAAACATCGGAACCGACGCCGTAGTCCTTGGCCAGGATCTCGGCGGCTTCACGGACATGACGCAGAATCGCACCGGACCCCATCAGTTGGACCTTGCCCTTGGCGCCTTCGAGAGTTTCTAGTTTATAGATACCTTTGCGGATACCCTCTTGCGCACCTTCAGGCATGGCCGGCATGTGGTAGTTCTCGTTCAGCGTAGTCAGGTAATAATAGACATTTTCCTGCTTGTCGCCGTACATGCGGGTCAGGCCATCGTGCATAATGACCGCGACTTCATAGGCATAGGCCGGATCGTAGGAGATACAGTTGGGAATGGTCAACGACTGGATGTGGCTGTGGCCATCTTCATGCTGCAAACCCTCGCCGTTAAGCGTAGTGCGGCCCGAGGTGCCGCCGATCAGGAAACCACGCGCCTGTTGATCGCCCGCCGCCCAGCACAGATCGCCGATACGTTGGAAGCCGAACATGGAGTAGTAGATATAGAACGGGATCATCGGCAGGTCGTTGGTGCTATATGACGTAGCCGCCGCCAGCCATGAGGAGGCCGCGCCCAGTTCATTGATGCCTTCCTGGAGGATCTGTCCTTTCTCGTCTTCACGATAATAGGCAACCTGCTCACGGTCCTGGGGAGTGTATTGCTGACCGTTCGGACTGTAGATACCGATCTGGCGGAACAGACCTTCCATACCGAATGTACGCGCTTCGTCGGCGATAATCGGCACCAGGCGATCCTTGATCGACGGGTTCTTCAACATCACATTCAACACGCGAACAAAGGCGATGGTCGTGGATATCTCTTTCTTCTGTTCTTCCAACAGCGCGCCAAAATCTTCCAGGGTCGGCAGTTCCAGCGGCTTGGTGAAGTTTTTCAGGCGAGTCGGCAGATACCCGTTAAGCGCCTGGCGGCGTTCATGCAGGTAGGTGTGTTCTTCCGACCCTTCCTTGAAGGTGATGTAGGGCAGTTGTTCGATTTGATCATCAGGCACCACCGGAGACAAATTAAAACGGTCGCGGAAGTAGCGCACGCCGTCCATGTTCATCTTCTTGACCTGATGGGCGATGTTCATGCCTTCAGCCATTTCGCCCATGCCGTAACCTTTGATGGTGTGGGCCAGGATCACTACGGGTTTACCGGTGGTTTTACGGGCTTTTTGCAATGCGGCGAAGACTTTTTTCGGATCGTGGCCGCCACGGTTCAGCGCCCAGACTTCGTCATCGCTCATATCCTTGACCAACGCGGCGGTCTCAGGGTATTTGCCGAAGAAGTGCTCACGCACATAAGCGCCATTCTTCGACTTAAAGGTCTGGTAGTCGCCGTCAACGGTCTCATTCATCAGCTGAATCAGCTTACCGCTGGTATCCTTGCGCAGCAGCGCATCCCAGCGGCTGCCCCAAATCACCTTGATCACTTCCCAGCCGGCGCCGCCGAAAATACCTTCCAGCTCGTTGATGATTTTACCGTTGCCGGTAACCGGGCCGTCCAGACGCTGCAGGTTGCAGTTGATGATAAATACCAGGTTATCAAGCTTTTCGCGGGTGGCGATGGTGATCGCACCCTTGGATTCCGGCTCATCCATTTCGCCATCGCCCAGGAAGGCATAGACCGTTTGCGCGCTGGTATCTTTCAGGCCACGATGATTGAGGTATTTGAGGAACTTGGCCTGGTAGATCGCGCCGATGGGTCCCAGCCCCATGGAAACGGTCGGGAACTGCCAGAATTCAGGCAACAATTTGGGATGCGGATAGGAAGGCAGGCCTTTGCCGTGCACTTCCTGGCGGAAGTTGTTCATCTGCTCTTCCGAGATGCGCCCTTCGAGGAAGGCGCGGGCATAGATCCCCGGAGAGATGTGGCCCTGGAAATAGACCAGATCGCCGCCGTCTTTGTCGCTGCGCGCGCGGAAAAAATGGTTGAAGCAGACTTCATAAATCGTCGCGGAAGACTGGAAGGAAGCCATGTGGCCGCCCAAATCCAGATCTTTCTTCGACGCGTGCAAAACCGCCATGACCGCGTTCCAGCGGATAGCCGAACGAATACGACGTTCAAGTTCCAAATTTCCGGGATACTCAGGCTCGTCTTCAACCGGGATACTGTTGATATAGTTGCGGCCCGAGGCACCGGCAGCGATGCTAACGCCACCCTTACGCGCCCCATCAAGCACCTGATCAATCAGGAACTGTGCGCGCTCAATACCCTCTTCACGGATAACCGATTCGATCGCCTGTAGCCAGTCGCGTGTTTCGATCGGATCCACGTCATTGTATAAACGTTCTGACATGGTGGTGTTCCTTATCTATCGCTATTAATTGGTTTAGTTGGAGCCTGTC
>JAATGH010000492.1 GCA_015654745.1 Enterobacterales bacterium
AGTGATTACAAAAATACCCTGAATTTACCTGACACAGGGTTCCCGATGCGTGGCGATCTGGCCAAGCGCGAGCCCGGCATGCTGCAACATTGGTATAAGCAGGATCTGTACGGGAAGATTCGTGACGCTAAAAAAGGCAAAAAAACCTTTATCCTGCATGACGGACCTCCGTATGCCAACGGCAGTATTCACATCGGTCACTCGGTTAATAAAATCCTCAAAGACATTATTATCAAGTCCAAGGGACTGATGGGCTATGACTCCCCCTATGTGCCGGGCTGGGACTGCCATGGCCTGCCTATCGAACTGAAGGTTGAACAGCTGATCGGCAAACCTGGGGAAAAGGTCTCCGCCGCCGAATTCCGCGAGGCGTGCCGTAAATATGCCGCCGAGCAGGTGGCGGGCCAGAAAAAAGATTTTATTCGTCTTGGCGTGCTGGGCGAATGGGACCGGCCTTATCTGACGATGGATTTTACCACCGAGGCCAATATCATCCGCGCGCTCGGCAAGGTGATCGGCAATGGGCACATGCATAAAGGCGCCAAGCCGGTGCACTGGTGCATTGACTGCCGTTCCGCGCTGGCGGAAGCGGAAGTGGAGTATTACGATCGCACCTCTCCCGCCATTGACGTGGCGTTTCAGGCGGTTGACCCCGTGGCGGTGGCGGCCAAATTTGGCGTGGCTGAAGTCGGCGGCCCCCTGGCGCTGGTCATCTGGACCACCACCCCCTGGACCCTGCCGTCCAACCGGGCGATTTCGGTCAATCCGGATTTCGACTATCAACTGGTGTCGGCGGACGGGAAATACCTGATCCTGGCGGCCGAGCTGGTGGCCAGCGTGATGCAGCGCGCCGGCATCGCCCAATGGACGGTATTGGGCACGTGCAAAGGCGCTGCGCTTGAGTTGCTGCGCTTTAGCCATCCGTTCATGGGCTTTGACGTACCCGTTATACTGGGCCAGCATGTTACGCTGGAAGCCGGCACCGGGGCCGTGCATACCGCGCCGGGCCATGGTCCTGACGACTATGTCGTTGGCCAGCAATACCATCTGGAAGTCGCCAACCCGGTGGGTCCCGACGGCTGCTATTTGCCCGGCACCTATCCAGGGCTGGACGGCATGCAGGTATTCAAAGCCAACGACGTGGTGGTCGAACTGCTGCGCGAACGCGGCGCGTTACTGCACGTGGAAAAACTGGTGCACAGCTATCCCCACTGCTGGCGCCATAAGACGCCGATCATTTTTCGGGCGACCCCGCAGTGGTTTATCAGCATGGATCAGCAGGGTCTGCGCCGGCGATCGCTGGAAGAAATCAAGGACGTGCAGTGGATACCGGGCTGGGGCCAGGCGCGGATTGAAAATATGGTGGCCAACCGTCCCGATTGGTGCATTTCACGCCAGCGCACCTGGGGTGTGCCGATGTCGCTTTTTGTCCACAAAGATACCGAGGCGCTCCACCCGCGCACGCTGGAACTGATGGAAGAAGTGGCGCTGCGCGTGGAAAAAGACGGTATTCAGGCCTGGTGGGATTTGAACCCCGCCGATATTTTAGGCGACGATGCGAAAAATTATGTCAAGGTGCCCGACACGCTGGATGTCTGGTTCGACTCGGGATCGACACATTCGTCGGTGGTCGCGGTGCGGCCAGAGTTCGCCGGCCATGAACCCGACATGTACCTTGAAGGTTCCGACCAGCACCGCGGCTGGTTTATGTCCTCACTGATGATTTCCACCGCGATTAAAGGCCAGGCGCCTTACCGGCAGGTATTGACGCATGGATTTACCGTCGATGGCCAGGGACGCAAAATGTCCAAGTCTATCGGCAACACCATCAGTCCGCAGCAGGTCATGGATAAGCTCGGTGCGGATATACTGCGTCTATGGGTGGCTTCCACCGATTATACCGGCGAAATCGCGGTGTCTGATGAAATCCTTAAACGCTCCGCCGACGCCTACCGCCGTATTCGCAACACCGCGCGCTTTCTGCTGGCCAATTTAAACGGTTTCGATCCGGCAATGCATAGCGTGCGCCCGGAAGATATGGTGGTGCTGGATCGCTGGGCCGTGGGGCGCGCCCAGGCGGCGCAGGCGGAAATTATCGCCGCCTACGACAGCTATGATCTGCATAACGTGGTGCAGCGCATGATGCAGTTTTGCTCGGTCGAAATGGGGTCTTTTTACCTCGATATTATCAAAGACCGGCAATACACCACCCAAGCGGATAGCCTCGCCCGCCGCAGTTGCCAGACCGCGCTCTACCATATTGTCGAAGCATTGGTGCGTTGGATGGCGCCCATACTGTCGTTCACCGCCGACGAAATCTGGGGCTTTATGCCTGGGGAGCGTACGGAGTTCGTCTTTACCGAAGAGTGGTACGACGGGCTGTTCGGGCTGGATGCGGATGAGACGATGAACGATGCGTATTGGGAGCGGATGCTTAAGGTGCGTAGCGAAGTCAACAAAGTGCTTGAACAGGCCCGCGCGGATAAAACCATCGGCGGCTCCCTGGAAGCGCGGATCACGTTGTACGCCGACGCGACCTTGGCCCCTGACCTGGAAGCATTGGGCTCGGAGCTCTATTTTGCCCTGCTGACGTCACGTGCGGCCGTGGCCCCCTATGAAACGGCGGGAGCCGATACCCTGCAGTGCGAAGGGATCAAGGGGTTGAAAATCTCGCTGGCCTTGGCTGAGGGCAAAAAGTGCCCGCGCTGTTGGCATTTTGAAACCGATATCGGCGCCGATGCCGATCATCCGGAAATATGTGGTCGCTGTGTCACCAATGTGGCCGGCGCGGGCGAAGAGCGAAAATTTGTCTGATGAAGAGATCCCTGAGTAGTACGGGGCTGCGCTGGCTTTGGCTGGCGCTGGTGGTCCTGGTTATCGACCTTGGCAGCAAGCAGTGGGTGATGCAGCATTTCGAGCTGCATGAAACATTGCCGGTTATGCCTTTCATTAATTTTTTCTATGCTCATAATTATGGAGCGGCATTTAGCTTCCTGGCGGACAAGGGCGGCTGGCAACGTTGGATGTTTGCGGTTATCGCGCTGGTGATCGCCGTGACGCTTATCGTCATGATGTATCGTGCCAGCCATCGCCAGCGTATCACCAATTGCGCCTATGCCCTGATTATCGGCGGCGCGGTGGGCAACCTTTCCGATCGCCTGATACACGGGCTGGTCATCGATTTTATCGATTTTTATGTCGGTGATTGGCACTTTCCCACGTTTAACGTGGCGGATTCGGCCATTTGTATCGGGGCGTTTTTGATTGTGCTGGAAGGATTGATCCGCCCCGACGATAAAGCGGCAAATACCAAAGAGTGAAGATGATAAAAGAACAGGTGGGTCCCGACAGTGCGGTTTTGGTGCATTTCGACCTCAAGCTAGAGGATGGCGCCCTGGCGGAATCCACCCGGCGCGAGAACAAACCGGCGCTGTTCCGCCTGGGGGACGGCAGCTTGTCCGTACCCTTGGAGCAGGCCCTGCTTGGCCTGCGGGTAGGGGATAAAAAATCGTTCTCTCTGGCGCCGGAGTCGGCGTTCGGTCCAAGCAATCCCGATCTGATCCAATTTTTTTCCCGGCGGGATTTCAGTGAAACCGGCGTGCCGGAAGTGGGGACGATTATGCTGTTCACCGCCATCAGCGGCGGTGAAATGCCCGGCCTGATACGCGACGTGGCCGACGAATCCATTACCGTGGATTTTAACCATCCCCTGGCCGGCCGCCAGGTCTTTTTTGATATTGAGGTTCTGGCAATCAATCCGCAGCAGGAGAATAAAAATGCGCATCTTACTGGCTAATCCGCGCGGTTTTTGCGCCGGTGTCGACCGGGCAATCAGCATTGTGGAGCGGGCGTTGGAAATCTATGGGGCGCCAATTTATGTCCGGCACGAAGTGGTGCACAATCGCTATGTGGTGGACTCATTGAGAGTCAGCGGCGCGATTTTTATCGAGCAAATCAGCGAGGTTCCCGATGGCTCGATTTTGATTTTCTCCGCCCATGGAGTGTCGCAGGCGGTGCGGGCCGAGGCGAAAAATCGTGATTTAACAGTATTTGATGCCACCTGCCCGCTGGTGACCAAAGTGCATATGGAAGTGGCGCGCGCCAGCCGCAAGGGGACCGAGGCAATTCTTATCGGCCATACCGGGCACCCGGAAGTGGAGGGGACCATGGGGCAATACAACAACCCCAGGGGCGGCATGTATTTGGTGGAATCGCCTGCGGACGTATGGCAGCTACGGGTCAAGGACGAGGCCAACCTGTGCTTTATGACCCAAACCACGCTCTCGGTGGATGATACTTCCGAGGTTATCGATGCGCTGCGCGAGCGGTTCCCACTGATAGTCGGCGCGCGTAAGGGCGATATCTGTTATGCCACCACCAATCGGCAGGA
>JAATGH010000202.1 GCA_015654745.1 Enterobacterales bacterium
GCCGTCAGACAGGGTGATCCACACCGTTTCCTCGACCCGCATCGGTTTTTCCCCCTGGCGTTGTTAGACCTCTATAGTTGCACAGCGGCAGGTTCAGGCCATGAAAAAAACGTCATGTTTAGTGCAAAATACGACATCCCAACGATAATGCCGGCATGTTAACCTAGAGGCAATGACGTTATTATCACGCCACCCCTTCATTTTTCCCGCTGCGGATGTACTGGCGATGTTCGTTCACCCTCATCCCTACCTGAGAAAGCTCGCCGGGATTCAGCCACGTACCGCGCTGCTCGAAATCGGGTGGGAATATCTGTCGTTAAGCCGTTAGTCACGCGAAAATCGAGGAGTGAACATGAACCTAGTATGGAATGATTGGCATCAGAATGAGTTAACCCCGCAACGTCTGTACGAGATCCTCGCATTACGTAACAGGGTCTTTATTCTCGAGCAAACCTGTTTATATCAGGACGTGGATGGTTTAGATCTGCTGGGCGAAAATCGTCATGTGACAGGCTATCTCGGCGATAAGCTCATGGCCTATGCGCGGATCCTGGCGGATGGCGATCGCCTGGCCATAGGTCGAGTCATTATCGCACCGCCGGCCCGTGGCCAAAGGTTGGGGTATTGCCTGATGGAACAGGCGCTGGCGGCATGCGAAACCCACTGGCCGGGTCGGGTTGTTTCGCTCTCCGCGCAGGCCCATTTGCAAGCATTTTATCGTCAATTTGGCTTCGAAGCGGTTACGGATGCTTACGATGAGGACGGTATTATGCATATCGGCATGAGCAACCGGCACTGAACGGGGTACTACCCCGTGGGAAAACCGCGTAATTCTGGCCTGGTAGCGGCGCTTATTGCCATTGCGACAAACTCATCTCGGCCACAATCCCGGGACCGAAACCGGCAATCATGGCTTTTCCCCCCCTTCTGAACGCACTGGCCTCATGCATCCGGCGATAGGCTTCGAACACAACCGAACTGGCTATATTGCCGCAGTTTACCAGGGTGTCCCGGCTAAAGGAGAATGATTCCAGCGGAACGCCGAGATACTTACATAAATCATCCAATATTCTTGGGCCTCCGGCATGAATGATATAATTATCCAGGCGATCGACCTGCCAGCCATGGGCCTGGGCAAATTCCCTCATCACTGGAGCTAAGGGCTGCATGGTCCCGGGTACGCGTTTATCCAAACGAAAATGAAATCCCGTATCCTTAACCGCATAGCGTATCCATTCATCGGTCTGAGGAATTAAATAACTGCTATTTTTTTGCAGCGTCAGACCGTTCCCGGAATCCGCCGTCACCACCGCGGATGTAATGGCGTCACCAAATAACCCGTCGGAAAGCAGGCTGCCGATGTCGCCATCGGTGGGCTGATAACTGAGTGAGCAAAATTCGCAGCTTACTATCAATACATTGTTACCTGGGTGGGCGACGATGAAATCATGAGCCCGGTTAATTGCCGCGCCGCCGGCCGCGCAGCCTAGTTGAGATATTGGTAGCTGCACGGTATTGAGGGGGAATCCCATTTTATTGATAAGCCACGCGGTTAACGAAGGCATAAGAAATCCGGAGCAAGAAACATAAATTATTGCCGAAATATCCTTGGCACAGATATCCGCATGGCTTAATGCTTGTTCAATCACTCCGGGAACCAGACGTTTGGATTGATACTCAAAAACGGCATTCCGATAACCAAATCCAGGGTGAAGCGTAGCCAGTTCAATGGGTTGGATGATATGTCTTTTTTTTACTCCCGTATGAGAGATAAGATCAATTGATTTATCCAAGTTAAGATTATCTTTGAAGTTTTTCCTTGCTAAAGCAAGCGTCTCTTCTAAGGTAATAATATACTCCGGTAGATAAATCGCTGGTTTGTGTAGTGTAGGCATTCAACTTAGCTCCATAAAATTTTTATAATAAAGTGATTTAAAAAATTATCATTTTTAAGACCCACTCTTCAAGGTTGGTAGCTAGGAATCATTTTGTCAATTTATCTTAACCTATAGTTTTGATAAATTGTTATTTTTTGAAATGACATTATATTCAAAGAGTTAAATGTTTATTTGGCGAGGAGTGGAAATATTCTAAAATCAGCAGGTGATAATAAATATCACTTTAACCAAGTAGAAATAAAATTCTCAAATAGGCTTTTTCTTTTAGGTAACAAATCAATGAGAGGAAGAGATTGTTTCGGTAATTTAACATTTTTAAATAATATAGACGCACGAAAAGTGTTAAAGACAGTGGGTTATCCCGCGCTGTTCAATAAATTCAGTGTAAAATGCATTTGATCAATCTAAAATCGAAAATAAATATAATTTGCAAACCAATAATTAGCCTAGATGCTATCTCGACGGGTGGAGTCACGTGCCATGATGACGGCAAACCAGCGAAATTTCGTATTGGCGGCTAATGGCGGTTGTGATCTGTTTTCCTCAGATAACCCAGCGCTAATAGCCCGGCCAGAATCAAACAACCGGCGATAGCCAGGCAGAAATTCACGCTTTTGGTCAACCAGAATAGGCCTTGCATCCCTGCTTCCCCCATCGCGCCCGAAAACGAGAGCAACCCGAGATAAAACGTTTTACGGTGGAGGTAAGGTGTTTGCATAGCCAAACCATAGAGTTGGCCGAAGGCAATATAACCGCCAAACGCCATAATTGTTAGCGCGAGTAAAATGATAGAAAAACTCTGTTGACCAATCAATATTAGCATCAATCCCGCCAATATGGCCCCCAGGCCAATGGCTGCGTTAATAACGCTATTGTTGCGAAGGAAATAGACATATTTTAGTATGAAGAACAGTACTATTACCACCAGTGCGTCAAAAGACAACCAAATATTCATTCCCTCCTGTCCCAGGAAACTTGAGTCGAGCGAGGGCAAAATAGCATAAACAATAGACGCCGCGGCCCAAACGGAAATGGTAGCTAACCAAATAAGAAAAAATTTTTCATCAAAATGCCCCCGGAATTGTGAAGAATGGAATACATGAGGATAATTACTGATTTTACCTAATTTCATCATATTAAAAAACAGCAGCAATACTATTATCACTAAGCAGGCAATGGTAGCCGGATAGATTCCTTCTGGTAAAAAAGCAAAGAAAGGAGAGAGAAACGCGGAAGCATTAATAAGCATCAAGTGGATATTAAAAATGTCATGATCGGCCGTTTTTTTCTTTAATGCACTGACGTCCAGATTAGCAGATTCTATCATGCTAACCAGCATGGTGGTGGTGGCTCCGCCGCCCGCTCCCGCGAGCAGGGCAAGACTGAATATGATCATTCTTTCATGCTGGTACAAAAGGAAAAAGATAGCCGTACATTCAATTATTCCTCCGACTATGAATATATTTTCACGGCTGATATATCGAGCAATATAGCTGAAAAATAGTGGGGTGCATCGATATATAAAAAAAAGAAAGAAAAAAAACAGTCCGGTTTCCGGACCGGTTAAATATCCTAGGGCGACCCATTTCAGTGGCGCCACGATAACAACGCTAAGAAATAACAGTCTTTCAAAAAAATGCATGAAAAGAATATTCATTAAACGGTATTTGGCCTGCTGATACTGCGCTCGGTTATCTAACAAGCTGTTCTTTTTTTCAAATAAATATAGCATCAGTAATAATACACTCGTGAAATATTTTTATGAGTACTATAAAAGTTAACGATCTGACGGTCTTCCTCATGTAGAATTTCTATAAGATTGCAGATGTGTACGAGTATTATATTTTGCTCCTCTTCGGCAATGACAGGAATTCTTTTGAGTAAATTGAGCGTGATTAAGTCATGATCGCCTTCTTTATTGATATCGGAATGCCGCAAAATCGGTAAGTAAAATTCCGCGGGTAATTTTTTTTCGATGCATATATTTTTGAAGCGTTCGTTAAAATCATGACCTGCCGTCTCAAACAAAAAAAGTGCGCAAAAAAAACTCAGATAATGCTGCCTTGCATACACTCCAAGGCTTGCATTTGCCATAAAGGTTGCCGGTAGCGGTTGTCGCAATAAGAGGGTCGACTCTGCTATACCCACCGAAGCCAGACAATCGATCATCATTTTATCATGATCATATTCTTCGACAAAAAGCATAATAAGCTGATTTTTTATCGCTTCATCTACGACATGGCTCAGTGCCGGTGAGATCAACGCGGGTGACATTTTGACGAGATGGTAGTATTCCATGGCATAGCCAATGATCTCGTTCATGGTTGCCGTATTCGCAACAATTCTTTTATATAAAGGGGAATGTCCCAATTGGCATTGCCATTTTTTTGCCGTGGGTAGTAGGCGTGTGTAGTAAAAATCCTCTCCGTTCATCACCCTCGGTTTATTGAGCTGATCGCACTCATATACCAGTCCTAACGAATCAAGCTGATTTATAATCTCATTAGGCGAAAATCCGCATTTCGAGAAGCATTTATTAAGGTCGGAAAGTGACTTTTCCCCAGTGGAAAGCATCTGTATAAAGGCCAGAACGTTGTCTTTTTGCTCGGGAATAATTGTTATATCACACCCTTGGTCTCGGTATTCAAGGGATATTCCCGTACCTGAGTTTTGTATGCGCACACCTTTTCTCAAACCAGGAATCGAAAAAAAAACGGCCATAATTATCTCCTAGTCATTATGCTATTCTTAGTAAATTATTGGTCTGGGAATAGTGATCCCAGATAGATTGATAAAATGCATTATAAATTTCAATAAAGAGATGGGTTTGTCTTTTCATTCTATTGACTTCGCTGACGGCAATGGCGGGAATCTCGGTGAATATCTGGCGGCCCAGGCTGGCGTGCTTATCTTTAATATTAATCAGTGAATGTGATTTTATCATTTCAACAAAAGAACCGTTGATTTTGCCTGACTGCTCCATGGCGACGACATAGCTGTCTATCTGGTTATCCTTCCCCTCGAGTATTTCCATTGTGCTAAAAAAGAACAGCGGATCGTTCGCCGACCAGTAAGCCAACGAATTTGCCAACCCGAGCGTTTCTGGCAAAGGTACCGATTTGATGATGCTTTGCTCTTCAAGCCCTAATAGCTTTAAGCCAGAGAGAATGATATCAAAGTGGCCATTTTCGCTGCAAAATACATTATTCATGGTTTCTCGGGCTTTGCGGAAGCTATGATAATAGAGCGCATGCGCATCAAAGGAGCTGCCACGCGAGAGCAAATGATAGTTTTCAATGGCCATGCCGACGTAAACATTGACCGGGACAGTGGCCGGATCCTTGCATTTTTCCCAAAAGATATTTTTATATAATAGTTGATGCATTAACTGATTTTGTACATCCTCAATCTCCAGCATCGCATGTTTGCCGCTGAGAAACGCAATGGGCGGGTTTTTCAGAACCAAGCCTTTTTGGGATAGGGAATCAATCAATTGATATGCAATTTCTGATGAGACCGCGGGTGCGCTTTTTTCTATGATGTTACCTATCGGCGTTTGTCCATCTAACAAGTTTAAAAAATGGTAGGCCTCATCGGGCGTGATGGGTAATTCATCAAAGGAGAACTCGTCCTCATTGGTTACAGCAATAAGTCGATTATTTGATAATGACACCAAGCAATTGAGTTTGGGAAAATAATCATTGTCTTTCATGGTTTATACTCCATTCAAGAAAGGCATCTCAAGGAGATGCCTTGTTTTTGCTAAATTACAGGTGTTGCGGCAGCAGGATGGGACGTATTTTCTTCGCGACAATTACCACATTTTTTGATTTGATAGCCATATTTCACTCCTTAATTTTGTAAAATATATATATGCTATATATATTTTATTATTCTCTGATAGAGAATCTTTTGGTTAATATTGAGTATTTGTTGAATAAAGTCGTCCTATTACATTCAACATCTATAACCTAAATCATACTTTGCAGGTTTGCAAGTGCGAAATACATAAATGATTCCTTGTAGCAGTAAGGTTGAAATATTTTTTAACTCCAATAATAAAGAAGGTAATAATCTATTAAATTTCTTTGTTATCATATTAATATTTTATTGAACCGCCGTGCTAAGCGGAGGAATCGTGGTGAATAGCAGTTCTATATTAGCTGTGCTAGTATAAAACTGATGGTCATTATGGTGGCCATCCGCATAAAGATCAATAACATGAATTAATGAAAAACTGCTTACTATTTTAGCTATAAAATAGCAGGGATTATGATTTGTTTTTTGTGGGTCATTTCGCACGAAAGACGGTATATACACATTTCCTCTGACCGTTATTCATGATCCGCCAGGTGTTGACTTTTCATATAATGAGTCTCCGTCAACGTGTAATATACTCTTATCGGCTGCGGTATCCTTTGCAAAGACCTTCTTGATTGATGGCCATTGCCTAGCGGCAAGGCAGTTTCCTCAGTGATACTTAAGCACCTTCAGGTGCCTGATTGACCCCAGATATATAATGTATACCATGAAGATTATCTATCAAGCGGAGAAATCACATGTCGAGATTGAAAGGTAAAATTGCCGTTATTACGGGTGGCAACAGCGGGATTGGTCTCGCCACGGCAAAACGCTTTGTGGAGGAGGGCGCCTATGTCTTTATCACCGGTCGCCGCCAAAACGAATTGGACAAGGCGGTAGGTTTAATTGGGCAACATATCGAATCGATACAGGGTGATGCCACCCGAGCTGAAGATTTAGATCGCTTATATGAAACGGTGAAAGCCCGTAAAGGGAAAATCGATATTCTGGTGCTCTCGTCGGGTATGTCCGAATACGCTACTTTGGCGGAAACCACGGCTGCGCATTTTGACCAGACCTTTGATCTTAACGCCCGGGCGACGCTGTTTGCCGTTCAGAAAGCTGTCCCGTTAATGGTGGACGGCGGCAGTATCGTGTTGATCGGGTCCATTGCCGGATCGATCGGAACGCCTGGGTACGGGGCTTATGGTGCCACAAAAGCGGCGGTTCGCTCATTTGCCCGAACCTGGACCCGCGAATTGTCCGGTCTTGGCATCCGGATAAACACACTCAGTCCCGGCCCCATAGAAACGCCGATGTTCGCCAGCGTCACGGACGACATGAGAAAGACGCTGACGGATTTGATTCCCCTTGGTCGTTTGGGGCAGCCGGCGGAGGTCGCCGCCGCCGCTTTGTTCCTGGCTTCCGACGAAAGCAGTTTTATTGCCGGCGCGGAGCTATGCATTGATGGCGGGATGGCCCAGGTATAGGCCGCGATCATATCGAACGGGAATGAAAACCTATCCGGCGGACGAGTTACGTTGACGCCGGGTCATTGGTCGCTCCTCGTCCGGCCCGGACGGGAAGTGATCATCTGCCGTCGGCTGCCTGCTAACGGATTCACCTTTCACATGCCGCCCCAAGCGCCCAGGGGTTGGCTAAGGGACCGGCATCGGCCATGCCGCATTGCCACATGGTCTTTTTGCTACATAAAAGCATTGTTAATCGCGTCTATCACCACACGTACGCGTCCCGCTGACCACACATCCGGGTTCACCACTAGCCAGATATCAACCGTCTCGTGGCGGGCCGGCATGACGTTAACCAGTTCAGGACAACAGCGTTCGACGATCTCCCGCGCCATCATGCTAATCCCAATCCCTTGCCTAACGGATTCAATTAACAACCATTGCGAAGGCGTTTCCAATACGATATTGCCATTGGTGATGGGCTCGTTGCACAGCCGTTGCCAATATTGCGGGACGGCATCGCGGGGAAACATAATCAGGTCATGGCCGGCGAAAGCATTGCCGGGGACCGGGAGGCCGCGGCGTGAAACATAGGCCGTGGAGGCGTACAGGCCAATGTGAAAGGTGGCCAGGCGGCGTATTATCAGATTTTCATCGGTCGGGCGTGCGCTGCGCACCGCCAGATCGGCTTCACCGCGTTTAATATCCACCAGCTCGAGGGCGGTTGACAGCAACAGGGTGATATTGGGATGCGATTGGCGTAACGGAGCTAGGGCAGGCAACAGAAAACAGCTTGCCAGTGATTCCGTTGAGGCTATATGTACCGTCCCAGCCAACGAGGCGTCCATGCCGAACGTTTTACGCTGCAGTGCGGCGGCGGCGGCTTCCATCATCTCCGCTTCGGGTAACAACAGTTGACCGGCGCACGTCAGCGTATAACCTTCCGGATGCCGATTAAACAAATGAGTGTGCAACTCCCGTTCCAACGTACGCAGGCGCCGGGCGACGGTCGCTTGATCAACGTCCAGGCTGGACGCCGCCGCGCGTAGGCTCCCGGTGCGCGACATGGCCAGCAAAAACCGTGCGTTATCCCAATTCATATTTATCCTGCGGCGTTTTTGCCGCGCCTTACCTTATTTATGCTGCATTCTAAACCGCGAAGTTTGTTTTTACACTCACTCTATCGAGGGTAAAAAGGAATCATCATGTTAGAAGCAAACCCGGTAAACATTCCAGGCCGAACGGGGCAATTCCCTATTCTTATGGTGCTGTGCGCCGGAATGTTTATGGCGATACTGGACGTCAATGTCATTGCCATCGCCATTGTCAGCATACAGTCCGAGTTTCACACGTCGGTATCGGCGATCACCTGGGCGGTGGATGCTTATAATCTGACGCTGGCGGGTTTAATGCTTTGCGCCGGCATGCTGGCCGATCGCTATGGTGCCCGTCGCCTATGGATCCTGGGCGTGGCGGTATTTAGCGGCGCATCACTGGCTTGCGGCCTCAGCGGGTCGATAGGCCAACTCATTATATTAAGGTTCATCCAGGGGGCCGGCGCGGCAATGTTTATCCCCGCATCGTTTTCTTTAATGCCGCTGATCTGGCCGGATAGGGTGGCGAGGCAACGGGCGATCGGCCTATTCGGGGGGATGGTGGCGATCGCAGCGGCGCTCGGACCGTTATTAGGCGGTTTTCTGGTCAGCTATTTCAGTTGGCGCAGCGTATTTTTGATTAATATTCCTATTGGCTTATGCGGCGTTTTAGCGGCATCTCGGCTGTTGCCGGCGACGGATGGCCATGAAACGCCAGGCGGTGATCTGGCTGGTCAATGTCTTGGTTTCATCACCCTGGCTGGAATCAGCTTTCTATTGATTCAGCTAACCGCAATGGGGTGGCGTAATGGGCTGATGCAAGCTATTGCGTTACTCTCTTTGGGCAGCGGCGTAGGTTTTATCGTGGTGGAACGCTACGCCGCCTCGCCGGTCATTCCCTTCGCCATGTTTCGGCACCCCTGGTTTAATGTTGCCAATTTTACCGGGCTGTTGATTAACGCCTGCTACTTTGGCGGTATTTACGTCCTGAGTTTACTCCTCCAGCAGCGGTTGCGTTATTCCCCGCTGCAGGCCGGCATGGCGTTGCTTCCTCTGGCGATGTGCCTGATGGCCGGTAATGTGCTGGCCGGCAGGCTGATGGCCCGTTTGGGCATAAAAAAACAGATGGTGGCGGGATTATTACTTAGCGCCTGTGGTTATCTCGGCATGCTGTGCATGCAGGCGCGAATCACCGCGGTGGTGATCCTTGCCATGGCCCTGCTTGCCGGCGGTACGGCGTTTGTCGTGCCGCCTATGACGGTAACCGTATTGCGCAGCGCACCGGCATCGTTGGCGGGCACCGCTTCGGCCATCCATACCTCAATGCGACAGATCGGGTCGCTGTTGGGTATCGCGCTGGCCAGTCTGGTCTTTACGTCGGTAAGTTCACCGTTGTCCGTGCTCATGCCGGTATATGCGCTGGTCCATCTGTTGCTGGCGTTAGCTATCGGGCGGCTAGCGTGGAACGTCGATTGAGTTGATGTCATGTCCCTCTGGTGACGTCCTCCCATTAAGGAAGTGCCAATAGCGATTTACCGGGGCTGATTATTATCGGACTCATCGTAATAATCTCAGTGAACCGGTCAGCGAGGTAATCCACTTCGCCGGACCGGCCAGACCCACGCCGTCAATCGTTTCCGTGGCGAGAGTATGTAGCGGAAATTCGCGTTGGTACTCTTGATACTGGTGCAGGCTGCGGGCAAAAGCGGGGAAAGGCACCATAGCCTGGGTACGGCTATCGTTGATCGCCTTGAATAACAGCGCCTTGATCGCCTCCTCATCCGCCTGCAGAATCGGTACCGGCAGCCGGGAACTGATGTCTATGGTGATGCCCCTCGCGTCGCTTAGCCGCTGGTTAGCCAGTTCCGGTAACTTGGCGGCTAAACCGATACCGATGGCACCCACGGTATTGGCCAGCAGTCCTAACGGCAGCGAGGGGTTGATGATAATGGCAATGCGCAAATCTTCAATCATGATGTTCTCCCGACAAAAGTACATAAATCCCAACTGGGATCATAATCCGCAATGCCCGGAAGAACCTGCCTATTTTTGCATAATGAAGGCTGAAAAAGGTATGATTTACCTAATGATAAGTTATAGAGGAAAAATTATGCCAGATATCACGCTCGATGCGGTCGACATCAGGATATTGCGAGAGCTGCAGGACGCCGGACGCATCACTAACCAACAGTTGGCGGACAACGTAGGCATGGCCACCTCTCCGTGTTGGCGGCGGGTCAGGCAGCTTGAGCAACAAGGTGTGATCGCCGGCTACCGGGCAGTGCTGGATCGCAAAAAAGCCGGGCTGGGTATACTGGCGTTTATCCGGATAAAAATTGATAGCCACAACGCCGTCGAAGCCAGACAGTTTGAGGTGGAAATTGAAAAATTGGCCGCGGTGATCGCCTGCTATGCGGTGGCCGGCAGCGCCGATTTTTTGTTGCAGGTAGTGGCCAGGGACTTGGATGAATATTCCGAGTTCGCCATGACGGTACTGCGAGCGCTGCCGCGGATCAAGGAGATGGAAACCACCTTTGTGTTGCGCGAAATCAAGCCCCTGGGCGCATTGCCGCTGATGGCCGACGGACAGCCCTTCCCCGATAAGCGTTAGCTGGCGATCCGGATGACCATCACCCTAAGATATATGATGATTTCTGCGCCATAAAAAAGCCCGCAGGTCGCGGGCAATGTTAAGACGGGCAGCTTTCTAATAATGACCTGCGGATTATGGGGCATCAACGTGACGGCTGAATGACAGCCACCTCGTGTTCCATGACGGCCCGCCATATGGCTTATCGCGGGGATATTGTTTAGTCGTGACATCAAACCTTAGGTTCAGCGGCAGTGGCTTGCGCGTCGATCAGCAGCAGCGTGCCGTGACTTCCCGGCAGGACGCGATGCGTTTTGCCAGCGGGAATAACGTAATATTCACCCGTGGCCATATCAATAACATCGCCTTCAATATCAAGCTGAAGTCTGCCGTCGATAAGAATTAGCGCTTCGGCATAATCATCATGCCGCTATTCGCCAAACATCTAAAATGGCATTAGGTAGCATAAAAATGGTTAAGGGGGCTGGGGCGCGTCATCGTATTTTTTGGAAGATTGGCTGTAGTTATGGCATTTACCTGTTTTCCTGGCCTGATGGTTAGGGTTGTGGTGATGGTGGAGAGAAGATTTGGTTGTCGATGTCACCTTGCTTAAGGTTCGGGTGGTGCTGCTTGCGGGAATAGAAGTGGAGCATCATTGTGAAAAATTGTTGTGGACGGTATAGCGCACGCTGGGTGGCCGTGTGTCCATTTTCGCAATTGATCAAATTTCCTGGTTTGGATAATATTCACTATCAATGATTTATTCGCCTGCTAAATATTTTGCCAGGTTTGCTCTGCACGTTAAATGCATCTCAATCATTGTAAATATTCCTGCATATTCATAAAACTGATATTTGATATATCGCTATAGGAGCGTGAATGGTGCGATTAAAACCCTCTTTCTCTTTAGATAAAAAAACCACAGGTCTGAATAATTGCAAAGAATGTGGTCTTTTATTTGAGGGGATGGCATTAATTTTTCTGATGGTTTTATATTTAACAATATTGAATATTACTAATGAAACGCTTGAGTTTAGTCAAGATAGAACGTCGATTATTTTTTTAGTTTGGACGATCTCACCACTTTTATTTGTTTACTTGCTGTTGAGAGTTTTGTGGATTCCTTTATTTGTCGCACTATTTCTGATCTGCTCTCTGCTGATTGTGTTAATGTCTATTAATTCAGAAAAGATGGCGTTAACCGGTGAGCCTATCTCATGGACCGATATAACCACAAGCGATAATATTATATTTTCATTACATTATGCTAATATACATCCAATAACGGCGCTGATATTTTTATGTATAGTCCTGGTTTTACTTTTCAAAATAGCCCCACTTGTAAAAACAAGCAAAACGCACTATCTAGTCATGGCGACCGCTTTCTGTATTGTGTCTATTTTTACATTCACCCCCTATTTACTTGAAGTTAAAAGCGATAACCTTGTATTAAAAGAAATTGAGAAGTTCTCTACAGATATTGGCATTAATTACGAATCATGGGATTGGCCCGACAATTTCAGAAAACAGGGACTACCCATGCACATTGTACAAACCAGTATGAGGAAAACCGTCGGTAAGGCGTCCTCCCATGAACGAGAATTATTTTTTAATGAGAAAAACGGCAACGAAAATTTGATCAATTCTGTCTTCGGAAAAAAATTTCAGGGGAATATAATATTTATATTATGCGAATCATGCTGGTATGATGATGATCATTTTAAAGATGCGTTTTCCCCTTTGCTTAACCAGGGCTTTAATGAGTTCAGAGCCATTTCTCCGGTTTATGGTGGCGGTACGGCAAACGCGGAATTCGAAATGCTAACGGGGTTACCGAGCGCGGGGAAGGCATTATCCGGTATCATCTATGCCGAGTATTCAAATTTGTTGCGTTCTAACGTCTACACCTTAGCCAGTGCGTTAAAACACCATGGTTACGAAACCTTCGCGGCACATAATAATTACAAGACTTTTTGGAACAGGGAGATGGTGTTTAAAAAATTCGGATTTGATATTTTTCAAGGCATTGACAGCATGGGAGCAATACCTGAGTACATGTTAAAAAATAAACAGCCATGGGAAATTCAGCACGATGACGTACGGCTCTATAATTCAGCTTTATCTGAATTAAGGAACCGTGCAGATAAAAAAATTTTCATGCATTTGATAACCATGTCGACCCATGGACCATATGGTCGTGAAAAGCATTTAGTCGCTGAGCGATATCATTATATCTTGCGCTCGGCAATTGAGCGGATGGGTGACTTTGTTAGCCAAGTACAAAAAATAGCGCCAAATACACTGATCGTGATTTATGGCGACCACAAGCCATCGCTCAACAGATACTTTTATTCGCAAGGAATATTACCCGCATCAATTTTCGACGAGACACGTGATGGTGAGAATGGCCCTTACTTTATTCGCAATGTGAATCCAGCGCAGTATGGTGATGTGCCGATTTTGATAAAATCGAACGATAACGCTCGAATAGCCAACGTTATAAAGGAAGGCGATGGCTTGCCTTTTTTCTGTATTGCGGGGGTGATAGATAGAAATTTTATTCATTCCGGATTGGTGTCATTTAGTTACCTTTCGCGGAATGGGTGCGATAAAAATCTTAATCTTAACTACACTGGAATGGTTAACAATGCACCGGATTGGCTCTATTCATTATCTCTTTTTGAGTAAGCGGGCGTGCGGTACGGATTCTTATCCGGCGGCCAACGTGTCGTCATTGATGCAACGGGATACAGTCGCCCATCGGATGACCATTCTTATGTCGCGACGATATCACTTTCCATTGGCTGCTTAATACGCCATTACTTGTCGTCGAGGTACAGGTGCGACATCCTGCGAATACAGACAAAAAAACCCGCACAAGGCGGGAATCAGGGTAGCGTCCCGGCAGATTTATACCTGCCTTCTCAGAGAGTAGCAGGAACCCCAATCGATTCCGGGCTTTCGTCACGAATGCTAATTTAGGAAACAAGAATTGGCCTCATGCTTGGCCATGGTGAAATATGGTTTTTGACAATAAAGCGCTCCATTGAAACGAGCACGTTATTGGTAATAAATATTGGCCTTTTGCAGCCAGTAAGGTATTGGCCGTTCAGTTCAAGGCGGCAGGAAAAATATCGGTATAGGTTATCCCGCTTTTATAACAGGATCTGGATGGGGGTAAATAGCGGATCGATGGCCGCCGCCGGTGCAATGGCGATGCTCGACATTCCGAGCCATGACGCCATCAGGCGCAGCTCCTCAATAAGCCGTTCCACCGTGTGGTGCGGCGCATTGGGCTCGACGTGCGCCCGCTGAACGATGAGCTGTCCGGCTTTGCGATCGGCTTTAAGGTCCACGCGGCCGACGAGCGCACCATCCAGCAGAAAGGGCAGCACGTAATAACCGTGTTCGCGCTTGTGGGCGGGCGTGTAGATTTCGAGCCGATAGCGAAACCCGAAGAGTCTCTCGGTTCGCGGCCGGCTCCATATCAGCGGGTCGAAAGGCGACAGGAGGGCCGAGCCTTCGAGCCGGCGTCCGGCGCGCGCATCTTTGTGCACATAGGCCTGCTGCCGCCAACCACGCACCTGTACGGGGATGAGGGTCCCTTCTTCGACCAACTGTTCGATCGGCAGCCGTGCGTCCGTTGGGGAGAGGCGATAATAATCGCGCAGATCGTCCGCCGTCGCGACGCCGAGCGAGCGCGCCGAGCGTGCAAGCAGCGCCCTCCGGGCATCTTCGCCGCTGGGGGTGGGAATCTGCAATGTGGCGCGGGGCAATACCCGTTCTGTAAGATCGTATACCCGCTCAAAGCTGCTGCGGCGATGGGTCGAGGCGACCAGCCCCGCCCAAAACAGCCATTCCAGCGCATGTTTGGCGGCGCTCCACTCCCACATGCCCTTGGCGGCTTTACTCCCCGCCACATCGGAAGCGGCCAGCGGTCCTTGCGCCGCAATGCGGGCAAGCAGGGCATCGGCTTCGCCCCGTTTTTCTCCCGCAAAGGGTGCAAGCTGCCGCCACACGTCCAGGCCGCGCCGTGCGCGATCCATCCGCCAGCGCAGCAGCGGCTGGCAATCGATGGGCAGCATTGACGCTTCGTGCCCCCAATATTCAAAAAAACGCTTGGGTTTGGCTGCCGCCAGCGCGTCGAGCTGCGCGGGTTGGTAGGCGCCCAGGCGCGAGAACAGGGGCATATACTGCGCGCGCACCAGAATGTTGACACTGTCGATTTGCAGCAGACCGAGCCTTTCTATGCCCTTGCGAAGCTGCGCCGCGCCAACGGCCCCTGGGGCGCGCATCGCGTTGAAGCCCTGTGCCGTAAGCACGATGCGGCGGGCTTCGGCAATGGAGAGTTCCGTCTTCAGCATCGTACTCCCGTCAAGGTGAAGATAAGCGCGCGCTGGTCGGCCAGCAGGTCAGCGGGTATGTCGATTTGGTTAGTTAAGGACATTCTCTCTTCTCCGGGTTGCGCCACTGCTTCAAGCGTGACGTTTCGGCTTTGAGTAGACGGTTTCACGGTTGAGCGCAACGGCCGGTATGGTAGCATTTTATATAACATTAGCCTGCATGACACACAAAGGGAACATCCAATCAGCGCCTGAGGGGCCGTCCATGTTACTTTGGGCGGTGTCCGTTATTGCTGGGCAAGCTCACCCAACGTCAAGACCAGTAGCCGGAATGCTCATCGCCCTCTAGCGCGCAGGAACTCCGTCACTAATTGCACGAACTCATCGGGACGCTCCACCGGCGCCAGGTGTCCACTGTCCAGTTCGGCGTAACGCGCACCCGCAATTGCTTCGGCCAATGCCCGTGCATGTGCTGGCGGCACCATCTGATCATGGGTGCAGCCTATCACCAGCGTCGGTTTGCTGATGCGCTTAACCTGATCAGTCACATCCAGGGTGAGGTCAAGCTCTACTTGGCGCCCCATACCTTCCCATTGATTGCCAGCGATGATGGCGTCGATGTTTTCCTCGATTTGCAGGGGACTGAAACTGGCAAGGAAAACGGGACTAAAACCGGTCAGCAACAGCAAACGGGCCATTGCCCTGCGGTCACTGTGGATCAGATCACGCCACAGGCCGAACTCCAGTTGCATACGCCCGTCCTCACCTGAGTCGAATCCAGCCAGCAGTACGACGGCACGCACATCGTCTGGATATTCAGCTGCAATGTACGCAGCCAGGCTAGCCCCGAGCGAGAACCCGACCAAATCGAACGGTACGGCGTCCGCAGCTCGAGCTGCCGCGATAACCTGCGCGGCCAGGGATGGAATAGATAGAGGCTTGCCACTATCTTCCGTCTCGCCGGACCCCGAGTAGTCCGGTCGCACGACCTTCCAGTGAGGTGCTAGCTGTTCGACCAAATGTCCCCAGTTGCTTTCCCCATCGCCGCCCGTGCCATGTACCAATACCAGGCCAGGCCCCTCTCCATCGACCCGATAGGAGACTTTAGCGCCATCTATGTTGATCACCGCCATGATTTACAACCTCGCTTTCGTTAGAGAAGATCTGAGGTTAAACTTTGACAGTGCTGTCAAGGTCAAGAAAAAATGCAGAGGTTTGTCATGCGAATTGGAGAATTAGCGCGTCGCGCCGGCGTTAGCGAGAGAATGCTGCGTTATTACGAACAGGAGAGCTTGCTGCAACCGGTACGGACAGAGTCAGGCTACCGTGACTACGGTGCCGCGGAAATACAGTGCGTTCAGCGCATTCGCATACTGAGCGCCGCAGGTTTGAAGATCGAAACCATCCGCATCCTACTACCTTGCATTCTGGACAACCAGCCCAGATTTGTACCTTGCAGAGAAGTCCGAGCCGCCTTGCGGCAAGAAGTTGAAAAGCTAGATGAAAAGCTGCACAACCTTGCAGAAAGCCGAAAAATCGTTGCGAGCTTTCTGGATGGTGTGGAAGTGGCTGGTTGTGCCAATCGCGGATCGCAATAGCCCAACGGTTGTCGTTACGCACGGGCATCATGTGTACGCCGCGCGGGAGTCAGTGCCTGACCTGATAACCCTCCCGCCGCTGGAGCTCTCCCCCCCGTCAGTGTTTCATATCGGTTTTGCGCATACTTATGCCGAAGTTCATGCATATGACTCAAGCCTGCGGTCTCGCACTGCCCATCATAGGCGTGTCACTGCTGGATATAGCTCTTGTATGTTGGGATTAATGACCCCGCTCCCGCGAGGCGGTGAGCTACCTTGAGCGCATCGCGTTGCCCGGAGGTGATGATGGGGATGCTTCGCTCCCGTCCACCCTTGGTCCATGAGCTCTTGAGGGTGATGTGATCGCCCCGGTCCGCATAGCTGGGCTGAAATTTGATCGCTTCTTCCCGACGCAGCCCGAACGCAGCTTGCGATTCCAGGCTCATGCGCACATGGGCATCCGCGATCCGGTCAAGCTCTGGCCCCAGATCGTGGGCCTTGCTGACATGGGCCACATAGCGCCGCTCGGCCACGCCAAGCTGTGTATTGTCCGCCGGCAGGATATCGAATGCACTACCCGTTCGGCAGTAGATTTAGCTGGATTCAGGTAGCGCGAAATGGACGTTAGTAGTAATAAAAATGCCCTTAAAACAGGGCATTGTGGCATTCAGTAGATGTCAGCAGAAATTATTCGATATTTTGTATCTGTTCCCGCATTTGCTCAATCAGCACCTTGAGTTCAATGGCCGAGGTGGTGACGCTGGCGTTGATGGATTTCGACCCCAGGGTGTTTGATTCGCGGTTGAATTCCTGCATCATAAAATCGAGGCGGCGGCCGACGGCTTCATTCTTGTTCAGAATGTTGTAGGTCTCTTTTACGTGGGCGTCCAGGCGGTCCAGCTCCTCGGCGACGTCCACCCGCTGGGCCAGCAGCACCAGTTCCTGCTCCAGGCGGTTGTTTTCCAACTGGACCTGCGCGTCTTCCATCTTGGCCACCAGGCGCTCGCGTTGCCATAACAGGATATCGGGCATTTGCTGGCGCACCTTGGCGACTTCGGCGCTGACGCCGGCCAGGCGTTGTTCTATCATGACCTTCATGGCCGCGCCTTCGGTTTCGCGCGCGAGGATAAAATCATCCATGGTGGCGTCAAGGCCGGCCAGCAGCTCGGCGCCAATCGCGTCCAGATCCTGCTCTTGCGCCGCCATAACGCCCGGCCAGCGGAGGATTTCCATCGGATCGATCTCGCCCTCGTCGCTTTGCATCTTGACCCACTGGGCGGCCTCGACCAGCTGTTTGGCCAGCGGCTCGTTTAAAATCAGCGCGCTTTGGGCGTGGGGATTGACCTCGAAGCGTAAATTACACTCAATTTTACCGCGGGTCAGCCGGTTGCGGGTGCGTTCCCTGATGGCCGGTTCCAAACCGCGGAACTGCTCCGGTAAACGGATATACGTTTCCAGATAGCGTTGATTAACGGAGCGTAGCTCCCAGGCTGCGTTGCCCCAGTCGCCCTTAACTTCACGCCGCGCGAATGCGGTCATACTGCGGATCATATGCGTGCCCGTCTTTAGAAAAGTTGAGGGGATTATACCGATGCACGGCCCGGCATGATAGGCATCTGGGTCATAAGACCGTATAATGCGCAGCCAATACACGAAATA
>JAATGH010000212.1 GCA_015654745.1 Enterobacterales bacterium
GCGATGCCTTCACCGGCGACCAGAATTCCGGTCTGGCCGGTGGCCCGAAAATCCGCCTTCATGCCAAGTTTACGCATGGCGGCCTCGAGCGCCAGGGAGGTGTACATTTTCCCCACGGAGCAGTCGGTTCCCACCGTCAGTACCCGCTTGCCGCTGCGCCATTTGCCGTTGCCCACCGGCAGCTCCGGGCGCATATGCCGAATATCGAACAGTTCAACCCGGAACTCGGTGGCCAGGGCGACCAGTTCAGGAATGTCCGTTAGACGCTGGTGTAGACCGCTGGCCACGTTCATCCCGGCCTTGATCGCGCCGCGCACCCGGTCCAGCCAATGTTCTGGCAGAAATCCGCCCGCGTTGGCAGTGCCCAGTACCAGCGTTTTTGCGCCTCGGGCCACAGCGGCGTCAATATCCAGATCGTCAAGACCGAGTGAAACAGTACAATTGGGCAATCGGTTTTGGCCTATGCACTGTTCGGCACGCCAAACGTGAATACCGCGTGCCGTTTTCGCCGCCAGCGGGTCGGTTACATCGCCAAGGAATAGCAGATAAGGTTGTGGGATCGCCATGATGGTTCTCGTGTTAGCGTGCAGGTTGCACATGGAGAATAAAAGGGAATATTTCATTAAATGTGCGGCGGGGATAATGCTTGTTTGGCGGTAGGGCATAACCTGAGGTTATAGCCTACCGTTGCGTTAGATGATCAATGGTAGGGTTATATTTAATGCGGAGGACATGACACAGCAAAGCGTCACAGTGACGCCAGCCCGAACGAGCCACCGCTGTCTTTCGCTATGGGAATGAAGATGCGCCAGGCAATAAATCTATTTTTTTGATGTTTTAACGTCTAAAAAACCCGTTTTTAATCCCTTTTTTGGAGGAATAAGATAGCCATTGAACTTAAACCTTGTGAATGACTGGGATATCTATCATGGCCGACCTATTCGAATCCACCAAGCCTGAAACACTGACCCGTTTTATCGGCAAACACTTTATCTACACCTACGATAACGGCTGGCAGTACGAGATGTATCTAAAGAACGCCCGCACCATCGATTATCGCATTCACAGCGGCATGGTTGGCGGCCGCTGGGTCAGAGACCAAGCGGCGCATATCGTCAGATTGTCCGACGACGTTTGTAAAATCTCCTGGGACGAGCCGACGGGTACGACCGTCAGCGTCGCCATCAATTTTGCCGAACGAATGCTGCACGGAGTGATTTTCTTTCCGCAATGGATTGCCCAACACCCGGATAAAACGGTGTGTTTTCAGAATGAACATCTGGATCTGATGCGGCAATACCGTGATGCCGGTCCTACCTATCCCAAACTGGTTATCGATGAGTTTGCTCCGGTGACTTTTATCGAAGACTGCGGCAGTGATAACCAAACGGTGATCGAATGTGCGCCCGAAAAACTGCCGGCGGAATATGTTAACCGGCGCAGCTGATGTTTCACATTCAGCTCGCCAGCAGCAGGTCGGCCATGGCCCTGGTGGCGATACCCGCACGATCCCGGCTGGCATAACTCAGGTAAAGCGGGATCTGGCGCGAGCCTTCGTTCCCCAGCGGCAGTGGCAGCAGGTGTCCAGCCGCCAGGTCGGCTTGAATCAAGTGGCGGGGCAGCCATCCGTAACACAGACCGCTGCTAACGGCCCCTATGGCCGCCTCCACCGTGTTTACCCGCCATTGCCGACTGGCCAACGGCTGAGTATGCGGCGCCACCGGGCTGCCGTCATAGCGCTGAATGGAGACGACCGGATAACGCGCCAGGGTCGGCTGAGTCAGACTGATACCGCGCTGATGCAGCGCATGGGCGCGATGGGCAACTGCAATCAGTTCAATGTCAAACATTCGAATGGCATGCTGACTGGTTATATCCCAGATGGTGACAGCCAGATCATAGGCCACCGCCGCCGGATCCGGCGCCGGCTGGCGGACCAGTTCCCGCAGCTCTATCTCCACCGTGGGATACTGCTGCTGGAACGTGGTCAAGACCGCGAACAACTGCGGGCGTGGAAAAATACTGTCGATAAGCAAACGGACCTGCGCCTCATGGCCGGCCGACAATGCGCGGCCTCGAGCCTCCAGCAGAATCATATCCTCGATCAATGGCGTGGCCTCGGCCAGCAAGGTACGCCCGGCGTCGGTCAACCGTGCTTTGCGTCCGTCAATCTGCAACAACGGCACCCCCAATCGTTCCTGCAAGCGGCTCATGGCATAGCTCACCGAAGATTGGCTGCGATTGAGCTGTTCCGCGGCCCGGGCAAAACTGCCGGATTCGACCACGGTACGCAGCACCGACCATTGCTCAAGCGTTGTTTGTGGAATTGGCATTATCTGCTGCCCCCTAAAGGTCCCGCGCTTAACGCGGTGGTCCATTCGAAAGATGAAGGTTTCATTATCCCCGTTTTTTTCGACCCCGTGAGTAAATCATGCAACGTGCTCCACAAGTTCAAGCGTGGGCGGAACCACTCCAGGCCAACGGTGCGCCGGCGCTGAATCCCCTCACGGTCGAGGCGGCGCGCGCCGCCTATCGCCTGCTCGGCATCCAGTTGGCTAAAACAGAAGGATTACCTACCATGACCGAAAGATATCGCGCACTACAAGCCACCGGCAACGGGGTGCTTGAACTCGTCGAACGCCCTCTCCCGTCCCCCGGCGCCGGCGAGGTATTACTTGCGGTGGAGACCTGCGGGATCTGCCACACCGATGCGTTTACGGTGGAATATGGCTTTGACGGGTTAACCTATCCGCGTGTACCGGGCCATGAGGTTATTGGACGTATAACCCAATGCGGCGAAGGCGTCGACCCCCGTTGGCATGTGGGCCAGCGCGTCGGCGTAGGCTACCTCGGCGGACGCTGCGGTCAATGCGAGCCCTGCCGTCGCGGTGATTTCATCAATTGTACTCATCAAGCGGTCACCGGTGTGCACCGCGACGGGGGGTATGCCGAGGCCATGACAGCCAGTCAGCATGGACTTATTGCCATTCCCGACGACCTGGATCCCATTAATGCGGCTCCCCTGCTGTGTGCCGGCATTACCACCTTCAACGCACTGCGTAAATCAGGGGTGAAAGCCGGTCAACTTGCGGCCATCCAGGGGGTCGGCGGTCTGGGTCACCTGGGTATCCAATATGCCCGCCGCATGGGCTTGCGCACCGTCGCCATTGCGCGCGGAACCGACAAGCAACAACTCGCCGTTGAACTTGGCGCGCATCATTACATTGACAGCCGGGCCGAAGATCCGGCGGCCGCACTCATGGCGTTAGGCGGCGCGGACGTGATTGTCGCGACCGCCTCAAGCCCGGCGACCTTCGGGCCACTGCTGCGCGGCCTCAATAGCCGGGGATGCCTGGTGATCGTGGGTGCCGGCGGCGAACCCATGA
>JAATGH010000177.1 GCA_015654745.1 Enterobacterales bacterium
ATGACGTGTTCCGCAACGTTGCCCTTTTAAGATCATATAACGACAATCGCCATGAAGTTTATCATCAAATTGTTCCCGGAAATCACGATAAAGAGTCAATCTGTCAGATTGCGCTTTATTAAAATCCTTACCACGAATATTCGCAACATCTTAAAGCAGTATGATGAATCCCTGGCGGTTGTGCGTCATTGGGATCACATCGTCGTGCGCGCCAAAGACGAATCCCGGCGACAGGCAATATGTGAAGCCCTAACCCGTATTCCCGGTATCCATCACATCCTGGCGGTGGAGGATCATCTCTACGAGGATATGCATGATATTTATCTGCAAACCCTGGCCTTGAATCATGACCGCCTGGTAGGCAAGAGCTTTTGCGTACGGGTCAAGCGCCGCGGCACCCATGACTTTACGTCCCAGGATGTGGAACGTTATGTCGGCCGGTCTGAACCAAAATGTGGCCGGAACCCGGGTTCAGCTTAACCATCCGCAGGAAACGGTACATCTGGAAATTGAAGACGATCGCCTGCTGCTGATCACCGATCGCTACGAAGGCATCGGCGGGTTTCCCATCGGTACCCAGGAAGACGTGTTGTCCCTGATCTCGGGCGGGTTCGACTCCGGCGTCTCAAGTTACATGCTGATGCGCCGCGGTTGCCGGGTTCACTATTGCTTCTTTAATCTGGGCGGCGCGGCGCATGAAATCGGCGTGCGTCAGGTGGCTCAACATTTATGGCACCGCTACGGTAGTTCCCATCGGGTACGCTTTATTGCGATTGATTTTGCCGCGGTGGTGGGTGAAATCCTGGAAAAAGTGGATGATGGACAAATGGGCGTGGTGCTTAAGCGCATGATGGTGCGCGCGGCCTCGCAAATGGCTGAGCGTTACGGTATCCAGGCGTTGGTTACCGGTGAGGCATTGGGCCAGGTTTCCAGCCAGACGCTGACCAATTTGCGTTTGATCGATAATGTTTCCGACACCTTGATATTACGGCCATTGATTTCACACGATAAAGAACACATCATCAACATGGCTCGCGCCATCGGTACCGAGGAGTTTGCTAAAACCATGCCGGAATACTGCGGCGTGATTTCTAAGAGCCCCACGGTCAAGGCAATCAAGCACCGTATCGAACAAGAAGAGTCCCATTTTGATTTTACCGTGCTGGACACGGCGGTGGCGGCAGCCCAAAGCATCGATATTCGCGATATCGTAGAGCAAACTCGCCAAGAGGTGGTGGTAGTGGAAACCGCCGCCGAGGTAGGCAGCAACGATATTGTACTGGATATTCGCTCGGTGGATGAGCAGGAAAGCCAGCCCCTGCTGATGGACAACATTGTGGTGCAGGCACTGCCGTTCTACAAACTGGGCACTCAGTTCGGCTCCCTCGATCAGTCAAAATCCTATCTGCTGTATTGCGATCGGGGCGTTATGAGCCGATTGCAGGCACTGTATCTGCGTGAGCAGGGGTTTGCCAACGTTAAGGTTTACCGGCCTTAACGCCCCCTGGGGGCGTATGCCAGGCTACGCCGCGCCCGGCTTGCATGTCGGGCGCGGGTTGCTGTACCGCCGGCAGCGCCGCATTGGCTAAGTCGCGGTTATCGCCGATAGTCATTTACCCCTGCAGGCAACACAAGCTGTGCGGCCACGTCCGCCGCCTTGGCTTGACCGGCCAGGTGGGCAATGATTTCCAAGGAAAACTCCATCGCCGTTCCCGGCCCCTGACTGGTCAGGAGGTTTGCCTGCCGATCGTAGACTACCCGCTGCGCGCGCCAAGCCTGCGGGGGAATGCGATCCTGGAGTCCGGGGAAACCGGTCATTGCGGCGCCGGGGTAAAGATCATGGTATTGCAAGACTACCGACGGCGCGGCACAGATTGCCGCCACCAGTTTGCCGTCAAGCCGCTGGCGGCGCAGCAGGTCGATTAACCGGGGACTATCGCGCAGTCCTTCCGCGCCTGTTAGACCACCCGGCAAAATAATGACGTCAAACGATCGATCGGCTACTGCCGATAACGGCATATCCGCCAATAAACGGACTCCGCGTGAGCACTTGACCTCCAACGCGCCCATTGAATCTATACTGGCGCTGGTGACATTAAAACCGGCCCGCACCAGTAAATCCATAACGGTAACCGCTTCAATCTCTTCACTACCATTCGCCAGAAGTATCAGGGCCGAGACGTTCATAATGATCCTCCTTCTGTTTGATCAATTCATACAGACGTTGATTTTCCGGCACGTTCAAACCGTGGGTACGCGCCCGGCGCAATAGGTAGCCGTTGATATAGTCGATCTCCGTATGGCGCTGGGCACGGATATCCTGCAGCATTGACGACGTATTGCCCGCAGTGCTGCGAATGGTTTGCCCCACATAAAACAGCAGGCTTTCATAAGAGGTATGGTAGCCTTCACGATCCATCACCATGGCGACTTCACGGCACAGGTTGGCAATTTGGTCGCTATATTGCTCGATCTCCCCGTTGCGGCATTCGTACACCGCCGTTAGCGGGTTAATTACGCAGTTCGCTGCCAATTTTACCCAGCAGGGGGCGGCAATATCGTTATGCCAGGCAACGTCGGGTAGCGCGTCATGCAGCACTTCCGCCAACTGGCTAATGGACTGCGCGTTGGCGGTCAACGGACCAATACGCGTGGTGCCGTCGTAAACATGAATAATGTCGCCGTTATCACCACGATAAGCCGCATGGGTGGTGATGCCTTGCAATAGTGGTTGGGTGAGTACGGGCAGCTCTTCCCGGGTTCCCATACCGTTATGCAACAATAAAATAGCGCAATCCGGTTTAAGCTGCGGCAGTAGGGTCCTGATGGCTCCGGACACCTGCCAGGCTTTTAGGGTAACCAGTAAAAGATCGCTGTTCGCCAACTGGGCGCTATTATTGGCCGGCAGCTGATAATGAATCTCTTCTCCCAGCGGCGACACCACATCGACCTGGCAAAATGGCTGGGGTACCCGCAGCCAACCCTGTAGGGTATGTCCTTGACGAAATAGTCCCGCCAGCCATAGTTGGCCGATAGCGCCACAACCCAGAACGGTAATATTCATGTTCCCTGACCTTTGCTAAAGTTAAAGCCACCTATTGGCCGACGGCATCCGGATTGATATTGATTATAGACATTCTTGTCATCTGGGAAACGTTGAATCGAGCTTATCCCCGTCACCTTCCAAGCCGCGGGCGCGTTGGCTGCCCGCAGCTCGAAATCCATAGGGGATACCCTATTTGTCAAGGACACCGTTTTGTATCTGGCAAACCAAGCAGGTATGATACGCACGAAAGAATGACAGCCGGAGAGACATTATGCCCTCATTTGATATCGTTTCAGAAATAGATATGCAGGAAGTTCGTAACGCGGTGGAGAACGCCAACCGGGAATTGACCACGCGTTGGGATTTTCGTAACGTCCCCGCAAGCTTTGAGCTCAACGAGAAAGATCAAAGTATTACCGCCACCAGTGAATCGGATTTTCAGGTGCAGCAGTTGGTCGAAATCCTGCGCGAAAAACTGGCTAAACGTGGCATTGAGGGCGGCGCCATCGAGCTACCCGACGAACTTGGCCGCAGCGGCAAGACCTATAGCCTCGAGGCAAAGCTCAAGCAAGGAATTGAAACCACCCTGGCCAAGAAGCTGGTGAAGTTGATCAAAGACAGTAAACTGAAGGTGCAGGTGCAAATCCAGGGAGAGCAGGTGCGGGTCACCGGAAAATCCCGCGATGATTTACAAGGCGCTATGGCGCTGGTAAAAGGTGGCGAGCTTGGCCAACCGTTTCAGTTTACCAATTTTCGCGATTAATGATGGATTATCCCGCCTGGGCGGGATACTGACTCAGGCGGCATCTACCAGGCGTTCCAGCTCAAGCCGGCTGGTGCGTTTGGTATCGATTTTAACATAAGCGCTCCGCTCTTCCGGCACCACGACGACCTCGGTGACGCCGGGCTGCGATTTCAAGCGTTGTTCCAGCGCGCCATCCTTGACCGCCAGTGCCGACAATGTAAGCCGCAGACTGCTTACGTACGGCGGTTCGCGCAAACTCAGGCTCACCCACCACCAAAAAATAGCCAGCACTGCGCCAAAGGCGAAGACCAACCCGGCGCCATGCCATTGGTAAAGCACGCCGCCCAGGCCACCGCCCGCGGCAACGCCAAGAAATTGACTGGTCGAGTAAACGCCCATGGCCGTACCCTTATAGCCGGCTGGCGCGACTTTGCTGATAAGCGATGGCAGTATGGCTTCCATAATATTAAATGCTAGAAAAAACAGTTGGATGCCGGCAAAAATAATCCACAAACGTTGGCCGGCGCCAAACAGGACGATTTCCGCTAAAAACAGCACGCTGATACAGCCCATAAATACCTGCTTCATGTGCCGTTTAACCTCAGCGTAAATAATACAGGGCACCACTGCGGCAAAAGACACCAGCATGGTCACCAGATAGACTTTCCAGTGGTCGGCGGGGGCCAGTCCCGCTTTTGCCATCATCGGCGGCAGGGCAACGAAACTGGACATTAGCAGGGCATGCAGGCAAAAAATGCCGAAATTCAGTCGCAGCAGTTGCCCGTTAGCCAGGACGTTGGCAAAACTGCCCCGTACGATGCCTGATTCCCGGTTCATTACGTGGGTGACGGTATCGGGTACCACTACCAGCGTGATGACGATTCCGCCCAGCGCCAGGAAGGCGATGCCCCAGAACAGGGCATGCAGCCCTAAAGCATGGGTAATAATCGGACCCAGCACCATGGCAATGGCAAAAGTTACGCCGAAACTTACGCCGATAAACGCCATTGCCTTGGTGCGGTTTTGTTCACGGGTCAAATCTGACAGTAGCGCCATCACCGCGGCGGCAATGGCACCGGAACCCTGCAGCGCACGGCCTAGGATCACGCCCCAAATGGAGTCGGTCACGGCGGCGACCACGCTACCCAAGATAAATACCAGTAGGCCGCCGATAATCAGCGGCTTGCGCCCGACGCGATCGGAGATCAGGCCAAACGGAAGTTGGAAAATCGCCTGGGCCAGGCCATAGATACCGATCGCCAGTCCGATTAACGCTTCACTGGCGCCTTGTAATGCCATGCCGTAAGTGGTCAGTACCGGCAAAACCATAAACATGCCCAACATGCGCAATGAGAATACGGTGCCTAAACCCCAAGTGGCACGCAGCTCGACCCCGGTCATTTTATTATCGTTCATTGCTTCCTCAATAGAATTACCCTAGGCCGTGTCGCAATTGAACGCCAGCCGCGCGCACGTGCAATTATAGGGCACAGCCTGACTATTTTAATTCCATAAATGACTTTAGGTAAACGAAACGTCCTTAAACAGATGTAACAGTTTTCAGGTATCGGCACTAAATGCGTCATTTTGGATGACGGCGTTGGCGGGGCAGGGGGCTGACAAAGCCGAAGCCTTGTCAGCGGTTAAGCGCGGAGGGAACTACCAGACATAAGACAATAAACTGTTGCTGGCCGGTACCATAAAGTCCACGGACATCATGACGCTTAGCGAGGTAATCGCCACGATGGAGAAAATAAACAGTTTCCTGGCCCAGATTTTGTCATCGTTAGCGGATTTATAACCCTGGAGCGCCATGCCTAGCCACCAGACGCTTACGGCGGCAGCGACGATAAAATATTTATATCCCGCATAACCGCCCAGCGTCAGCATCAGCGTCGCCACCATAAATCCAATGATATAAAGGATAATATGATGTTTGGTCACGGATATGCCGCGCTTTACCGGCAATACCGGAATAGACGCCGCCTGGTAATCCTTTAAACGATAAATCGCGATAGCATAGGAGTGCGGCATTTGCCACAGGCTGAAGATCAACAGCAGGATCAGCGCGCCCATGTCGAATGAATCGCTAACGGCGCAGTAGCCAATCACCGGCGGCGCAGCCCAGGACAGGCTACCAATCAGGGTGCCGTAAACCGACTTGCGCTTCATATAGAGGCTATACACCCCCACATAAACGATAAAACCAATGACCGCCAGCCACATGGCCAGCGGATTTGCCGCTTTATAGAGCAGCACAAAACCGACAATACCCAGTACCGTAGCGTAGACCAGGGTAACTTTCGGCGAAATGAGTCCTTTCACCAGGACCCGGTTCTTGGTCCTTTCCATTTTTTTGTCGATGTCCCGGTCGATAAAGTTGTTGAATACACAACCCGAAGCTACCACCAGTGAGACGCCGACCAAGGTGGCGAGAAACAAGGCATGGTCAATCTGGCCTTTGGAGGCCAGAAGAAATCCGCCGATGACAGAAATCAAATTACCAAAAATAATTCCTGGTTTGGTTACTTGCAGGTATTGCTTAATCATCA
>JAATGH010000464.1 GCA_015654745.1 Enterobacterales bacterium
CCATCAGCAAGGGGCGTAATATTCATATGCACACAGCCAACGCTGTCCGGCACCGGATAATTCCGCCAGGTCTGGCCGCCGTCGCTGGATATTTTCACCGCGCTGACATCGTCGTTGCCCACCCATTTTTCACCCGGCCGGGTGCGACAATAGAACACGGGTAACAACCAATCACCGTTGGCCAGCACCGTCACCGGCTGGCGGATAAAGGTGCCGGGCTGATCCAGCAACGTTGCCACCGCGCTCCAACTGCGGCCCCCATCTTGAGACCGGCGGTAACGTACGATAGCGGTGTCCTGGTTGCCGGCTTTTTGCGCGGTATACATTAACCATAAAACGTTATCCGGGGCCAAAAACAGCACGGGATTTTGCTCTGAACGGGTCGGATCATCCGAAAGTTTTATCGCCGGCGTCCAGCGATCGGTCCCCCGATCCAGCCGGGAAAGATAAATGGAAATATCAGCAATGCCTTCCTGCGTCCCGGCGAACCAAGCGCATAGCAGGTCGCCGTCGGGCAATGGCAGCAGGTTGGCCGCATGATTTTGTGGACAGCTTGATGGCAGCATGGCTTCACGGCGCGGGTAATCTCCCGCTGCGGATTCAACGATCCCGGTGCGTGCCACGGTCAAGGTTGGTTCGGTCATCACTGCGCTCCGGTCTTTTGGATAAGGCGTTTGGCTTTCTCGTTATGCAGCGCTTTATTGGGAATCAGGCAATCAATCAACATGATCATCGCCGGCGTCGCCAGTGCGATATACATATTATTGATACCGAAAGGATCGCCCAGCAAATACCATATCGAGGTAAACACGCAGGCGCCGATCAGGCTGGCATTGGCGCCCCGCGCGCTTTTAAAAAACGGCAGATAAAAAGCGATCATCGCCACTACCGAAATCGACAGTCTGATTGCCCGGGTGAAAAACGACAGCTTCAGTACTTCCGGCACAAACAGGACAAATATCAGCGGCGCAAAACCGATCAATAACGAGACCCAGCGCGTCATCTGAAATTCTTTTTGCGGCGTGGGGTTACGGTAGGGAACATAGAAGTCTTTGATAATCAGCGAAGCGATGGCCAGCGCGACGGTGCTGACGCTGACAAAAATCGAAGCCACCAGCGAGGTGGTGACAATACCGGCTAACCAAGGATTCATATCCTGCAAAAATATCGGCAAGGCATAGAGGCTTTTGATATCGGGGTGCAAATACTTGGCCGCCACGCCGATCATGCCAATGGCCAGGGCAATAGGTACACAAAAGAAAAACGCCACCCAGGTGGAGCGTTTAGCGGATTTCGCGTCTTTAGTGGAAGAAATGGCCTGGATAACAAATTGGGTGCAAAAGATTGAACCTATGGTCCCGATCAGCCAGGCAATAATGGTACTGACGCCAAAATTACCGTCCCATGTCCAGTAATAAGACGGCATTTTATGGACCATCGGCGCGATTCCGCCGGTCATATGCAGCGCAATACCCAGAATGACCATTACACCGATATATTTCATACCGCTATGTAACATGGTCACCCACGCCATACCTTTCATTCCGCCAAAGGCGAAGTAGAACGTACTGACGATGGCGGTGATAAATGCCGCCATCGGCAAATTGACTTTTAATACCGTTGATACGGCCGCCGCGCCGCTGACGTAGTTACCGACATTCACTAAAAATAAAGAGTAAATCATAATCAACGAGATAATATTTTTAGTGGTGTTACCGTATTTCTCCGCTATGGCGGCGGAGATGGTTATCTTGCCGGTATTATAAATTCGTTTAACCAACAACAGGCCAAAAATAGGAAAACCAATTGCCGCGCCGAGTATTGACCATGATGCGGCGAAACCATCCTCAAACGCCGCCTGGGCTGTGCCGATGGTCGATTTGGCGCCGATATATTCCGACATCAATAATACGCCGACGATAACCGCGGGCATGGCCCTGGAACCTGCCATAAAATCCGAGTTGGTTTTACTTCTTAACCGATAGGTGAGCCAGGTGGTAAATAAAATATAGGCAATAACAATACAAATAATTATTAGCGTATCTGAGGCGTTAAATTCTTTCATTTTATTCCTCGCACTAAGCGTAAAAACCCCAGCCGCTAATCATGTTTAACGGCACATATTCGAGGCGTTGTGTTATATAAGGTTATTCATCGCAGCGAAAAGCGATCGATTACCTGCGTAATTTTTGCAACATCGTCTACGGTAAATTCCACCGGATAACGGCTTTCCCCTACGTGATATCCCAACATATTCACGACCTTTTTCACCACCGCCGGTGAAAAAGCGATGCCGTACAGCTCGGTTCTGATTTGGTTGATCGTCGCCTGGATCTCTTCTGCCCGCGGGTGGTTTTCAGCCAACACATTGCGGTACACCGCGTTGACTCGCTCCGGAATAATATTGGCTATGCCGGAAATACACCCGGCGCTACCCGCCATAAACCCGCGGTAAATCAGTGAGTCTGGCCCGGTCAGTACGTCAAAATCGGTAAACTGCCGGCCGACCTGCTGGAATCCCTCCAGGCTTTCCCACGATCCGGCGCTATCCTTTATGCCTTTAATATTGGGATGATCGGCCAATGCGTAGGCGATCTCCGGCGTGATGGTGTTGCCGGTACGCGCTGGAATGTTGTACAGGTATACGGGCACCGGCAAGGCGTCCGCCACCCGGCGAAAGTGCGCAATCAGTTCAGCGGCGCGCAGCGAAGCAAACCACGGCGTAATGACCGAAACCGCATCCACCCCCATGCCGGCCACCTGTTTACCGAGACGGATGGTTTCGGCAGTGGCAATTTCACCAACATGGGCCATGACGCCCGCCGCACCGTTGGCTTCTTCCAGGCAGGTGGCGGTAATGGCCAGTTTTTCCTGCTCGCTAAGCATGAAAAATTCGCCATTGGTGCCATTACAAAAAATATTGTTGCCGGCGTTGATTTGCCGTGTTATCTGCTGACGCAACGCGGGCAGCGACAGCCGCCCCTGTTCATCAAAGGGCGTAACAATGGCGGTATACACTCCGGTTATTTTTTCCATTATCGTCTCTAGGTGTCGTGATCTCTGGGCTATCCGTGATGTTTAGCGGCTTAACGTATTGCATGATAGATGGCGTAAATATCCTCTTGGCTGACCGGCATCGGCACGTTTTTGATCAGCCGTTGTACACTGATGGCCGATTGCGCCAGATAGGGAATATCATCAGGGGCAATCCGCAGATCGGCGAGTTTTATCGGCAGGTCCAGGCGCTTCACGAGCTCATCCAGATACTCGACCAGCGCATGGGACTTGGCTGATGCCGCTAACGTCAGATCCGCGTTTGGCAGTAAATCGTAAACCAGGGCAAATTTCTCCACCGCGGCGGGGCGGATAAAACGCATGCAGGGAGCCAGCAATATGGCATTGGCGACGCCGTGGGGAATATGGTATTTACCGCCCAGCGGGTAGGACATGGCATGAACCAGATGGGTACCGGCATGGGCAATCGCCGCGCCGCCATAATAAGAAGCCCACAGCATATTCAGCCGGGCCAGCATATTACCCGGTTGGCCCACGGCGATCTCGAGGTTGGCAAATAGCTTACTCATGCCTTGCAGCGCTACGTTGTCGCTAACCGGATTGGCGCACGTCGCGGTAAAACATTCGATCAGGTGACATAAGGCGTCAATGCCGGTTGAGGCGGCGATACGCGCCGGCATGCTGGTGGTTAATTCCGGCAGTAATGCCACAAAGTCCGGAATCATCAGCGGCGTGATAATGCCCACTTTGGTTTCCTGTTCGGGAATGGCCAGAATCGCATTGGGTGTCGCCTCCGAGCCCGTACCCGCCGTGGTGGGTATCAGCAGGCTGGTGGTCTTTTGCCGAGGTTTTTCCCCCGCCAATAGGCTGTCCAACGTGACGGTGAGATCGCCGGCGCATAATAACGAGAGCAGTTTGGCGACATCCATCACGCTGCCGCCACCAATACCGATGATGATATCGGCCGGGGCAGCGTCGAGCCCGCGTAAAATAGCCGCCACGTCGTGTTGGCTCGGCTCCGGCGGAACATTATCGACGAGCACCAGGCTACCGACCCCGCGTCTAATTTGTGCTATCAGCCCGGCGACCTCCGGTATGCCGACAATATTCTTATCCGTTACCAGCACGGCGCGTCCTTTGTCCGCCAGGAGGTAACCCATGTCGGATAACGCATGTTGACCGCTAATAATGGTGCTGTTGATATGCATAAACCCTACCTTAACTCTTCGTCCCGCGCCCCCCAGAATGGTGACACTCTGACCGTATTGTTAAATTGCGCAATTTCAGTCATAAATAGTGATTTACTGCGCATCCATGAACAGATTTATACGTAAATATGATTGAAAATAATTTGAACTTGCTCACAGATAATCAAATGTGATTAAATATAATCAACGTGATGGGAATGTAAAAGCGCCCCTGCCTGGATACCCAGTCAGAGAACCTAATAATAAGAGGATGCGTTATGCCGGACAGGCGAGGCAAATCGGACATGCTGGTCATTGCCGATGATTTTACCGGCGCAAATGATGCCGGCGTTGGGTTGAGCCGATATGGCGCGCGGGTCAACGTGCTGTTCGGCGGCAAACCTCTCGGCATAGATCCACAGATAGATGCCTGGGTCGTCAGTACCGATAGTCGCGGCCTCCCCCCGGAGCAGGCGGCGGCACGGGTCGTACACGTGATGGAGCAGTGGCGGGCGCTGACGCCCGGCGGATGGATATATAAGAAAATTGATTCCACACTGCGCGGCAACCTGGGCGCGGAAATTGAGGCTGCGCTGCTTACCAGTGGCGCCCCCTTGGCGATCATCGCGGCGGCGACGCCATCCATGGGCCGATTCATTTCTCATGGCGATTGCTATGTGCATGGCGTTGAGTTGATTCATACCGAGTTCGCCAGCGACCCGCTTACGCCCATCAATACCTCGTCCATTGTCAGGAGAATCAAGGCACAGAGTCTTTTACCCTTAAGTCTGGTGGACGTGGCTACCGTGCGCGGCGATGGCTTAACGGGCAAACTGATGGATTTGGCTCAACAGGGCTGTAGGCTGGTTGTGCTGGACAGCGAGAGAACCGAGGATTTGCAGCATATCGTCGCGGCCCTGCCTAGGTTGCCCTTTCGCCCACTATTGGTCGGATCGGCCGGTTTGATCGATGCGCTGGCCCAAAACCAACTCTTTCAGCCGATTAATCCGCTGCTGGCCATCGTCGGATCTATGAGCGAAATGGCTCAGCGGCAAATAGCCCATGCGCTGACCCATCCACGGATCACCTTGGTGGATATTGACGTGCCGCGCATTTTCGCGCCGGACCAGACTTCCGCTATCACGCTATGGACTGAACAAATAACCGGTGCGCTGCGCGCAGGACGCCATTGCGTGGTACGGACCTGCCAGGACGCCCTACAGCGGCAGCGTGTCGAGAATTTTTGTTTACAGCATGCCATCGGCCGTCAGCGGCTGGGAGAGGAGATCTGCCGTGTGCTCGGCCTGCTGGCGCGCCGGGTTATTGCCCAACAATCCGTCGGTGGACTCTATCTCACCGGCGGCGACGTCGCCATAGCCGTTGCCGAAGCGCTGGGCGCAACCGGCTTTCAGTTAAGGGGACAAATCGCCGCCTGCGTTCCTTATGGGCGACTCTTGAATAGTGCGGCGGGAACGATGCCGGTAATGACCAAAGCGGGCGGTTTCGGTTCTGAAACCACGCTATCAGAAGTGATACGCTTTATTGAGGAGATGTTGCGTGACTAAAATAATTGCAGTAACCATGGGCGATCCGGCCGGGATCGGACCGGAAATTATCATTAAAGCGTTAGCGGAAGGCGAACTGTCAGGCGCACCGGTGGCCGTGATAGGATGCGCGCAAACCCTCAGGCGAATCATGGCATTGGCCGTCACGCCCCCCGTCGAGTTGAACATCATTGATCGTCCCGCCGATGCGCAGTTTGCGCCCGGCGTGATTAACGTCATTGACGAGCCCTTGCGCGATCCCGCGGCGTTGACACCCGGAGTGGTGCAACCCCAGGCGGGCGATTTGGCCTATCGCTGTGTGAAGCGCGCCACCGAACTGGCGATGGCCGGTGACGTGCAGGCCATTGCCACCGCGCCGTTAAACAAGGAGGCACTACACGCCGCCGGCCACATTTATCCTGGCCATACCGAGCTGCTGGCGACGTTGACCCACAGCCGCGACTACGCCATGGTGCTTTATACGGACAAGCTGAAAGTGATCCATGTTTCCACCCATATCGCGTTGCGGAAATTTCTTGATACTCTCAGCCGTGAACGCGTAGAGACGGTCATCCAGATGGCCGATACCTTTCTACGCCGAGTTGGGTATGCCCATCCACGAATTGCCGTGGCCGGAGTGAACCCCCATGCGGGCGAGCATGGCTTGTTCGGTGATGAGGAGACGACTATCGTTAATCCCGCCGTCCAAGCGATGCGCGACAAGGGACTGGATGTTACCGGGGCTTGCCCACCCGATACGGTTTATTTACAAACTTACGAAGGGCAGTATGACATGGTGGTGGCCATGTATCACGATCAGGGGCATATCCCATTGAAACTGCTTGGTTTTTATGACGGAGTAAATATTACCGCCGGCCTGCCGTTTATCCGCACCTCCGCCGACCACGGTACGGCGTTTGATATTGCCTGGACAGGTAAGGCCAAGTCTGACAGCATGGCGATATCCATAAAATTGGCCATGCAATTGGCCTAACTAAACGGGCGCCATGAAGGGACAAAGTCGTTTAGATCAGATTATGGAATTTCTCAAAAGCCATAATCTGGTCACCGTAGAACAATTGGTCGAAGCCATCACCGCCTCGCCGGCGACCATCCGCCGCGACTTAATTAAACTGGATGAGCAGGGGGTTATCAGCCGAACCCACGGCGGCGTCACATTAAACCGTTTTATACCCTCACAGCCGACCACCAACGAAAAACAGCAGCGAAATTTACTGGAAAAACAAGCGATTGCCGAAATGGCCGCGTTATGTGTACACCCCGGCGACGCCGTGATCCTGGACGCCGGCACTACCACGCTGGAATTGGCCCGCCGTCTGACACATCTGCCGCTGCGGGTCATTACCTCGGATCTGCATATTGCGTTATTCCTCTCCGAATTTAAGCAAATCGAAGTCACCATTATCGGTGGGCGGATCGATGATAGCAGCCAGTCCTGCATAGGCGATCATGGCCGCCAGCTGCTACAGAAAATTTATCCGGACATCGCTTTTATAAGCTGTAATTCCTGGAGTCTGGAAAAGGGCATCACCACGCCAACCGAAGACAAATCCGCGTTAAAGTTTGATTTAGCCGCCCATGCCGGGCGGCGGATTCTGCTGGCCGATAGCAGTAAATATGGGTCTTATTCACTGTTTTGCGCCATGCCGCTGTCTCAATTAACCGGGATTATCACGGACAGCGCCCTGCCGCCGGCGGTGGTCGAGGCGCTGGGGCAACTGCCCTGTACCTTGCAGTTGGCGGAGAGCCCCGCCCCTCGCCTCAGATAAGCGCGCCACCGGAGGCTTCGATGCGTTGGCCGGTGATCCAATGCGCGCCATCGGCTAATAAGGCCGCCACCGCGCCGCCGATATCATCCGGCAAACCCACCCGACCCAGGGCGGTAGCCGAGGAGATTTGCCGGTTTATCTCCGGATTATCCCGCACCAGGCCGCCGCCAAAGTCGGTTTCAATCGCCCCGGGAGCCAGGGCGTTCACGCTGATGCCGCGCGCGCCCAGCTCTTTTGCCTGGTAGCGGGTCAGCACCTCCAAACCGCCTTTCATGGTGGCGTACGCGGCCAGGCCGGGCGAGCAAAACCGCGTCAGGCCGGTGGAGATATTGATTATCCTCCCCCCGTCATTGATCAGTGGCAACAGTTTCTGGGTCAGGAAAAACGGTCCCTTAAGATGGATATTGAACAGTTGGTCGAATTGCTGTTCGGTAGTATCGGTAATGCCGGCATAAAGACCGATCCCGGCGTTGTTGACCAGAAAATCAAAACGGTTGCATGTGAATACCTTGGCTAATACCGCCTTCACCTCCTGGGCAAGTTCGCCAAAGCCGGCGCTGTCGCCCACGTCCAGTCGCAGCATCACGGCCCGGCCGCCGGCACGGGCTATTTCGTCTTCCAACGCTCGCGCCTCGTCGGCCCGGCTATGATAGGTACCGATAATGTCCACGCCCTGCGCCGCCAGATGCACGGCAATATTTTTTCCCAATCCGCGGCTGGCGCCGGTAATCAACGCAATTTTTTTACTCATGGCACGTCTCCTAAAACAGTAGTGATGTAAGGAATTCGCCGTGTTCCAGCTTATTAGCCGGCAAGCACTCGATAAAGCCGATAAAATCGGAAATACTGTTCGCTTTCGGTGAACAATCGCGGAGGGAAAACAATGATGAACAAACTGGAACTTCTGCGCAGCTTTATCCGCGTCACGGAGCTGTCGAGCTTTACCCAGGCCGGGGAGAGCCTTGGACTGCCTAAATCCACCGTCTCGGAGCATGTCCAGACGCTGGAAGCCTTAATGGGCGCGCGGCTATTGCACCGGACCACGCGTCGGGTCAGCGCCACCCAGGACGGATTGGTATTGTATGAACGCGGTAAAGATATGCTGGCGAATATGGATGAGCTCGAAGGACTATTTCGCCAGGAAGGGCAGGTTCTTGCGGGCAGGCTGCGAATAGATATGCCGACCGGCTTTGCCCGGGTTCTGGTATTGCCTAGGTTGGCTGAATTTCTCCATCGGCACCCCCAGGTACAAATTGAAATCAGCTGCACCGATCGCCGGGTGGACATGGTACGCGAAGGGTTTGACTGCGTGCTGCGTATCGGGGAAGTCGCGGATACTTCACTCGTGGCGCGGCGACTGGGCTGGTTGCCCATGATCAACTGCGCCAGCCCCGCCTATTTAGCCGCCCACGGATACCCTAGCGCTCCAGCGGATCTCGCTGGGCATTTCCTGGTTCATTATGTGGCGCAACTTGGTGCTCATCCAGGGCAGTTCATCTATGCACATCAGGACAATATTATCGGGATGGCGCTACCGGGTCTGGTGACCGTCAATAATGTTGACGCCTACGAAGCCGCGTGCCTCGGTGGGCTTGGTATTATACAGGCTCCCGCCATCAGCTTTGAAGATTATCTCGCCAGTGGCCGTTTAGTATCCATACTAACCGAATATCGAGCGCCCCCCATGGAAATCGCATTGATGTACGCGCACCGGCGCTTTTTGCCACAGCGGGCCAGGGTATTTATGGATTGGCTGGCCGAGTTGCTCAAACCTTATATCCTGTCTTAGCTGTCCCACCTCGGCACCCGCGAACGCCTAGACGGTCCAGGCCATACTGCGGGCGAAACATGTGATGCAGATTCATAATCCGGTATATTTTCGGCTCGTGCGCAATGACGCTTCCTGGCGATTTGGTAACCTATGGGTGCAGAATGAAGCACAGCGATTGTTGACAACAGTCAACACACCGATTATTATCCTCAACATGACGAGGCAGGCGATGAAGGATCATCCCAACAAACATATTCAGGCCGCCATTGAGTATGCCCTCTCTGCGGGCTGGCATTTTCGTCAAGGCAAAGGACATGCGTTTGGGCGGCTTTATTGCGGTACCCATGAGCATCATGAGCATCAAATGAGCGTTTGGTCCACGCCGCGCAACCCGGAAAACCATGCCAGACAAATCCATCGCAAGGTTAACATCTGCCGGTTAATAACGCCGGATCGCCAAGAATAGGCTGACATCGCCATTAAAGGAGCAAGGTTATGGATCTGTATAATTTCGCGCTAACCCTAACAGGCGTCACCGCCGACACCAAGGGATTGGAAGACGCCCTGTTCAACAGCGGCTGTGATGATGCGCTAGTCTGTTTTTATGGCAAATCCGTGTACCTTGAATTCGATCGCGAAAGCGACAGCTTTTGCCAAGCGGTATTCAGCGCCATCAGGGATATCGAATCCTCTCCGCTGGGTGCGAAAGTCGCCTCGGTGGATGCCAACCTGGTGGGCCTGAGTGATATCGCAGCGTTATCCGACATGTCTCGCCAGGCGGTTGCCATGCTGAAAGACGGCACCCGCGGTTCGGGCGATTTCCCTGGCCCGGTCCAACGGATAAAGGGAATATCACCGCTCTGGCGCTGGGCGGACGTCGCCGAATGGTTAAGCGCGAAAGGCAAGCTGGACGCTAAACTCGCCGCTAACGCCCGGCAGCTTGATGTGATAAATCTGGCGTTGCAATTACGTGAAACCACCGAGCGTGATAGCATAACGCGATATTTGGCTATGCTGGAACACCCCCGGCAGTTGGCCGATTTTTGCCATTAAGCGGCCCATGCTTAGTCCCGATGGCCCGCGGGGATCCAGGCATTGTCGGGAAAAGGAGTGAATCGATGTCCACGATTGCCATACGATTGCATATCGGCCGAGAAGAAACCGTTATTACGCCCATGGGAGCCAATGCCGTAGAATGGTCTTTGGTAGTAGATCTCGGTACCCAGAGGATCGCCCGTGATTATTTTCACCATGTTCCGCCCACCCCGGACGAAATGGAAACCGCCATCATGGTGGTGGAGGATGAAATAGCCCGCATTCGCCATGATATACCCGCCGGCTCGCAACCGTTCAGCGACGACCCCCAGCTACTCAACATCGCCCTGCTGGCGGGCGTCACACCCGGCGAATCACTGTCGTTATCCCTGGTCGCCACGGAACGCCTGTTCGATCGTCTGGCCAGGGTCATCAACGGCCGGCCAGCACGTTTCGAAGGCCTTCCCGAAGAGGGGGAATTCGCCGCCACCCTGCTGATTTTACGTGAATTTATGCACCACCTGGCGTTTGAGAAAATAGTCATAAACGACTTGCACACTCTATTTAACGAGCCCAAGCAATTAAAATAAAGTTTAGATACCGGTCGAGGTAATGCGATATATAAAAAATGTCCTGTCGGGTAAACATCGCGGCAGATCACACTAATTCCCCGACTTGATATTAAATATTATTGCCAATGCTTTCTTTCCTTTAGAAGTAACGTCCATCCCTCGGCTGTCAAGGTGGCGAACGACCCAAGCATGTTGTTCAAAAACGTTCAGGATGGCCGCGCCCAACTGCCCACCAAGATGTGGGCGCCGTTCACTCCAGTCGAGGCAAGGGCACGCGAAACGTCGTTTGGATGTGCCGGCGGTACAGTCCACGCCGATCTGTGTCAACGCAGCGTATCCCGATGGAGTGAGCGCGGTTCCTCCATCGTTGAGCCAAGTTGCAGCAATCATATGCTCATAGAGTGCAACAGCAATCTCACCGGCAAGGTGATCATAACAACTCCTGATTTTGCGTAAATTAACGGGAGTTTTTGTCGGGATGGTGTCCGCCTGATGCGCCCATGACAACCCCATCAACCGTTCCAAAATATCAGCGACTGCTGGCCCAGCAAGACGGAAGTAACGGTGCCTTCCCTGTGAAAGAGGTATTATCAACCCGGTTTTCGTTAGCCGGGCAAGATGTGCGCTGGTGGTCGAAGGCGAAATATCCGCCACCGCGCAAAGCTCGGTCGCGGTAAATGCCCGGCCATCCATAAGGGCACACAGTATCTTGGCCCTAGATTTATCGGCCAATGCGCCCGCCATTACCGTCAGCGCATCTTCAAGAGATTCCTGTTGGTAATGCTCGGGAACAGGCGGTTCGTGTGTAACCGGGCATCGTGGTACCATTTCGATTCCTCTTTATCTGATACGTTTCAACTGGCCCATTTTTCCGTTAGCTGTGTGGCCCTGATGAAATCATCTACCACCAAAATTAATTGATTATGATGATCGCTATATTGGGTAATGATATTAATATTATTCTCCGCCAATATTGCGCAAAGCGCGCCCAGTTGCCCAGGTATGCCTTGATCGAGCCGCCGGATCAATACATCGCTGATGGCTTTAACAACAATACCCCGCGCCTTAAGTGCTGCACAGGCCGTGATGGGGTCGTTGACCAGAAAATGGGCATGACCCATTTCTTCCATGGTAAATACTCCCCCACCCTCAAGGCTTACACCGGCCGCACCCAATATATTGCCTAATTTACCCAATTCACCGGGAATATTGGCCAAAATAAGATAAATATCGTACACATTCACTCCTCATTGTGTTGATGCTTAAGCCAATATACTCGACCACCAATTCAAACGCTTCGTTGTGCAACGAAGCATTGCGGGTTCGACTGTCGGTATTCTTAGAGGACGCCTTGTCCAACATCGGATCCATCATGGGAAATTATCTGGCCAGCATCATTTGGCATCGTAGTAAAGAGGAAAGCTTTACCGATCAAAAGTACAGCCGCGCGCATCAATGGGATTTTGATGGGGGGATTAAGATCAACGCTTCGTCATCGCCGCAGGTTGTGAAAAAGCCCTTTTCAATAGAAGAAGCAGTAGATCCAGAGGAAGCTTTTGTCGCTGCACTGTCCAGTTGCCATATGTTGTGGTTTTTATCTACTGCAGCATCGGCGGGTTATCAAGTTGACCATTATCATGATGCGGCCGTCGGTTATATGGGAGTTAATTTCAAAGGTGAAATGGCGATGATATGGGTTGAGCTTAACCCAAGGGTAGCGTTCAACGGAGCTAAAATCCCAACGGATGATGAGCACTGTTTACTTCACCATGATGCGCATACCCGCTGCTATCTGGCACACTCGGTGCTTACAGAAATACGTCTCAGGCCGTCGTTAGGGTAATATTCCCGACACTGCCATGGGACAATGACAGCCAACGAATCGGATACTTGGCAAGATCCCGTGTTCGAATCGGCTAGATATCGCTCATGCCAGTGAGACGGATTAAATCCGGTTCACCAGTTTAACACGGCGTTTATTCAGTCGTCCCGAGGCCCAGCGGCAGCCGGCTCAGGCGTTGCCAGGTAAAATCCCAAAACGCCCTGACTTTTCTCGGCATCCGCTGGGCATTCTGTACCACCAACTGAACCGGCAGCGGCAGCGGCTCGAAATCCGGTAATAAACGAACCATGCGACCGGCAGCGATATCCCCCGCCACCTGATACGACAGCAGACGGGCGATGCCAAAGCCGCCGCGTACCGCCAGCAGTTGGGATTCGACTTCGTTGAACAACAGCCGTGGCGCCAGCTTCACCCGCAGGCCATCTTCCCGCGGACCAAAACGCCACTCGTCGCGCGACGGGTTTAGCGCACCGACTATCACCTGATGGGCGCTCAGCGCCTCGGGGCTGCGCGGCTCGCCATAGCGGGCAATATATTCGGGGCTGGCAACCAGCATGCGCGTGACCTCTCCCACCTTGCGCGCCACTTTGGTTGAATCCTCTAAATGGCCAATACGTACCGCGAGATCCAAACCTTCGTCGATCAGATCCAGGTTGCGATCATTGAGCATCATCTCGATACGAATGTCCGGGTGCAGTTGCAGAAACGCCATCACCAGCGGGGCCACAAAGATACGACCAAATTGCACCGGAGCGGTTAGGCGCAACAGCCCTGATATTTGCGTTTCCGCCATATCTTCTACCGCATCGTTATACTGATTGAGTAGCGACTGCGCCCGTTCCGCCAAACGTAGCCCGGCCTCGGTCGGTGCCAGACGCCGGGTGGTCCGTTCCACCAAGCGCGCGCCGAAGCGTTGCTCCAGCGACGCAATGGCGCGGGTGACGGCCGGCGACGAACGGTGCAATCTTCGTGCTGCCTCGGCCAGGCTGCCGTGATGCAGTACGGCAACAAAGATGGCTAACTCATCCAATCGATCCATAGAGCCTTCCGAAAATTGAAACAGTGAATTTCACTATCTCCTGATTACTTTAATTTCTGCAAGAGTAATCTGATGGCAAACCCGCTTAGGAGAGACAGCATGCACAACATTACTCTTTATGGAACGCCGGTTTCCGGCCATACCCATCGCGTCGAGCTCTTGTTGACCATGCTGGGGCTCGCTTATGAATTTATATTAACGCCATCCAGCGCCCGACAGACCAAAGCCTTCTTAAAACTTAACCCAATGGCGCAAATTCCGGTATTGATTGACGGGGAAACCATCATTACCGACAGCAATGCGATTATGGTTTATCTGGTGAAACGCTATGCCCCCAATAGCCACTGGCTTCCGGAAAATCCCCAGGAAGCGGCAGAGGTACAGCAATGGCTATCGAAGGCTGCCGGTGAAATCCGCTACGGCGTAGCATCGGCGCGCATGGTCCAGCAGTTCAACGCACCGGAAAATTACCAGGCGGCGCTTGCCGTCGCGCATGCGTTTTTGCCCTATTTTGAACAGCATCTTGCGTCTCATGAATTTCTGGCCACCGGCCGGGCGACCATTGCCGATCTGGCCTGCTTTAGTTATGTCAAAGGCGCGCCGGAAGGGGGCGTTTCCCTCGCCACCTACCCGGCCATCCGCCGCTGGCTAGCCGTGATAGAAGGATTGCCGGGTTTTATTGCGCAGCCAGTGCTACCCCTACCGCGAGAGGAAAAACAGCATGAATGACGATGGGGATATGTTTCATGATGGCGAGCGCGAGGCCCAGAGACGAAGCGGATTTACCAGGGTGAACGGGGCATTGCACCAAAACATGCCGGAGCAGCATCGGACTTTTTTCGCCACGCTGCCCTATATTATCGCGTCCACCGTTGATGACCATAGCTGGCCAGCGGCAACGTTGTTCAGCGGGCCACCCGGCTTTATCCATTCTCCGGACGAACGCCGTTTATGCATTACCACGCCAACCCGTGAAGACGATCCGGCCCAGGCGGCGATGCAACCTGGGAAACCTATCGGCTTACTTGGCATCGATTTCTCCAATCGCCGGCGTAACCGGGCCAATGGACACATCGTATGCCGGAAAAATAGCCGCATTGAGGTAATGGTTGAGCAAAGCTTTGGTAATTGCCCCAGATATATTCAGACCCGCCGTCTGGCGGCGGTGGACAGGTTGCTACCCTTGCCCGCCATTGAACGTTTAGCTTCGCTGGATGCCCGCGCTAAAGCCCAGATCGCCGCCGCCGATACGCTGTTTGTTGCCAGCTTCGCTCTGGGAGACAACCCTCGCGGCGGCGCGGATGTGTCCCATCGCGGCGGACGGCCCGGATTTGCCATGTTGGACGCGGATAACCTGTCGATACCGGATTTTTCCGGCAATCGTTATATGAACACCTTGGGGAATTTATTACTACAGCCGCGCGCCGCGCTGCTGTTTATGGACTTTGACCGCGGGGATATTTTGCACCTGCAAGGCACCACCGAAATCATGTGGCAGCCCGCGACCGACTGTCCGGCCGGCACCGAGCGATACTGGCGGTTGCATATTCAATACGCGTGGCGTTTTCGCAGCGCCTTGCCGTGGCGCGGCCGCCTGCGGGAGTATTCACCGGCAACGTTAAACACCGGCAGATGGCAAACCAAGTAAACGCCCCGCTCTTTCGCACCAGCCGATGCATTACATAGTTTGAGCGGAAAAAAAAAGACCTGTAAACACAGGTCTTTTTAAACAGTTATTCAACCATGTTCAAGATTGACGACTCAGAATGGAATGTCATCGTCAAAGTCCATCGGCGGCTCATTGCCGCCAGCCGGTGGCGTATTCTGCGCGGCAGGACGACCGGCCGGCGGGGTAGCGGGGGCGGCGGCGCCCGGGTTACCACCGCTGAACTGGGCATTGTTGCCCTGCGGCTGCTGCGGCTGGCCCCAACCGCCCTGCTGGCCGCCGGCGGAACCACCGGCACCCGCCGCGCCGCCTTGACGGCCGCCCAGCATCTGCATGGTACCACCCACGTTAACCACCACCTCGGTGGTGTAACGTTCCTGCCCCCCCTGATCGGTCCATTTGCGGGTTTGCAGCGCACCTTCAATATAGACCTGCGAACCTTTTTTCAGATATTCACCAGCCACTTCGGCCAGCTTGCCGAACAGCACGACGCGGTGCCATTCGGTTTTTTCCTTGGTTTCGCCGGTTTGCTTGTCGCGCCAGCTTTCCGAAGTGGCCAGGGTCATATTGGCGACCGCGCCACCGTTCGGCATGTAGCGGACTTCCGGATCCTGGCCCAGATTTCCGACTAGAATCAC
>JAATGH010000394.1 GCA_015654745.1 Enterobacterales bacterium
CACCGGCACGTGCGGGGGCGTTATCAACGGGTTGTGGGATGAATAAAGTGATGTGTGGAACGACGAAGCAATCACCCAACTCGGAACTCCCGGACCCGAGGCGATCTCCTGAATGGTATGGCCGGTTGCCTGCTCAAACGGCATGATATTAACATCCGGCGGCGGCGGCAGCACCCGATCGCCGGTTTCGATCTCCCAATCGCAGGAGTAGATAATCCCCATGGCGGTGGTCACGGGACCCTCCATTCTGGCCATCAAGTCTATCCACTGGCCGACGCCGGCGTCTTGCTTGAAAAAGCGGGGATCGACCATATTCATGCTGCCGGTATAGGAAATATAGTTGTCAATCAGGACCATCTTCCGATGCTGGCGTAAATCCATGCGGCGCAGAAAGACGCGCAGCACGCTGACATGCAGCGCTTCGACCACTTCCACTCCTGCGCCGCGCATCATGGCCGGATAGGGACTGCGAAAAAACTTCACGCTGCCGGCCGAATCCAGCATGATGCGGCAGCGTACGCCGCGCCTGGCCGCCGCCATCAGGGCTTCCGCCACTTGATCCACCAAGCCGCCGGTTTGCCAGATATAAAACACCATCTCGATATTGTTTTGCGCCAGACCAATATCTTTAATCAGCGCCTTAAGGGTATCCTCCGTGCCGGTAAGCAGCTGTAGCTGATTACCCTTGAGTCCGCCCATGCCCTGGCGGTGCTCGCAGAGTTGAAATAACGACTGTGCAACTTCACTATTTTCAGTGGCGAAAATGCGTTTGCATTGCTTGAGATCGAGCATCCATTTCGCCGTGGACGGCCACATCGCCTTGGCTCGCTCCGCCCGCCGTTTACCGAGGTTCAGCTCCCCGAACAGCAAATAGGTAATAATTCCCACCAGGGGGAGAATATAGATGACCAACAACCACGCCATGGCGGAGGGTACGGCACGACGTTTCATTAACACCCGCAGGGTGACACCAGCGACAAGTAACCAGTAGCCGAACACCAGTAGCCAGTTGATTACAGTAAAAAAAGTTGTCATAGAGGCGAAAAATCCTGTTCGCAAGGCATTAGGCATGAGTGTACGCATAAGGGGCGGAAAGAGGAAATTGTTTTCCACTCCGCGGGATTTTCCGCGCCGCCAGCGCGTTAAGCCGTAGCTTGGCTACCGGGCGAAAAAGTTTATAATAGCGCTTTGATCGTTTTGCAAGAGTCTGTCGGGACATGAAAAGAAGCAGGAATGAAGTCAGCCGCTGGCGTATGCTTAGGCAAGCCCAGCGCAGGCGGAGCCAGTGGGTGGAAGCTCAGTCACGCACCTATCGCCATCTGACCCGTTTGCGGCATCTTCAGTTAAAACAGCAGCGTCGTTCGCTGCTCTTCGCCATGACCTATGAAGCCTGATCCAACGGTCGTGATGATGCAGACAATTAAAAAAACCGGCTTTAGGCCGGTTTACTGTATTTGAGTTCCCTTGATACAGATTAAGCAGGATTATCCCTTTCCTTAGTATACCCGTCATCTTTCATGCTGCAGATGCGTTGGCGGTGCTCATTTACCGAAAAACTCAGTAGCTCCAGGTTCCCTCGCTTCCCGCCTACCTGCGACCCGAATAGAGTATAACGCTAATTTACTGCGTGGCTGTGGTGGTTGACGTAGCCGTCGACGACCCGGTTCCCTGCGGATCGCTGGCTGATGCCACTGCGGCCACCGATCCGGAAATAAAGCCCGGATCGCTCGAGGTCGCAGTCCCGGAAGCGCTTTCGGTAGCGACTTCGGTGGTGCCCGCCGCGCCCGCCGCAAATGCGGCAGTAGTGCAGGCGACATACGCTACCAGTGATGCCATTACGATTTTTTTTAACATACCTACCTCCAATTGTTAAGTTCTTAACGGGGAGTACAGCCTTACCAAAGTATTAGATTATGACTAGTGCTACAAATAGGTTTTTATTTCAGAGTAGAGGAACCTGGCAAAAATAGCGGATAAGTCAGCGTAACATGCTGAAAACAGGTGTTTATTTTTTGTACTAAGATTATTCTTAAATAACAGGTTGTTGGATAGTCGGTCACGGTAAAAATGAGATTTCGCAATTCGTGGATATTTATTTTTCACTGAAATATCGATAAATCCATTAGCGTAATTAAAATGTAAAAAAACTATTTTTGTCAGTAAATTCTTACCCTACGTTGACTCTTAAGATTAGATTATATCTAACATATTGATTTTTATTTGATAAATATTTTAAAACTGGCATCGTTTACCTGACATAATGCCAATGGGTGCTGTTTCTTCGGCGCCTTATGGTCGATACGATGATATGCCGGCTTGGCTGTGGGGATATTATCCGGCAGGACATTGCCTACCCAATGTCCTCATTAATATGGGCAATAGGTAAGTTTATCGGCAGTAAAATAAATCAGCAGAGTGCCGCATAATAAGATCCAGCTGCGGTTCCGGCATAAAACGATTCTAGGGAAAATACTGACTGCAAAACGCGGGACGGCGAAATATTCCAGTCGCCTAATTGGCCGTTGCCTGGGTCTGGACCTGGTTTCGTTTCGATGAAAATGCTAGCGCCTGCTGGTTGATGTTAACTCTGCCCGCCAGCATGGCGCGGCCTGGAAGTGAGCAGGGGAAAGATAAAGGTACGGGGATAATAAAAAAGGCCGCCATGGCGACCTTGCGGACCTACCGGGTGATCAGAAGGTTTTCCGATAGGGTTTAACCGCCACCTGCTGGTAAACACCGGCTGCGACATAAGGATCGGCGTCCGCCCATGCCTGTGCCGCCTCTAGGGAGTCAAATTCGGCTATGATCACTGAACCGCTGAATCCCGCGGCCCCGGGTTCATGGCTATCTATGGCTGGCAAAGCCCCAGCCGTAAGCAAACGCCCCTGATCGCGCAGCAATTGGAGACGCGCGACGTGAGTAGCCCGGACGGACAGTCGTTTATCCAGGGAATCAGCCACGTCTTCAGCATAAATAACATAGAGCAAGTGCATTACTCCCGAAGGATTTGATTTGCAGAAAGAGATTTACGTTATGACATTGGCACCTTGAGCGCAATGAAAAAATGACTTCTGTTGAGAGAGTTTCATGCAAAAGCAGCCGGGCCGAGGCCGCAACTTGTTTTTATTGACCTAAAAGGACAAGAGTTTGTTTAGGGTTATTGAATATGATTGCTATTTGCATTTAAACTTCACCCCCTGATTGGCGTTTTTGTTGAAATGGCGTAAATAATTTTGAACCCGACTCGTCGAATTTCGTGGTCATTTGTATTATCCGCAGTCCTGCATACGTCGCTGATTGCGGGGTTGCTGTACGCTTCGGTTAATCAGATAGCCGGGCCCGCCGCCGCGGTGCCGCCCATGACCGTCACGCTGGTGGCCCCCGAGCCGGAGCCCGCCACGCCGCCACGGCCGGCCGTAGTGGAAACAAAAGTGGAAACAAAAGTGGAACCACAAGTGCAGCCACCGGTAGAGCCGCCGCTGGTCGAGCACGCCGTTGAGCCGGAGGTCCAGCCGGAGCCGCCGGCCCCGATCCAGCAGCCCAAACCTAAGCCTAAAGCAAAGCCGGTCCATAAGCCGGTAGCCAAACAGGCACCAAAGGAACCGGCTCCTCCAGTGCAGGCGCCAGCCGCCAGCACGCCCCAGGCCGTCCCGATACGGCCCGCCCCGGCGCCCAAGGCTGCGCCAGCGGCCTCCAGCGCCAATCTTGGGCCGAGGCCGATCAATCGTACCGAACCCGCTTATCCTGAGCGGGCCAGGGCGCTTGGGATTGAAGGAACGGTTAAAATACAGTTTGATGTGAATAACGATGGGCTGCTGGAAAATGTACAGGTGATATCCGCCACGCCACGCAACGTGTTTGAACGTGAAATCCGTCAGGTCACGCGGCGCTGGCGTTATGAAAGCGGTAAACCGGGGAAAAATCTTGTCGTGACCATTCAGTTCAAGCTGACCGGTGTCAGCAGCGCCGCTGATTAACCCGCAGATCTGCGGCGAGAGGGGTGAGCCCGGTATAACCGGGCGTGCCGATCAAGGCCGGGGCGGCGAAAAGTGACGTTTTGCTTCGGGAATGGGACGCGCCTTGCCCGCATCGTCCACCGCGACGTAGGTAAAGGCCGCCTCGGTGGCGCGATAGCGCTGGCCGATGGGCGCGGTTGACACTTTTTTGACCCAGACTTCCACAAAAATACTCAATGAGCTGTTACCAGTACCGGTACAGCGGGCATAGCAGCAAACAACATCCCCCACCGCGACCGGTTTAAGGAAGGTCATACCGTCCACCCGCACCGTCACTACCCGGCCTTCGGCCATTTCCTTCGCCATGATCGCGCCGCCCATATCCATTTGCGACATCAGCCAGCCGCCAAAAATATCCCCATTGGCATTGGTGTCGGCAGGCATGGCCAGCGTCCGTAGCACCAATTCACCCGAGGGTAACATCGCGTTCTCACTCATATGCAGTTCCACTTTCCAGTCATGAAATAACCCGGCGCGACCCTGCGACGCGGCGGGCGGCAGGTTATTGGGAGTTCTTTTGATCTTCGGTCATATGACGATAAACGTATATACCGCTTAGCAACGTGAAAATCAGCGTTAGGCCGGTTAGTCCGAATACTTTGAAGTTTACCCAGACGTTCTGCGGTAACCAAAAGGCAATATAAATATTGGCCGCGCCGCAAATCAAAAAAAACAGCGCCCATGCCATGTTGAGATTGTTCCATACCTGGGGAGGCAAGGTCAGCTCCTTGCCGAGCATACGCTGTACCAGCGGTTTGCCCAGTACGAACTGGCTGATCAGCAGGGCAATGGCGAACAGGGCGTAAATGACCGTCACCTTCCACTTAATAAATTCGGCATTGTGGTAATACATGGTGAGCGAGCCAAAAATAGCGACCATGATAAAGGTCAATAAGGTCATTTTTTCGACTTTGCGATATCTAAGCCAGGTAAATGCCAATACCAGCGCGGATGCGGCGATCAATGCGCCGGACGCGACGAAGATGTCGTAGAGTTTATACACAACAAAAAATACCACTAACGGCAGAAAATCGAGAAACTGCTTCATAAACAAATCCGTGGTTGGTTAAGGATACCCATACCTGCTTTAAGCCTGGCGCAGCAGCATGTACAGACGGTACAGATAAATTAGCAACAGTGCGGAAATGATGTTGCTTAAGCCATTGAGCAGCACCGCGGCAACCAGCGACGAGACCTGGGTAAACTGGGCCGCCAGCAAGAGTACCGCCGCCTTGGCTAACAGCCAGATCACCACGGCGGGCATAATCAAGCGCAGATTGGCAAACGCCATTTTACTGCTTAGCCGCATGGACTTGAATACGCCCAGGTTTTCGTTAGTGGCGATCACCGGCGCCAGACTGAGCGCAATGGCGATAAGGATGCCCGGCACCACGATCAATAATAGCCCCAACTGTACCAGCAGTGTGGTGATAAAAACCAATAATAATAATCGCGGCAGGATGGGCGCCGACAAACCGATAGCGCGCAGCACGCTGACCGGTTGCCGATCGGATACCAACCTGATCATGGTTAACAGCGCGCCGGCTAAGATAACGTTGCCCACCAGTCCGGCAAAGGTTCCGGCGGCGGACGCCTTCAATAATATGTGCTGTTGCTCCGGCGTCATCTGCTGTACCAGATCCTGCAGGCTCATTGTGGCGGTATCCGTCGCGGCGGCGCCTTCCGTGCCCAGCATCACCAGTTGGTCGGTGCTGGGCGACAAGGCATGGCCGAGCACAACGCTTACCAGGGCGGTCAGTAACGCCAGCAGTACGATGCTGGTAAACTGATTGCGGGTAAAATTCAACATGTCGCGATATAGGGTACTTGCCATAATTGGCATGGGGGCTCCTTGGCAGAACATTCTAAAATATTAGCCCGGTATTCTACCCTGTTAATGGTTCGCTGGGCACCCCGATGCCGCCGCAGGGTGCAAATGTCTAGCAATAATTCATCCTGGCCCAGGGTTAACCAGCGGCGGTAGGCCGTATTGCGCCCGGGCTCGGTCACAGGCATCGTTGGGCTTCCCCTGTTCGCCGGCGCGGTTAAACTCGCGGCAAGGCGAAGGTCGGGAAGGATAAATGGTGCATCGAACCGATTTGCCGACTTCGCCGCTTAATGCCTGGCAGCGGGGCTGGCGCTGGTTGGTACCGTTCATACAGCATAAAAACGGCGATAGCGGTTCGGTCAATTCCTCTGGCACCACGCCGCCGCCGTCACGGCACTCCGCCCAATAAAAAGAGACCCGAAACCAGGCGCAGCAGGCGCCGCAATCAATACAAGGATTGTCATAGTTGCTCATGGTCATGACCTACTGACTCCACGATCGCATACCTGAATTCATGAATAAAATTACGCCTGGTACCGGCGAAAGCCAAGGGTATTCGCCGGGCGGTTTATTTTTGTACTTATTGGGGCCCGTTTGATATGGATCAAGCCCTCGCTTATCCCTTGATTGGTATAAAACATCGTTAATTCGTTTTACCTCAATAAGACCCTAAGCTGTAGCAAAGGCATCTTTGTGATCTGGATCAACTTTGCGACGGCAAAGATATAATCTCAACAAGGAGCGGAAATGAAAAGGTTAGCGATAGGCGTGGCGATGGCGGCGGCATTGCTCTCGACGGCAGTACAGGCGCATCAGGCGGGGGATTTTATTTTTCGCGCGGGCAGCGCGACGGTGCGCCCAACCGAAAGTTCCGGGAATGTGCTTGGGCTAGGCGAGTTCAAAGTGGATAACGACACTCAGCTCGGCCTGACATTTGGGTATATGGTCACCGATAATATCGGGGTTGAACTGCTGGCGGCGACGCCGTTTAGCCACAATGTCGGCCTGAAAAGCACCGGAGATATCGCCTCGGTTAAACAGTTACCGCCGAGCCTGATGGCGCAATACTACTTTGGCGACGCCCAGGATAAATTCCGACCCTACCTCGGGGTAGGGGTAAACTACACGACCTTTTATGATGCGCACTTCAACCAAACCGGCACCGATGCGGGGCTGACTGATTTAAGCCTGAAACACTCCTGGGGCTTCGCCGGGCAAGCCGGACTGGACTATAACCTGACGCCGAATTGGTTGGTCAATATGTCGGTGTGGTATATGGATATCGATACCGATGTGCGGTTCAAAGCCGGCGGGCAGCAGCAGTCGGTGCATACCGACATCAATCCCTGGGTCTTTATGTTTGGCGTAGGATACACCTTTTAAGGCAGCGGCCGGGTCATGTTTGCCAACGCGCAACGCGCAGCTCAAGACGAGGCCTGCCGTCAATTGCAATCCGGAAGCGCTGGCGCGCCTCCGGATTGTGGCTTATTTGATACTGATATCGTTTTCCACCGATCTTACGCCTTTGACGCCGCGGGTGATGATAACGGCCCGGCCGGCTTCGGCCCTGGTGCTGACAAAACCACTTAACTGAACGCGTCCTTTAAAGGTTTCAACGTTAATTTCACGGGATTTTAAATTATCGTCCTTTAGCAGTTCGGCTTTGACCTTGGTGGTGATCACGGTATCGTCGATATAACCGCCGGTACCTTCCGTTTTAGCGGTGGGCGCGCATGCGGTAACCACCACTGCCAACATGGCGGTCACCGCCAGGGCGGTAATCGATTTTAATAATTTCATGTTATCTCTCCTTAATGTCAGCCTATTATCATTTTTATGATGTTGCGGGACACAGCTTAACTCAATGAGTGTTGACGATAACATGAAATTTATCAATGTTAACGGCGCGTTGCCGCTTTCATTTTACTGACGAAGGCGCCGAGCTTGGTGAGCATTGCCGCCGGATCGGCCAGATTATGTTCGATAATCTTAACGATGGCCGAACCGGAAATAGCCCCGGCGGCCCCGGCGGACAATGCTTCACGCACCTGGGCCGGCTCGGAAATACCAAATCCCTGCAAGGCGGGCGCCGCGTTAAACTCTTTCAAAGTGGAGACCAAATGGCCCAGCGCAACATGGCCGTGATTTTCACTGCCGGTCACCCCGGCGCGGGAGAGCAAATAAGTATAGGCTCGGCCAAAAGAGGCGATTTCGCGCAGCAGATCCTGGGTAGCGTTGGGCGGACAGATAAAAATTGGCGCCACGCCATGGCGCATCGCCGCGGTGCGAAACGGTAAACTTTCCTCCAACGGCACGTCCGCGACCAATACCGAATCGACGCCAACCTGAGCGCAACGGGCATAAAATTCATCAATCCCATGGTTGAATACCAAATTGGCATACATCAGCAGACCGATCGGGATATCGGGATACTTGCGCCGAATGGCGGCCAGCATATCGAAACATCCGGTCGGCGTAACGCCGGCGGCGAACGCCCGCAGCGTGGCGCTTTGAATGGTGGGTCCATCGGCCAGCGGATCTGAGAACGGGATGCCCAACTCCAGTGCGTCGGCGCCTGATTCAATCAGGGTATCGATTATCTGCAGCGACAGCTCGGGATTGGGATCGCCTAGCGTAACGAAGGGTACGAAGGCGCCTTCCTGGCGTTGGCGCAGCGTGGTGAACAATGTTGCATAGCGTTCCATTAGATTTCTCCTCGCGCTTTTAAAATATCGTAGACGGTAAAAATATCCTTATCGCCACGCCCGGAAAGGTTTACCACCAGGATCTGCTGTTTGTCGGGCTCGGCTTTGATCATCTTCAATGCATGCGCCAGTGCGTGGGAGGATTCCAATGCCGGGATAATACCTTCATGACGCGATAGGCTTTTGAACGCTTCCAGCGCCTCGTCGTCCGTTATCGACACATACTGCGCACGGCCAATACTGTCCAAATAGGCGTGCTGTGGCCCCACCGAAGGGAAATCCAGACCGGCGGAGATGGAGTAGGACTCTTCAATTTGACCCTCGGCAGACTGCATCATCGGCGATTTCATACCGAAATAGATGCCCAGGCGGCCATGTTTTAGCGAGGCGCCATGCTGGCCGCTTTCTATGCCAAGCCCTCCGGGCTCCACACCGATTAACCGCACCGAGGGTTCGTCGATAAAATCGGCGAACATGCCGATAGCATTGGATCCGCCGCCAACGCAGGCCAACACCGCGTCAGGTAGGCAGTGCTCCCGCTCTTGCATCTGCCGCTTGGTCTCTTCGCCAATCATGCGCTGGAATTCACGCACGATGGTCGGGAAGGGATGCGGGCCGGCGGCGGTGCCTAGCATATAATGCGCCGTTTCATAGCTGCCGGACCAGTCGCGCAGGGCTTCGTTACAGGCGTCTTTCAGCGTTGACGAGCCGCTATGCACGGGAATGACCTCGGCGCCCATCAACCGCATACGGAACACATTGGGCGATTGACGTTCAATATCCTTGGCGCCCATATAGATCCGGCATTTCAATCCGAGAAGTGCCGACGCCAGGGCGGAGGCCACACCATGCTGACCGGCGCCGGTTTCCGCTATGATATCGGTTTTACCCATGCGCTTAGCCAGCAGAGCCTGCCCCAAGACCTGATTGGTTTTGTGCGCGCCGCCGTGCAGTAAATCCTCACGCTTAAGATAAAGCTTGGTTTTGGTGCCGGCGGTCAGATTGCGGCATAAGGTCAGGGGCGTGGGCCGGCCGGCGTAATTGGTCAGCAAGTCGCTGAATTCAGCCTGGAATACCGGATCGCTTTGGGCGCTGACAAAAGCTGCTTCGAGCTGCAGGAGGGCCGGCACCAGAATCTGCGGCACGTACATACCGCCAAATTCGCCAAAATAAGGATTAAGTAATGTCATACGTTGTAATCTCTTGGTTGTCTGGACATGGGATTAATAGGCGCGCAGCGTCTGGAATACCCTAGCCAGTTTATGATGATCTTTAATACCCGGGGCGCTTTCTACGCCGGAATTGAAGTCCAGCCCGACACAGCCCAACCGCGCGGCTTCGACGCAATTGTCCGCCGTCAGTCCGCCCGCCAGCATGATGTTGTCGAGCGTCTGATCGGCCAACAGCGACCAGTTGAAGGTTTGGCCGCTGCCGCCGCCGTTATCCAGCAGATAGCGATCGACATCGGTAAAGTCGCTGCGGGGTGAATATATGCGCATATCCAGCGCTTTCCAGATATGGCATGCGGGCGGTAGCGCCTGGCGCAGCGCGGAAATATAGGCCTGATCTTCGGTACCATGCAATTGGACGGCGTGTAAGGACAGCGAGGTGGCGACGGCCGCCACCTCGCTGATGGCGCTATCACGAAATACCCCGACGTAACGCAAATCGGCGCCGGCCATCACTTCCCGGGCGCGGATAATATCCACCCGGCGCGGCGATCCGGAGACAAAAATCAGTCCGCCATACAGGGCGCCGGCGGATTGGGCTGCGGCGGCATCTTCTGGCCGCGTTAATCCGCAGACCTTATTTTCACCCAATAATACCCGGCGCACCGCGCTGTCAAGATCCGGTTCCGCCATCAGCGCGCTGCCGATTAAAAAGCCATTGGCGAAGTGGCTCAATTCCCGGACCTGGCGATAGGAGGTGATGCCGGACTCGCTGATTACCGTTACGCCCGGCGGCAGCAACGGCGCCAGACGGCGGGTGCGGTCTAAATCGATGGAGAGGTCGCGTAAATCGCGGTTATTGATGCCCACCACCCGCGCTCCCAGCGCAATGGCGCGCTGACACTCTTCTTCGGTGATGGCCTCGGTCAGCACCCCCATATCCAGGCTGTGCGCCACCGCGGCCAGTTCCCGATAGCGGTCGTCGTCCAAGACCGATAGCATCAGCAAAATGGCGTCCGCCTGATGATGGCGGGCCAGGTAAATTTGGTATGGATCGATGATGAAATCCTTGCACAGCACCGGCTGGGTGATTACGGCGCTTATCTGACGCAGGAAATCAAAGCTGCCTTGAAAATATTTTTCGTCGGTAAGCACCGATACCGCCGAGGCATAATGTTTATAGACTCCGGCAATCGCCGCCGGGTCAAAATCGTCGCGGATCAGGCCCTTCGAGGGCGATGCTTTTTTGCACTCCAGGATAAACACCGTGCGCGAGCCGCTCAGCGCCTGATAAAAACTGCGGGTACTGGGTACCACCGCGTCGCGAAATTCGCTTAACGGCTGACGCTGTTTACGCTCTGCGACCCAGAGGTGCTTATCGGCGACAATTTTTGTCAGTACCGTATCCTGCATATCCTATCCTCTTGCTGCCAAAGCCGTTACCCGATCATAAGCACCGCCGCCGCGGATGACCGCCAGTGCCCGCTGGGTATTTTCACGCAAATCTTCCTGCCCGAATAATTTCAACAACAGGGCTACGTTGGCGGCCACGGCGGATTCGTGAGCAGGATCTCCTTTACCTTGTAACAACCGCGCCAGAATGTCACGATTTTCTTCCGGTGTGCCGCCCAGCAAGGCTTCAACCGGTTGGCTCTTTAAGCCAAAATCAGCTGGCACCAACTGATAGCTGCTGATTTCGCCATCCTTAAGCTCCGCTACCTGCGTAGGCGCGTGCAGCGCCACTTCGTCCATGCCGCCGCCGTGCACCACCGCCGCCCGCTGGTATCCTAGTACCCGCAGCGTTTGGGCAATCGGCAGCACCAGTTCGGGGCTATACACCCCGATGAGCGCCAGCGGTGGCCGAGCGGGGTTAATGAGGGGGCCGAGAACGTTAAATAGGGTGCGGGTTTTTAATTGCTGGCGTACCGGCATGGCATGGCGAAAGCCGCTATGGTATTGCGGGGCAAATAAAAAACAGACGCCCAGATCGTCCAGAGCCTGGCGCGATTGCTCCGGCGTCATATCCAATCGGATGCCGAAGGCGGCCAGCAGATCCGACGACCCCGATCGGCTTGAAACGCTGCGGTTACCATGTTTGGCTACCCGAACGCCACAGGCGGCGGCGACAAAGGCGCTGGCGGTGGAGATATTAATACTATTGGATCCGTCCCCTCCGGTGCCGACGATATCGGCAAACGGGTAATCCGGCCGCGGAAAAGGCAGCGCATCGGCCAGCAGCGCGCTGGCGGCGCCGGCGATTTCATCGGGATGCTCCCCGCGTATTTTCATGCTGATCAACGCCGCCGCCAGCTGCACCGGCTCCAGTTGTCCTTGGATAATCGAACCGAACAGTTGTTCGCTCTCCTGCCGGGTGATGCGCTCGGCGCGATATAGCTTTTCCAGTATCTGTTGCATGGGTATATTCCTATGAGTCAAGCTAGCGCCCAGGCCAGGGTTTGGTTGAGTAACCGTGCGCCCTGGGTCGTGAGAATGGATTCAGGATGAAACTGAAAACCGCACACGCGATCGGCATCGTGACGTACCGCCATGACCATATCGTTGAAATGGGCGTTGACGGTCAAGTCTTGCGGAATGTCGCTGCCGACCAATGAGTGGTAGCGCGCCACCGGCAGCGGATTCGGCATACCGGCGAACATGCCCACGCCGTCGTGATGCACCAACGATGCCTTGCCGTGCAGAATTTCCCCTGCCTGGCCCACATAGCCACCATAGGCCTCCACGATGGCCTGGTGTCCCAGGCAGATACCGATGATCGGCATTTGCCCGCGGACCTGGGCCAGCAATTGCGGCATACAACCGGCCTCGGATGGTGTGCCTGGACCCGGGGAAAGTAACAGAATCGGGTTTTCCATCTCCCGTAGGCGGTCGATAATATGTTGCGCCGACAGTTGGTTTCGGTACACCACGACCCGGTGGCCGGTGGCGCGCAGTTGATCTACCAGGTTGTAGGTAAAAGAATCGATATTATCGAGCAATAGGATCTCGGCCATCAGAACACCTCCCCGGCATGATGTGCACTGGCAATGGCGCGCAGTACGGCGCGCGCTTTATTACGGCTTTCATCGGCCTCGGCCTGCGGAACGGAGTCTAGTACCACCCCGGCGCCAGCCTGAACGGTGGCGATGCCGTCCTCAACGTAGGCAGAGCGGATGACAATGCACGTGTCCAGCATGCCGCTGCCGGTAAAGTAGCCAATCGCGCCGCCATAGCTGCCGCGCCGGCTGCCCTCTGCGGCGGCGATCAGCTGCATGGCGCGCACTTTCGGCGCGCCGCTCAG
>JAATGH010000164.1 GCA_015654745.1 Enterobacterales bacterium
AGAAGCTTTTTGTGCGCCAGACCCTGGCTGGGCATACCTCGAATTTTATATTGCGGCAGCGCCGCCGAAAATCAACCTCTGTTCAGCCAGTCTGCTTTTTCGCCTTTGCCATGAGATTAACCTTTTAAAAAATAAAGTGAATTTATCGATATTGTTATCGAACATTGATAAATTAACTGCGGTTTAAGACGGACTTTGCCCCCTGGCCTTACGAAGGCCCACACTCTACATGATAAAAAAGTTGGCGCAACTTATTAGCGGTACAAAGAAGATACCCGATGGTAATCCATTTAAAAAAACCTGTGTCGATCGAATAAACCTTAGTCTGTTTGCAGCCAAACACAACCGGGTATTACAATGGCCCCCGTAACTTACACAGGAGTTTAAAAACGATGCAAGGCAACACTATTCCCATCGATCGCCAGAGCCTGCTGCTCGAAGCAAATAGGATTATCCGGGCGCATAGTGAATATATGCATGGTATGGAAGCGACCGAGGTTGAGCAAAAAGGTGGCGTGCTGATTTTTCGGGGTGAATTTTTTTTCGATGAGGACGGCATCCCTACCCGTAAAACCACGGCGATATTTAATATGTTTAAACATTTGGCGGTAGTGCTGTCCGATAAATACCATCTGACGGATTAAGCCCTCACCCCGACCGGCCCTCGGCGTTGCCGGCCTGCGGGCCGGCCTCCCGTCGTCGCCTAGAGCTGGGGTTTGTTGCTCCGTTGCCACCAATACACTAAACGTTGTTCGATACTCAGCGCCGCGCTATCGGTGAAACGTGAAAGCAAACGTTTACGGATCGCATATTGCACCTTTATTACCTCATGGTTACTCATTTCCGCAATCAGCAGATCGTCGCTGGTGCCGATGCCGTCAACCAGACCGTTTTCCTTCGCCTGACTGCCATACCAATGCTCGCCGGTCGCCACCGCTTCAATATCCAGCGATGGACGCATTTCGTGCACAAATTGTTTAAACAGCTCATGGGTTTCGTTAAGGTCTTGCTGGAATTTTTCACGCCCTTCCGCCGAGTTTTCGCCAAACAGGGTCAGGGTGCGTTTATAGGCGCCGGCGGTGTGCAACTCCATATCGATATCATTGCGCTTCAACAGACGATTGAAGTTGGGGATCTGCGCCACCACGCCGATGGAACCAATAATGGCAAACGGCGCGGCGACGATGCGATCGGCGACACATGCAATCATATAACCGCCGCTGGCGGCCACTTTATCCACTGCCACGGTCAGGCGTATGCCCTTACCGCGCAGGCGCTGCAGTTGAGACGCGGCCAGGCCGTAACCATGCACCACCCCGCCGGGACTTTCAAGGCGCAGCAACACCTCGTCCTCGGGTTTGGCCACCGCCAGTACCGCCGAAATTTCCTCACGCAGGGAACCGACTTCACCAGCGTCCATACTGCCCTTAAAATCCAAGACATAAAGGCAGGATTTTAACGGCGCTTTTTCGCCGTTTTTCGCCCGCGCGCGAGCAAGTTTCGACTCGCTTTTTTCCTGCTTTTTATAGCGCTTGTGCCAAATACGCTGTTCCGCCTCGCCCATGCGGGCAAGCTGCATTTCACGCTGCATCTCGCGATAGTGTTTGCCCAAATCGGTGATTTGAATTTCGCCTTTGCGCCGACGTCTGCGCTGACGCAGCCCTACCATCAATAAGAGAACCGCGCCGATGGCCACCACCACGGTGACGGTTTTCGCTAAAAAGAGTCCATAAAGAGTTAAAAATTCCACACTGCCGCCTTGCTGAAAGTGATTTCCGTTGGGTCTATTCTAGCTAAGGTCCCGGTTCGCGTCGCCTGATAAATCAGAATATTACACCTGCAAAGCGTGATAAACGCCCGGATTTCACCCTTTCCAGCCGAGGTAGCCACAGGGAATAGCGTCTTCGGCGCCAAGCCAGCAGGTACAGATTGAAAATCAACCCTGTTTCAGGCATAAAATGGAGAGCCGGCGTTGAGCCCGTGTGGACATATATACCGTCACCGTCGACCGGCCTGGTTAACTAAGGAGTCCGCCGTGCACTATCAGCCTAAGCAAGATTTATTGTCCCAGCGTATTATTATGGTTACCGGCGCCGGAGACGGGATTGGTCGCGAAGCGGCGCTCACCTACGCCCGTTATGGCGCTACGCTATTACTGCCGGGCAGAACCGAGTCCTCGCTGACGGCGGTGCAAGGGCAAATTGCCGACCTGGGCGGCACCCCGGCCCGGATTTATTCCTTGGATTTGGCCGTCGCCGACACGCTGGATTTACAGCGGTTGGCCGCCCGCGTGGCGACTGATGTACCACGCTTGGACGGTTTGCTCAACAACGCCGGCCAACTGGGAGAGATCTTGCCGATGGCTCAGCAATCCGCCGACGTCTGGCGTCAGGTGATGGACGTCAACGTGAACGGCACTTTTTTACTGACCCAGGCGCTGCTGCCATTGCTGTTGCAGGCGTCGCGACCCTCCCTGGTTTTCACCAGTTCCAGCGTCGGTCGCCAGGGGCGGGCCAATTGGGGGGCTTACGCGGTGTCGAAATTTGCTACCGAAGGCATGATGCAGGTGCTGGCCGAAGAGTATCCTGTCGCTACGCTTCGGGTTAACTGCATTAACCCCGGTGGTACCCGTACCACCATGCGCGCCAAAGCTTTTCCCCATGAAAACCGCGCAGGTCTCAAAACCCCGGCGGATATCATGTCAATTTACCTCTACCTGATGGGTGACGATAGTTGTCGCAAAACCGGCATCAGTTTTGATGCCCAGCCGGACCGGAAACCGGGCCCGGCCATTTAAGACAGGACGAACAGCATGAGTGAAGATCGCCATCAACAGCGCCAGCAGCGATTAAAAGAACAGGTGGACGCCCGGATTGCCGCCGCCAACGAACAACGCGGCATTGTGATTGTCTTTACCGGCAATGGCAAAGGTAAAACCACCGCCGGTTTTGGCACCATAACCCGAGCGGTGGGACATGGCCTACGCGCCGGAGTGATACAGTTTATCAAAGGCCAGTGGCCGAACGGTGAGAGAAACCTGCTGGAACAGCACGGTGTGGAGTTTCAGGTGATGGCCACCGGATTCACCTGGAATACCCAAAACCGGGTAACCGACCGGGCGGCGGCACAGGAGGTGTGGCAACATGGTCTGCGCATGCTGGCGGATGAACATTTGGATTTAGTGCTGCTCGATGAGCTGACCTACATGATCACCTATGGTTACCTGGATTTGGCGGAGGTGATCGCAGCATTAAATAATCGCCCGCCCCGGCAAACGGTAATCATCACCGGGCGAGCCTGTCATCGTGAGCTATTGGAACTGGCGGATACCGTCAGCGAATTGCGGCCGGTGAAACATGCATTTGATGCGGGCATCATGGCACAGCAGGGCGTGGATTGGTGATCGGCGGCCCCGGTTTCAGCGGCGCGCCGTTTCAGGAACCGGAGTTACGCTTGCTGCTCTGTCCGCCGCGGCGGGTAGGCGTGACGACGCTATGGCGTTTGACCGCGCGGCGGATCTGGTTGGCCTTCATGCGCCGGCGCTCGCGCTCCACCGGGACCTTGGTTACGGTTTCCGCAGACATTTCTACCAATTCCCGCAGATAATTGATTTCCGCCAACGGCAATTCGGACCAGCCGCCGCGAGGCAAGCCTTTAGGCAAGGGTATTGCGCCGTAGCGGGTACGAATCAGCCGGCTAACCTGCACGCCAACCGCTTCCCACAAACGCCTGACCTCACGGTTACGCCCTTCGGTCAGCGTGACGTTATACCATTGATTCAGCCCTTCCCCACCCTGGAAGCTCAGGGTACGGAACGCGCCGGTGCCGTCATCAAGCGTTACGCCCTTGGTCAACAGACGCAGCTTTTCATCGTCCACTTGGCCAAAGACCCGTACCGCATATTCGCGTTCGACTTCGCGGCTGGGGTGCATCAGGCGGTTGGCCAACTCGCCGTCGGTGGTAAACAGCAGCAGCCCGGAGGTGTTGATATCCAGGCGACCCACGGCAATCCAGCGTGAACCGGTTAACTTGGGCAGGCGATCGAACACCGTGGGACGACCATCCGGATCCCGGCGGGTGCAAAGCTCACCTTCCGGTTTATAATAGGCTAATACCCGGCACACCGACTCACTGGACGCGGTAATGGAAATCACCCGGCCATCGACACGGATCTTCATTGAACTGACGGCGTCAACCCGATCGCCCAGCGTGGCTATTTTGCCATCTACGCTGACGCGGCCTTGTTCGATCAGGGATTCAATTTCACGGCGGGAACCATGCCCGGCGCGAGCCAGGACTTTCTGTAATTTTTCGCTCACTGAGCAACCTCGCTTGTCGCCTTCACAGGCGTCGAATGGTGGCTTTCGCCATATTTTTCAATAACTTAAACTTAAGCTAGCCCGGTATTTTACACCATAGCGCCATCGATAACAATTCATTCTTCGTTACCGGCCCTGACGGCGTCTGCGACGGGCGGCACACCCGGAGTTCAAAGGAACGGCGATATATCGCCGACGCCCTCGCGCACCACCACCGGCGTATCATTGGTCAAGTCAATAACCGTCGTCGGCTGCTGCCCAAGGAACCCCCCGTGGATCACCAAATCCACCAGCTTACCTAGCCGATCGTTGATCACTTCGGGGTCGGACTCGGCAAAATCATTGCCCGGCAGCATCAGCGTCGTGGACATCAGCGGCTCATCCATCGTTTCCAGCAGCGCCAGCGCAATCGGATTGGACGGAACGCGCAGGCCGATCGTTTTACGCCTGTCGTTCATCAGCCGCCGGGGAACTTCCTTCGTGGCTTTGAGGATAAAGGTATATTTGCCGGGCGTGTTGTTTTTCATTAAGCGAAACGCCTGGTTGTCCACATGGGCATAGGTGGACAACTCGGAAAGATCGCGACAGACCAGGGTAAAGTTATGATTGCCGTCCAGTTTGCGGATGCGACAAATTCTTTCCATGGCCGTTTTATCTTCCAAGCGGCAGCCCAAGGCATAGCCCGAGTCGGTCGGGTAGACAATCACCGCGCCCTTTCGCAGCAAATCGGCGGTCTGGGTGATTAAGCGGGGCTGCGGATTTTCTGGATGTATAGTAAAAAACTGGCTCATTAAAACTCCTTAAATCGTCTATCGGGGATCATCCCGGCAAACCGCGTTTATCCTTCCGCAACGATGGACTGCTCCGTGCGCCGTGTTATCGGCCAATCACGCCAAATGGGCTCGACGCCGCCCGGCAGCCAAAGCTTGCGTCCAAGTTCGATCCAGTCGCAGGGCTGATGAAAATCCGATCCCTGCGACACCAGCAGTCCGCGCTCGCGCGCATAGCCGGCCAAAATGGTTTTTTCCTGCGGCGACTGCTGGCATAAAGCAACCTCCATGCCGTCCCCTCCCGCGTCGGCAAAGTCATCAAGCAGGCGTTTTAACCATTTGGCGGAGAGCTGGTATCGTCCGGGATGGGCTACTACCGCCTGTCCCCCCGCCTGCTGCACAGCATGAATGGCCTCGGGGATGGTGCACCACTGCGGCGGCACATAGCCGGGTTTGCCTTTTGACAGATATTTTTTGAATACCTTAGCCACAGTATCGGCGGCGCCGATACTGACCAGATAACGCGCAAAGTGCCCGCGAGTGACCAGTTGATCCTCGGCGAACCGGTTCGCCCCCGCCCAGGCATCGGCGATACCGGCGTGCTCCAGCCGCTGCGCAATGGTTCTGGCCCGCGCCAGCCGCTTTTCACGTTGGGAGCTTAACAATGCTGAAATAGCCGGATGTCCCACGTCGAAACCCAGGCCGACAATGTGAATTTCGTGATTTTGCCATTGGGTGGAGATTTCCACGCCGGGGACCAGCGTCAAGGCCAACCCGCCCGCGGCACGGCCGGCCTCTTCCAGCCCGGCGACCGTATCATGATCGGTGATAGCCAGTACGTCCACGCCCATGGCGACGGCGCGCGCCACCAGCGCCGACGGCGTAAGCGCCCCGTCCGACGCCGTGGTGTGGCTATGCAAATCGTACAGGGTTAACAACGGTGATTTCACATGAATGCCGGTCAAGGGTCAGCTACCTTTATGAATGAACGTGCATATCATAACGTCAAACGGCGGTTAATCGAACCAGTAAAATAATTAACTGATTTTAAGCGACGGCTGTTGACATTTCATTGCTGAACTAGTTTACTAGTACGCAACGATATAACCAATGAGAATCTGCTGATGTTAATCTTAAACGTGGTAACGCTTCGCTGGTGGCGCACCTCCCTTTAGCGGGTGGTGTTATCATGCGTTGCTGTCATCAGGCAGAGCAAGATCCCAACAGCCCGCTTCTTAAGCGGGCTTTTTTATGGGCGTTAATCAGGGATACATTATATGCAAGCCACACAACCAGCAGTTGAAGTTCTTCTCGCCGCGGCGACCTATCGCGACGATCCCACCGCGTTGTTCAATCAGTTGTGTGGCGCACGTCAGGCCACGCTACTGCTGGAATCAGCCGAAATCGATAATA
>JAATGH010000200.1 GCA_015654745.1 Enterobacterales bacterium
AAGGTTTCCGGCGCGCCATAAACCCCGAGATCCAGGCCGAACATACCGTCGCCATCGTACAGACTCAATGCGTATGGATTGCCTAGGGTATTGAGCCAATTCACCGCTTTCAGGCGGTCGTCTTTATAATTGAGTCCCACCACCCGGATGCCCTCGAGCGCGAGCGTATTGAGAAACTGATGTTCCTCCCGGCAGGTGGGGCACCAGGTTGCCCAGACATTCAATAACAACGGGCGACCGTCGCGCAGCGCTGACCGATCGTAGGTCTTGCCAGGTTGGTCCAGGGATTTAAGCGCAAATACCGGTACCGGTTTGCCGATCAGCGCCGACTCCAAGCGGGTCGGATCGTCGCCCTGCGCATTGCGCGCCAGTTGGACAATAAACACCGCCGCCAACAGCAGGAACAGTGCCAACGGAATAAACAACAGCTTGTTTTTCATTCTGCCTCCCGCCGCGCGGCCCTGCGGGCCCGCTTATCGGCCCGGTAACGCGGATCGGCCAGGCAGCAGAGTCCACCAGCGACCATAAACAGACCGCCCAGCCAAACCCAGCGGACAAAGGGTTTATAATAAAGCCGAATCGCCCAGGAGCCATCGTCCATCTCTTCACCCAATGCCGCATAGAGATCACGGGTCAGCCCTCCGCTGATGGCCGCCTCGGTCATGACGGTGCGGCTGACGCTGTAAAAGCGTTTTTCCGCCTGTAAGGTCGCTTCCGGCTTGCCTTGATGGGTAACCGAAAATATCGCCGCCGCCCCGGTGTAATTGGGGCCATGCAAATCCTGCACGTCGCGAAAGACAAAGTGATAGCCGTTAACTTCGACGCTATCCCCCGCTTTCATACGCACATCCCGCTCCTGGCTGTAATTTTGGCTAAAGGTGATACCGATAACCGTTACCGCCACGCCTAAATGGCCCAATACCATCCCCCAATGACTGCGGCTGAGGTGACCCAAACCGCGCCAGAACCGGTGACGATGGGTAGCGCGCCCATGCAGTTCCATCAGCGTCAGCACGATCACCCATATCGACATCATCAACCCCACCACCGTCATGGCCTTGATCTCATCGGCCATCAATCTGGGCAGCACCAGAGATAACAGCAGGGTGATCACCAGCGCCACCGCCAGCCGCTTCAGCAGTTTTGCCACATCATCCCGCCGCCAGCGGATCAACGGCGCGATCCCCATCAACAGGGCAAACGGCGCCATCAACCAGGTAAACATGCTATTGAAAAAGGGTGCGCCGATGGAGATGCTGCCCATGCCCAGCTGTTTATGAATTAACGGCAGCAACGTGCCCAATAGCACCACCAGCATCGCGGCCATCAGCAGCACGTTATTACCCAGCAAAAACGTTTCTCTGTAAAAGACCTCGTTTTGCGCGCGGCTACGCACCTGTCCGCCGCGAACGGCATACAATAGCAGCGAACCGCCGATGGTCAGCACCAAAAACGCCAGAATAAACATACCGCGCGCCGGATCGGAGGCAAAGGAATGTACCGACACCAGTACCCCGGAACGGACCAGGAAGGTGCCCAGCAGGCATAATGAAAACGCGGCGATGGCCAGCAGCACCGTCCAGGATTTAAAGGTGCCGCGTTTTTCAGTGACCGCCAGCGAATGAAGCAGCGCGGTGCCCGCCAGCCAGGGCATCAATGATGCGTTTTCGACGGGATCCCAAAACCACCAGCCGCCCCAGCCCAGTTCGTAATATGCCCAGCTGGATCCCAGCACGATGCCCAGCGTCAAGAAAATCCAGGCCGCCGTGGTCCAGGGCCGAGACCAGCGCGCCCAGGCGGTATCCAGCCGGCCGGCAATCAGCGAGGCGATGGCAAATGAGAACGCTACCGAGAAACCCACATATCCCATATAGAGCAACGGCGGATGGAAAATCAGCCCAATATCCTGCAACACCGGATTCAGATCGTGCCCATCGATGGGAACATGCGGCAATGTCCGGCTAAAGGGGTTGGAGGTCAGTAGAATAAACACCAGGAAACCGGCGTTGATAATCCCCATCACCGACAGCACGCGGGCGATAGCCTCGTCGGGCATGCTGCGGCTGAACAGGGCCACCGCCAACGTCCAGCCGCTAAGCAATAACACCCATAGCAACAGCGATCCCTCATGGGCGCCCCAGGTAGCGGCTATACGGTAGTAGACAGGCAACGCGGTATTGGAATTATTGACCACATAGGTAACGGAAAAATCGTTAACCACAAAGGCGTAGACCAAACAGACAAACGCACCGGCGATAGCCAAAAACAACCCGTAGGAGAGCGGCCGGGCCACCGCCATCAGCCGAGCATCCCCTCGTGCCGCGCCCCAGAGCGGGTAAATCACCAATAAGAGCGCCAGGCCAACGCCCAGGCATAACAGGAAATTACCCAGTTCAGGAATCATAACGCATCCTTGTGTTGTCCAGTTGGCATCACGGCAACGTTTTGAACCGGTTTCATCGCATCCGTCACTTCCGGTGGGGTATAATTTTCATCATGCTTGGCCAACACCTCGCGGGCTTGCACCACATGATCCGCGCCCAGCACGCCCTGCGCCACCACCCCCTGCCCCTCCCGGAACAGATCCGGCAAAATGCCTTCATAACTCACGGGAATGGAACCCACCGCATCATAAATTCTAAAGGTCACCTGCAAGGTATGGGGATCGCGCTTAACGGATCCCGGCATCACCATGCCACCAATGCGCAGCCGCTGGCCCACATGCGGTTTCTCATGCTGTTGCCCTTTACCCTGGACGATTTCCCGGGGTGTATAAAAGAGATCGATATTGGAACTCAGTGCATATAGCATCAACGTCACGATAAGCGTGGCGCCCAGCAGCATCACCAGCGCCAAATACAGGCGACTTTTACGACGTGGCGTCACAGCGCATCCTCCCCGGACATTTTCTCGGGCGTATTCCCACCCGAGCCATGCTTACCTGGTTCAGACGATACCGGCAGGTTTTTAGCCACCCCATCTTTGTGCCCACCTCGGCGAACCCGCTGCGCCCGCGCCTGTTGGCGGCGAATATCGCCCAGCAGTTGACGCCGTTGCCAGTGGGTCTGCATCACCAAGCCCAACAACGTCAGGAGGGTCATGGACACCGCGAGCCAGACATAAAACGCATAACCACCCATGGCGAAAAATGCCGACCAAGAGCTAAACGCCGGCATCATCGATGGGTCTCCTTGGTGGCCAATGCCACCGCCCAGGGACGATGGCGCTCCATCAGCAGAATCAGGTTCCGCAAGCGCATCAGCGTCAGGGTAATGAAAAACAGCAGATAACCCACAATCGCCCAGCGCAGCGGAGTACGCATGCTGGGATCAATGCTTTGCTGCATATTGGTTGAACCTTGATGCAAAGTATTCCACCACTGCACGGAATAATGAATGATCGGAATATTGACTATTCCCACCAGGATCAAGATGCCGGCGGCGCGCCCGGCCAATCGACGGTCTTCAAATGCGTTATACAGCGCCATCACGCCCAAATACAAAAACAGCAGCACCAACTCGGATGTCAGTCTGGCATCCCAAACCCACCAGGTACCCCACATCGGCTTGCCCCAAGCGGAACCAGTAACCAGGGCGATAAAGGTGAACGCCGCGCCCACCGGCGCCATCGCCGCTGCCGCTAAATCGGCCATTTTCATCTGCCACACCAAACCGATAAAGGCAGCTACCGCCATCACCGCATAAATTCCCATCGACCACATGGCGGCGGGCACATGGATATACATGATGCGATAGCTTTCGCCCTGCTGATAATCCGCCGGCGCAAATCCAAAGCCCCAGACCCAACCTAAACATAACGCGAACGCGGTTGCCATCGCCGCCCAGGGAATGATGCCGCCACAGAGCCGATATATCCGCTCCGGTTTCGCCCATTGATGTAGCCATTTCCACATAGTTAAATTCAGCTCATAAAAAATCATAGCCCAGGCGCCGCGCGCGTCATTGCACACTGACCCGTAGCGCGGCGGCGGTGGCAAACGGCGCCAACATGGCGCTTCCCGCCAATAACGCCCCCAGAATCGCCAGATAGCCGCTTATCGGCAGCCCTTGCGCTGCATTGTCGATGGCGGCGGTGGCAAAAATCAATACGGGGATAAACAGGGGTAATAATAGCAGGCTTAAGAGTACGCCTCCTTTACGTAACCCCACCGTCAGGCCGACACCAATGGCGCCGATCAGGCTCAAGGTCGGCGTGCCCAGCAGTAACGTCAGGGCGATGGCGCGCCAGGTCACGGCATCCAGGGAAAAAAACAGCGCCACCAGCGGCGAAAGCAACAGCAGCGGCAAACCCGTAATCAACCAATGGGCACAAACTTTACCCAACACCATTACCGGCACCGGCATCGGCAATAAGAGCAATTGATCCAGCGACCCATCGGCAAAATCGTCTCGAAACAAACGTTCCAGGGACAGCAGACAGGCCAGCAGCGCCGCTACCCAGATCATGCCTGGGGCAATGCGCCGCAGCAACTGCGGCTCAGGGCCGATTCCCAGCGGAAACAACGTAATAACGATCAAAAAGAACCACAGCGGATTAATAATTTCCGTGCGGTTACGCAGCGCCAGCCGCAGCTCACGGCGCATAATCAGCCAGAACATGTCATATCCTGGCTCGATGTATCGTAGGCGTTTTCATTCCCATCCCGTGAGAGGGTGATGTTGTGGATCGGGTTTGCCGGCCAGGGCAAAGGCTGGTGCGTGGTCAGCACCACCATGCCGCCGGCGGCGCAGTGGCGAGAAAATAACGCCATGACATCGGCAATACCCGCTTTATCGATCGCCGTTAACGGTTCGTCAAGGATCCATAACGCGGCAGTAGATAGCCATAGCCTCGCCAGGGCGACCCGACGTTGCTGACCTGCCGACAGATCGGCGGTCGGTAACTCCTCATAACCCAGCAGCCCGACCTGCTCCAACGCCTGCCAAATCGCATGGTCATCCCGATCCGCACCGACGGCGGCCTGGAAAAACGCCACATTTTCAAACGGCGTCAAGGACATTTTAATCCCCGCCTGGTGGCCGAGGTATAACAGATCGCGGTGATACAATCCGCGGTCGCGATCTATCGGCAGGTTTTTCCAACTCACCACACCCGCGGCAGGCTGAGCCAGACCCGCCAGAAGGCGCAACAGCGACGTCTTGCCCGCACCGTTGCTCCCTTCCACCTGTAGCATATCGCCCGGCGAAACACGCAGGTTCAAACCGGTGAATAACGCACGGTCATCACGGATACAGGCCAAGTTATGTGCTTCCAGCATCGGCAACTCAACTCTTTATTAACATGCTAGCGATCATAGCATAGGCGACTAACGCGACGAAGTTAGCCGCCGGCCCATAAACGAACGGTATGAAGTCTTCTTGTATTAGATCAATAAAACGCAACAAATGCCAGTAAAGTTAAAATTTTGTTACTTATTATCCCAAGTGATGACAATTGTTTTCGCTCGGTACCGGCGTGGGAGGGATCTATGCGGTTTTTTTAACTGCCATTGCGCAGGTAATGAGCGATTGAACGCATAAGTACTTATTTTTGGAGATGAATCGGGTATAATCATGCGCGCTATCGGGTCCTCGTAGTTAAACGGATATAACAAGCCCCTCCTAAGGGCTAGTTACAGGTTCGATTCCTGTCGGGGACACCAGCACCGCCCACATCAGCTAATCCCACCCGAACCAAACTCATCCAGACAGACATAACTTCCAGTAAACACACATCTGGGGGACTGTTTGGGGCATCGCAAAATGCTCCACTCAAGGTAATGCTGTGGAAGTATTGCAAAAGTTCGAAGCGCGCGGAGCAATGGCGTGATTTAGGGATCAGGAAACAAGGCGGGGGAATGATACCCCCACCCTCTCGCGGTCTGGTTTACAGCTTAAAGCTCGAAACCACCGTCTCCAGTTGCAAGGTTTGCTCTTGCATTGACTGCGCGGCGGCGGATACCTGCTCTACCAGAGCGGCATTTTGCTGCGTGGTGCTGTCCAGCTGGTTTATAGCAATATTGACCTGCTCGATACCAAGACTCTGCTCCTGGCTGGAAGACATGATCTCGCCCATCAGCGTGGCGACATTGTTCACACCCTTCATCAACTCGTCCATCGTGCTGCCCGCCGTGGCCACCAGGTCGCTACCGGTGGAGATATCCGCCACCGAGTCTTCGATCAGTTTCTTAATTTCCCGGGCGGAGGTGGCGGAACGTTGCGCCAGATTGCGCACCTCCGAGGCCACCACGGCAAAACCACGGCCCTGCTCACCCGCGCGGGCCGCCTCGACCGCCGCATTCAACGCCAGGATATTAGTTTGAAACGCGATACTGTCAATAACGCTGATAATATCGACGATCTTCTTTGACGAATGATTGATTGAGCCCATGGTACCCACGATCTGATGCACCACATTGGTTCCCTTGCCGGCGATCACTGATGCGTCGCGCGCCAGCTGGTTGGCGTCACGGGCATTATCGGCATTCAACTTGACGGTACTGGTCAGCTGCGCCATGGACGCGGCGGTCTGCTCAATCGAACTGGCCTGCTCTTCAGTGCGCGCGGACAGATCCAGATTCCCACTGGCGATCTCCCGCGACGCGCCGGTTATGGCCGAACTGCTGTCACCGACCTGCTTAAGCAGGTTTTGCAAGAAATCCAGAAAGTGATTAAAACTCTGGTTGACGGCATTAAATTCAGGGCTTTTGCCCAGTGGTAAACGACGCGTCAGATCCGCCCCGCCTTCGGACAACCGGCTGATATTGAGATGCAGTACCGACAACTGGCGCATAAAGACTTTGATGGCAAAAATCAATACGCCCAGCAGCAGCAATACCATAGGGATCTGAACCCATCCCAGGCTGGCAAGGATACTATGGGTCCTGACCAGCAGCATGCTGGTCGGCATGTCGGTCGCAATAAACCAAGGGCTGCCTTTAATCGCGCGCAGAATCATGGTATGCGAGGAGCCGTCATTATCATAGTCAACCACCAAATCACCCTTTTCGCCCACCTGCCCTAGCATCGTTTGTATTTGCCGGGCCTGGGAATTTTGTTCACCCAGCGAGCTCAGTTTAGGCAATTTTTCGTTTGCGGGGGTACTGGCGCCAACTATAGTGCCATCGCGCTCCACGATAAAAATGCTGGCGTGGACCTTCTGCTCCATATTTTTAACCAGGTTATTAAAAAAACCCAATGTCACGTCAATGGTTGCCACGCCCCATGGCTTATCACCTTTATAAATGGCCATGGCGCAATTGGTGCGCGCCTCGCTACTGGCGCTGTCCACATAGGCGGGTGCCCATACGCATAGCCCTTTAGGCGAGTGTAATCCCCCCTGGTACCAGGATTGTTCAAAATAGTTAGGCGACTCCGCGCTGTTCCAGAACGTATTCACCGTAAGCTGATTTTGTTCGTTACGCGCGAAGAACGTGCTGAATTTTGCCCGCGCGGCATCACGCTGATTCGGTAAAGGCCAAATGCCACCGCCGAATACGTTGCTGTCGCCATACTGATCGACCAGCGCGGGTAGCAGGCGATCGATGGAATCACTGTCCATCTGCGCCGCCACTTGGGTAATTGAACGAATTTGCGACTGAACCGTATTAAGGCGGCTGGTTATCGTTACCGCAATCCCTTCAACCTGATTGGCAACTAATTGGCTTTCGGCTTGTTTTAACTTTGGCGAGACAAAAAGCTCCAGGACGATCAAGGTTACGATAATCATGACAATAAAAAACAGGCTGATCAGCGTAATAAATCGAGATTGCGTGGTTTTAAACATTTTTTATAAGGTCCACTGGCAGAGCAGCGACGTCACTGCCTAAGTGTTAACGGCATGTTTCAGTATTTCTTTATCGAAGAAGGAAGGATCTTTCCCTACCTGTGATCACGCTACCGCTTTTTACCCATTGGTCCCTTCCTGAGGGTAATACAATACCGTGCTCTTGCCCGCCGCTTATACCTACGCCACGCGCCCGACCCGCAAACGACAATCGCCGATGCCCATGACGCCACCGCCATGCGTTGTTCAACAGAACCGGGATACCTTGCGGCGCACGCACATAACCTCGGCTACCTTAAAAGTAATTACCCTCTCGCTAGCGCATGACCGCGGGTATCCAGCGTGATAAAACCAAGAAT
>JAATGH010000412.1 GCA_015654745.1 Enterobacterales bacterium
TAACCGTCCATTTGGATTGTTGAGTAATGCGCAAATATATCCTCGCCGCCGCTTTCAGGACAGATAAACCCAAAACCTTTGGCGTTATTGAACCATTTAACTTTACCCGTCTCCATGCTTCTACATCCCTCGCAGCCGAATCTTAACGTGATGAGGATTGTTGACGCTATAAGCCTTATTGGTCAAAAGCGCCGCAGCTTACGCAAGTACACTCTAGAGGATAGGAACAATAGGTCAAGAGGATGCTGGAGGAGTTGGCCGATGATATTACCAAACTTTGAAGCAGGTAACGCTATTGACGCTTTTTTGACAAAATCTTAATACGACAGTCGCGTCAGAATCCTATCGTTGTTATCGGTTATAGCAAACAGCGGCGCGCGGCATCTGATGTTAAACTTACGACCATGATGGGGCTGTGCCGCAAGCAAGATAGCTACGCGGTGGCAGCGGTAGACCAAGAGAGAGCAACACGCGACGGAAAGAAGATGGGTAACACAAGCGAAAGGTCGGGCGAACAAAATTTTGCCGAAGATCTATTGAAAGATGCGGTAAAACCCCCATCAATGTATAAAGTGATACTTATCAATGACGATTACACACCTATGGAATTTGTTATTGACGTGCTGCAAAAGTTCTTTTCTTATGATGTGGAACGCGCAACGCAACTGATGCTTACGGTGCATTATCATGGCAAGGCTATTTGCGGAGTCTATACCGCGGAGGTGGCTGAAACTAAAGTCGCGCATGTTAACCGATATGCCCGCGAAAATGAGCATCCGTTGCTTTGTACGCTGGAAAAGGCCTGAACGGGCAATCAATTTGGGGAGGTGCCAATGCTCAATCAAGAACTGGAACTCAGTTTAAATATGGCTTTCGCCAGAGCGCGTGAGCACCGGCATGAGTTTATGACCGTTGAACATCTGCTGCTGGCTCTGCTCAGCAACCCTTCCGCGCGGGAAGCGCTGGAGGCGTGCACGGTCGACCTGGTGGCGTTACGCCAGGAGCTTGAGGCTTTCATCGAACAAACCACACCAACCTTACCAACCAGTGATGAAGAGCGCGATACGCAACCGACGCTCAGTTTCCAGCGGGTACTGCAGCGCGCAGTGTTCCACGTTCAATCCTCCGGCCGCAGCGAAGTGTCCGGCGCCAACGTTCTGGTCGCAATTTTCAGCGAGCAGGAATCCCAAGCCGCTTACCTGCTGCGTAAGCATGACGTGAGCCGGCTGGATATTGTTAACTTTATTTCTCACGGCACGCGTAAAGATGAGACCCAGGCGCCCGGGCCCGAAACCCCGGTCAATGAAGAGCAGGCAGGCGGGGAGGATCGTATGGAAAACTTCACGACAAATCTCAACCAACTTGCGCGGGTGGGTGGTATTGATCCCCTGATCGGCCGTGAGCGCGAGCTCGAGCGCGCAATTCAGGTCTTGTGCCGGCGTCGTAAAAACAATCCGTTGTTAGTCGGGGAGTCCGGTGTCGGAAAAACCGCAATCGCCGAGGGCCTGGCCTGGCGTATCGTTCAGGGCGATGTCCCCGAGGTGATTGCTGATTGCACCATCTACTCCCTGGATATCGGGTCATTATTGGCGGGCACCAAATATCGCGGTGATTTCGAAAAACGCTTTAAGGCGCTGTTAAAACAATTGGAATCGGATAAGAACAGTATTCTGTTCATCGATGAAATACACACCATTATTGGTGCGGGCGCCGCCTCCGGTGGCCAAGTCGATGCGGCCAATCTGATCAAGCCACTGTTGTCGAGCGGCAAGATCAGGGTCATGGGTTCCACCACCTACCAGGAATTCAGTAATATTTTCGAAAAGGATCGCGCTCTGGCGCGCCGCTTCCAGAAAATTGACATTACCGAACCGACGGTGGAAGAAACCGTGCAGATTCTTACCGGCCTCAAGCCTAAATATGAAGCCCATCATGACGTACGTTACACCGCCAAGGCCGTACGCGCCGCGGTGGAGCTGGCGGTGAAATATATCAACGATCGCCATTTGCCGGATAAGGCTATTGACGTCATCGACGAGGCCGGCGCGCGTAGCCGCTTGATGCCGGTGAGTAAACGTAAGAAAACCGTCAACGTAGCGGATATCGAGTCGGTCGTGGCGCGTATTGCCCGTATTCCTGAAAAAACCGTTTCGGCTAGCGATCGCGATGTATTGAGAAATCTGGGCGATCGGTTAAAAATGCTGGTTTTCGGGCAGGATAAGGCGATAGAAGCACTGACGGAAGCGATTAAAATGAGCCGGGCCGGTTTAGGCCAGGACCATAAGCCGGTGGGGTCATTTTTGTTCGCGGGTCCAACCGGGGTGGGTAAGACCGAGGTGACCGTCCAGCTGGCTAAAGCACTGGATATCGAACTGCTCCGTTTTGATATGTCCGAATATATGGAGCGTCACACCGTCAGTCGCCTGATCGGCGCGCCTCCAGGGTATGTCGGTTACGATCAGGGCGGTCTGCTGACCGATGCGGTGCTCAAGCATCCTCATGCGGTATTGCTATTGGACGAAATCGAAAAAGCGCATCCTGACGTGTTTAACCTGCTGCTGCAGGTCATGGACAACGGTACGCTTACCGATAACAACGGACGCAAGGCGGATTTTCGTAATGTGATCGTGGTAATGACCACCAACGCGGGCGTGCAGGAAACCCAACGCCAGTCGATTGGTATGATTCAGCAGGACAACAGTACCGACGCCATGGGTGAAATTAAGAAAATTTTCACTCCTGAATTCCGTAACCGCCTGGATAATGTGATTTGGTTTAACCACCTCTCACCTGAAATTATTCAGCAGGTGGTGGATAAATTCATCGTTGAACTGCAGGCGCAGCTGGATGCGAAAGGCGTCTCACTGGAGGTCAGTGACGAAGCCCGCGATTGGTTGTCGACCAAGGGTTATGATAAATCCATGGGCGCGCGGCCGATGGCCAGAGTGATGCAGGAAAACCTGAAAAAACCGTTGGCTAATGAACTGCTGTTTGGCTCATTGGTGGACGGCGGATCGGTAACGGTTGAACTGAATAAGGACAAGAAGGAACTGAACTACCGGTTCCTCAGCGCGCAAAAACGCAAACCGGAGGGTGTGGTTCATTAAACACCAAAAAGGGTTTTGCTGACGATAGAATGGCGGCCACGTGGCCGCCATTCTTTTATGTGGGTCTGAACCCCATTGGTCCATCAACGCCGCCGTCGTGACCCTCAAAACAGGGTTATGAAATATTCTCGGGTACTGGCGACCTTAAAAATGATTCCGTACTGTTATTCATTTCATCCAGTAGCGTATAGCGCTTGCGGTATTCGGAACGTTTTTTACTCGGCAGGTCTTCCATCTCTTTTCTTGGAATATGTTGCGGAATCGAATACAACGCGGATGAATAACGCTTGGCGCCAATGGAATCCCAAAATTCATCGTAGCTCGCGACAAACGTATCCTTTTTACGATGACGGTAACGTAAGCTGCGAAATACATGCCCGGCATTGCTGACGGCCTGGATATGTTTAATACCCGCATGCGCGGCAATGCGTTGCAAGCTCTCCAGCAGCAGGCGTTTCGGGAATAGCCCATAACAGGACTTGGTCGCTTGTTTAATGACTTCGTGCGATGTCGAACGATTGGCGCCCTGGAAACCACCGACGATGATGACCGCGCCTTCCGGCCGATTTACCACGCAGAACGTTAGCGCGGCCAATTGGGTCTCTCCCATGTTAAGAAACATATTGGTTTCACCTTCACGCTCCGATTTACCGATTGAGCCCATCTTAATCGTAAAGGATTCCCCTTCTTTACCGTAAAAGCTGGCGACCACGCGCCCGCGCGCACTGATAAACGCATTTTTTAACGTGGTATTTTCAAGGTTTTTGACGAAAGCGTAGTGATCTATTAGCGCGGACGCCCGTTGGGCCGTCGGCAGGCCAGTATACAAATAGGGTTTTTGGATTTTGGTCGGCAGTTTGGTCTGGACGGTAAACGCCTGCTGCCAGATCGGCTCTACCGCAATTTTATTGAGGATTGTTAAGGTGAGCACGGGATGTAAAAGAGTACGTACCATATATTTAATGCGAAAATAACCGTCGTGCCAAAGGTCGTCCGGTACGCATTTTTCGGTAAGCAACTCAATAAAAAGACTCAGGCCATTGACTTTTACGGTGTCAATTTTATTGAGTGACGAGTGTTCCATGGTCTTTTCCACAATGTAAATAAATACGATATCATGGCCACTTAAACCGCATTTCAACGAACAGGTGAAAGGACGGAAAGAGGATTTAGGGTGGTTTATCTTGCTTAAGACATGACGGAACGCTGCGGATAGTTGACGGAAAATTATGATTTAACTTAGGGCGAAAAAAAAGAAACCCACGGGAATTATGGGCTCGTTAACCGTTCCAGGGGATGAGTGGCATCACTGATGTCAGGCATGATTCCGGGCCGAATGTCAACCGTGCAGCGGATGGGTGCGGGGATGTTGCGGCCAGAGACATTATGCCGGGCCGTCTTCCGGCGCCGGCATCTGATGTGTCAGACAGTAGGTTGGTGATATCAACGCCTTAGGCGGCTATCAGCGATCGGGAAGCCTATCAGCGGCTACGGAA
>JAATGH010000408.1 GCA_015654745.1 Enterobacterales bacterium
CATTTTGCCGGAACCAAACAGATCGCCAACCACGTTCATCCCGGCCATCAACGGCCCTTCGATAACTTCTATTGGCCGTTCCGCCTGTTGGCGGGCCTCCTCGGTATCCGCTTCGATAAATTCGGTAATGCCTTTAATCAGGGCATATTCGAGACGTTTTGTTACCGGCCAGCCGCGCCATTCGGCCTGCTGTTGCTTGGTATCGTCATCATTTTTGCCAACGCGGTATTTTTCCGCCAAGTCCAATAACCGCTCGGTGCTGTCGGACCGTCGGTTTAATACGACGTCTTCCACCGCCTCGCGCAGTTCGTCCGACAGGTCATCATAGATCGCCAGTTGCCCGGCATTAACGATGCCCATATCCATACCATTTTTGATGGCGTAATAAAGGAATACCGCATGAATGGCTTCACGAACCGGCTCATTGCCACGAAATGAAAACGATACATTGGATACGCCACCGGAGATCAGCGCATGCGGCAGCTCCGCTTTGATATCCGCGCAAGCGCCGATAAAATCCTGAGCATAGTTATTATGTTCTTCGATGCCGGTAGCCACGGCAAAAATATTGGGATCGAAGATAATATCTTCCGGTGGAAAACCCACGGTCTCGGTCAAGATGCGGTAAGCCCGACGGCAAATAGCGATTTTACGCTGCCGGGTATCCGCCTGACCCTCCTCATCAAAGGCCATCACCACCATGGCTGCGCCATAACGACGCACCAACTTGGCATGGTGGATAAACACCTCTTCCCCCTCTTTCATTGAGATGGAGTTGACGATACCTTTGCCTTGAATACATTTCAGCCCTTGTTCGATAACGTCCCATTTAGACGAGTCGATCATGATCGGCACACGTGAAATATCAGGTTCACCGGCAATCAGATGCAGAAAACGCACCATGGCGGCCGCAGAATCCAGCATTCCCTCATCCATATTGATATCGATGATTTGCGCGCCGCTCTCCACCTGTTGCAACGCAACGGCCAGCGCTTCATTGTATTTTTCTTCCTTGATTAGCCGTTTAAAGCGGGCGGAGCCGGTGACATTAGTACGTTCACCCACGTTGACAAACAGGCTGTCCCGATCGATGTTCAGCGGCTCCAGACCCGCCAAGCGGCAGGCGATCGGCCGTTCGGGTAGCGCGCGCGGCGCGATCCCTTCGATCGCCCGGGCCATGGCGGCGATATGCTGCGGTGTGGTGCCGCAACAGCCGCCGACAATATTAAGGTAGCCAGATCGGGCCCACTCCTTGATTTGTATGGCCATTTCATCCGGGCCAAGATCGTATTCACCAAAGGCGTTTGGCAGGCCGGCGTTGGGGTGGGCGCTGGTATAGCAATCCGCAATCCGCGAAAGCTCGGCCACATATTGGCGCAGTTCGTCCGGCCCAAGGGCACAATTCAAACCAAACGACAGGGGTTTCACATGGCGCAGGGAATTATAGAAGGCCTCGGTAGTTTGCCCGGAAAGGGTACGGCCGGAAGCATCGGTGATGGTGCCGGAGATCATCACCGGCAGCACAATACCCATGGCTTCAAATTCAGTTTCGATAGCAAAAATGGCGGCTTTGGCATTCAGGGTATCAAAAATGGTTTCCACCATGATCAAATCCACACCGCCCTCCACCAGCGCGTGTACCGACTCACGATACGCGACGACCAGCTGATCGAAGCTGACGTTGCGAAACGCCGGGTCGTTGACATCCGGCGAGATAGACGCCGTGCGGTTGGTCGGGCCCAAGACCCCCGCCACATAACGCGGTTTATGCGGCGTACGCGCGGACCATTCATCGGCACACCGGCGCGCCAGACGGGCAGCGGCCAAGTTTAGCTCGCTGACCAACGACTCCATCTGGTAATCGGCCATGGCGATGGCGGTTGAATTAAAGGTGTTGGTTTCAAGAATATCCGCCCCGGCCGCCAGATAGTCGTTATGAATAGCCGTAACGACCTCCGGCCTGCTGAGCACCAGCAAATCGTTATTGCCCTTCAGATCGCTTGGCCAGTCGGCAAAACGACTGCCCCGGTAGTCAGCTTCCCCTAACCGGTAACTCTGGATCATGGTGCCCATGCCACCGTCCAGCAATAGAATGCGCTGTGCTAACTGCCGACGCAGCTCGTCAACTCGATTGTTCACCATTACCCCATCCATCGCCATAAAACTGTCATATTTGCGCCAATATAGGCAGGACATCCTAGCATAAGTTAGGACCGAGCGAAGGCCGGCGCGCATGAGACTTTTTCAGCACCCCGCCATAAGGCAGGGACCGACGGCGGGATGTAAAATAAATGTTTCATGCAGCAGGCGATTTTTGAAGTGGATCACAATTAAAGCGAAAAAAAGACGATGTTGGTGGCAAGCAAGCAAAAAATACGCATAATGTTACCGGTAACATCACTGGATTTTATTACCTGGCCACGGAGCCCTAAAATGACAACTACACTTAATCATATCTACGTTTTAATGGGCGTCTCCGGCAGCGGCAAGTCCGTGGTCGCCAATGCCCTGGCCCGTGAGCTGTCGGCCGCATTTTTGGATGGTGATTTCCTTCATCCCCGCGCCAACATCAATAAAATGGCCGAGGGGCATGCGTTGAATGACGACGACCGCGCGCCCTGGCTGGCGGCCATTAACGATGCGGCCTTTGCCATGCAGCGCACCAACGCGGTATCGATTATCGTCTGCTCCGCATTGAAAAAGAGTTATCGGGACCGCCTACGTCAAGGCAACGATAATCTCTCCTTTATCTATCTTAAAGGTGAGTACGATGTGATTGAAGCGCGAATGAAAGCGCGTAAAGGACATTTCTTTAAAACCCAGATGTTGGTTACCCAATTCGACACGTTGGAAGAACCGGGCGCGGATGAGAAAGATGTCGCGGTAATCAATATCGATCAGCCGGTTGAAAAAGTCATCGCCGATACGGTGAATTTAATCAAAAACGATGGCGCTCAACACGCGGAATAATGACAGGTATACCACCGGCTGAACGCCGCCACGAATCGGATTCTGTCCGAATACACCTGGCAAGCATGATGGCCCGTAAGGGCCAGTAAGCAAAAATTTTTTAAATTTATAGCTGAAACGATTCAAGTTACTGGTTTGCCATATCGCCACCGTGCTATGGGCACCAGTTTTGTCGGCGACACGCCGGCGTCGCGTTAGCCAAACGACCATCGGGCTACCCGCTACTTATAACATTTAATCATAAAAGCATATCGGCCTATTGCCCGACGGTCGGATAACACATTTCGCTATTTAGCGTCGCTACGCCCAGGCGTGAGCACGCTGAACTGTTCAAACTTAAGTGAGGCAATGATGAATCCTACCGTAGCCCGAGTGACGCAACGCGTCATCGAACGTTCACAAACCACCCGCCGCGCCTATCTGGCACGCATCGACGCCGCCCGATCGAAAACGGTACACCGTGCGCAGTTGGCCTGCGGCAATCTGGCGCATGGTTTTGCCGCGTGCCAGGCCGGGGATAAAGCAGCGCTGAAAAGCATGACCCATAACGATATCGCCATCATCAATTCCTATAACGATATGCTATCTGCCCACCAGCCTTATGAACACTATCCGCAACGCCTGAAAAACGCCTTGCATGGCGTCGGCGCGGTCGGCCAGATGGCCGCTGGCGTACCCGCCATGTGCGATGGCGTGACCCAAGGTCAGGATGGTATGGAGCTGTCCTTAATGAGCCGTGAGATCATCGCCATGTCAGCGGCAATCGGACTGTCACACAATATGTTTGACGGCGCGTTGTATCTTGGCATCTGCGATAAAATCGTCCCAGGGCTGGTCATGGCGGCTCTTTCGTTCGGTCACCTGCCGGCGGTGTTTGTCCCCGCCGGCCCTATGTCAAGCGGCCTGCCGAACAAGGAAAAAGTCCGCATTCGCCAACTCTATGCCGAGGGCAAGCTGGATCGTGAGGGTATGCTGGAAGCGGAAGCCGCCTCCTATCATAGCGCCGGTACCTGTACTTTTTACGGGACGGCCAACTCGAACCAGATGGTAATGGAAATGATGGGGCTGCATTTACCTGGCTCGTCATTTATCCAACCCAACACGGCTCTGCGCGACGCTTTAACCGATGCCGCCGCCGTTCAGGTGACCCGTCTGACCGAGAATAGCGGCAACTACCTGCCGATCGGCCGACTGGTGGATGAAAAAGTGATCGTTAACGGCATCATCGGGTTATTAACCACCGGTGGGTCCACCAACCACACCATGCATCTGGTGGCCATGGCCCGTGCCGCCGGTATTATCATCAACTGGGATGACTTCTCCGATTTATCCGACGTCGTCCCTTTATTAGCGCGTATTTATCCAAATGGACCGGCGGATATTAATCAATTTCACGATGCGGGCGGCGTGCAGTTGGTGATCCGTGAATTGCTCAAGGGCGGCTTATTGAATGAAGACGTCCACACCGTGGCGGGCTTTGGTTTAAACCGCTACACCCTTGAGCCTTGGCTCGACGAAAGCACCCTTGCCTGGCGTGAAAGTACACAGATATCCCTCGATCCCAAGGTGATAGCCAGTATCGACCATCCGTTTGAACACCACGGCGGCACCAAGGTGTTGGACGGCAATTTAGGGCGGGCAGTGATGAAGACGTCCGCGGTGCCTGTCGCCAACCAGATTATCGAAGCGCCGGCGGTAGTATTTGAAAGCCAACACGATGTGGGACCGGCGTTTGACGCCGGCAAGTTGAATAAAGACTGTGTCATCGTGGTGCGCTATCAGGGACCACGGGCCAACGGCATGCCTGAACTGCACAAACTGATGCCGCCGCTGGGCGTACTGCTGGACCGGGGCTATAAAATTGCCTTGGTGACCGATGGCCGTCTCTCCGGCGCATCGGGAAAAGTGCCGTCGGCAATCCATGTCACTCCGGAAGCCTATACCGGAGGTCTGCTAGCTAAAATGCGCACCGGGGACATCGTGCGGGTGAACGGCGTTACCGGTGAGCTGTCCTTATTGGTGGATGACGCTGAACTGGCGCAACGGGTCGTTGCCATACCGGATTTGAGCGCTGAGCATATCGGCTGCGGACGGGAGCTGTTCGGCGCCTTGCGCACCCAGCTGAGCGGTGCGGAACAGGGTGCCAGCTGCATTCAGTTCTAAGCAAGGACACCGGTTCGATCTCCGAGCCGGTGCGTTTTGACGCATCATTCCAGCGTAGGGTTCATCTTCTTTAAATCGAACGGGGTAATCTGATAGACATAATAATTTAGCCAGTTGGCGAACAGCAAATGTCCATGGCTGCGCCAGCTGGCTTTTGGCGTCAGTTCAGGATTGTCATGGGGAAAATAGTTCACCGGAATGATGGGATTCAGGCCCGCGACCACATCGCGGTGATATTCGCCGGCCAAGGTCAACGCGTCATATTCCGGATGGCCGGTCACGAAGGCCAGCCGCTTGTCCGGACTGGCAAAGAGGTAAGCACCGGTTTGCTCTGATTCCGCCAGAATATCCAAATCCGTATGCTGACGGATAATATCGGTCGGAAAATCCGCATAACGCGAATGGGGCGCCAGGAAGGTCTCGTCAAAGCCGCGGGTCAACAACGCATGGGGCATTAAGGTTTGGTGTTGATAAACCCCTGCCAGTTTTTCTTTACGGGTCATCTTTGGAATATCATAAAGGATGTTCAGCGCGGCCTGTACGGCCCAACAGACAAACAGCGTCGACGTGACATGCTCCTTCGCCCACTGCAATACCCGATCGATCTGCGGCCAGAAGATCACATCGCGAAAATCGACCAGCCCCAGCGGGGCACCGGTAACGACCAGCCCATCATAATTTTCGTCTTGAATATCGTCAAAATCACAATAGAACGTATTGAGGTGTGCGGCGGGCGTATTTTTCGATTCGTGATTATCAATGCGCAGCAGTTGTATATCGATTTGCAGCGGCGAATTCGACAGCAGCCGCAGAAATTGATTTTCCGTCTCGATTTTTTTCGGCATCAAATTGAGTATCAGCACTTTCAACGGACGGATTTCCTGCGTACGCGCGCGGGACGTCGTCATAACAAAGACATTTTCATTACGTAGAAAGTTTACGGCTGGTAACTCATCAAGAACCCGAATCGGCATAACCTTATAACCTCAAAGCATACGTATAAACGTTTAGACATCCAGATGCCTGAAGATACCGCTTTTGCTCTATGATGTCGAGTCTTCAACCGCTGATTGAAAATGTTTCATCTAACCCTTACCCATTTTTATCCCGACGCGCCTCGGCGGCGCATTCGTTAAGCAAAGCGATAAACGGCAGTACCATGGGCGCGTTGTCGTTAGCATGGCGGTAGAGCAACCAGGTTTTATTGGTGACCGCCTGTCCGCCTACGCTAATGGGTAAACGATACAGATCGTCGGACCACGGCAGGTAGCTGGAGACAATGGCATAACCCAAACCATGATTTACCATCGCCAGGCAAACCTCCAATTTATCCACCGTCATGGCAATGCGGGGTGCCAGGGAAAAATTCGCATTCCACCAACGTTCGATCAGTTGAGTGATATGCGGACCGTGGTGTATTTTGATTTGCGGCAGATGCGGCAGTAGTCCAAAGTCAATCTCATTTTGACTAATGAGGTAGTAATTATCCTCATCTATCAGCTGCTTACCTTCTTTCCAATTAAAATCATCTTTCACCAGCGCCAGATGAATGTCATCGCGCTGCAGGGACTGAAAAATCTCTTCGCTATAGCCGCTGATGAGATCCAGACTGACGCCCGGGTATTGCTGGTGAAATCGCGCCAGCAGCGCAGGCAGGCGATAGGCGGCATAATTGCTCGATACGCCGATGCGCAATTCGCCCTGCTGCTGCTCGTTAAGGGTATGCAAATTGATCTTCAGCTGCTGCAAGTCGCGCAGGATCTTATCCGCCTGGCTCGCCAGGTATTCCCCCTGGGCGCTGAAAACCATGCCTTTAGCCTCCTCGTCAAATAGCTTTATCGCCAATTTCCTTTCGATTTGCTTAAGGCGATAGCTCAATGCCGGCTGGGAGGTATACAAATGCTCTGCCGCGCGCGTGATATTTTTATGATGGTATACCGCCCGGATAATTAACCAGTCTTTCTCATTCATTTTATTTTCCCGGTGGCTTAGCGATTAACTATAAAATATTTTTTGGTTTCAGGGTAGCCCCTATAAAAACACTTAATTGGAGACACGGGCCAAAATCATCTATATCTGACACTCAGCCTTGATATATCGGCCATTGCGGTGGCATATCATGCACCAATGTGGGGAGTGAGAATGAAAAATAGCACCATTAATGATCATAAGAATAAAATTATTTTAGCCATCGACCATTTAGCTCTAGACGCTAAAAAGCTGGCGCTGCGGATTCACGCTAAACCCGAAATCAGTTTTGCCGAATTCGAATCCGCCGCCGCCTTGATTGCGCCGCTACGCGCTGCGGGATTCACCATCGAACAACCGCTCGGTGGTCTGGATACCGCTTTTCGCGCCACCTTTGATAGTGGAAAGCCAGGCCCGACCATTGCACTGCTGGCGGAATACGATGCCTTGCCCGGCCTGGGCCATGCCTGCGGACATAATCTGATTGGTACCGCCTCGGTTAGCGCGGCGTTAGCCTTAAAATCCAGCTTTGACGATTTCAGTGGTCGTCTGTTGGTTATCGGTACCCCTGCCGAAGAAGAAGGCGGGGGTAAAATTATCCTGGCCAATAATGGCTTCTTTGATGATGTGGATGCGGTGATGATGGTACATCCCCGCGATAAGACTATGGTCAACCGCGGCGGCCTGGCCTGCGTGGATGCCACGTTCAAATTTTTTGGTAAAGCATCCCACGCCGCCTCCGCACCGCAAAAAGGCATCAGCGCCCTGGATGCGGTGATCCATACTTTTGTGGGTATTAACGCGCTGCGTCAATTTTTCACCGACGATGTCCGGGTACACGGCATTATTACCAACGGCGGCAGCGCCACCAACATTGTGCCGGCCTACGCCGAGGCCAAATTTCTGATGCGCGCCGCCACGGTTAACGGCCTGGAACTGGTGCGGGAAAAAGCGTTTGCCGTCGCCCAGGGCGCTGCCGGGATGAGTGGCGCCAGACTCGAAATCGAGCAAGGCTTAACCTATGCGGAACGCATCAATAACCAAACGCTAGCCGGCAGTTTCCAGCGTAATTTTGAGCAACTCGGTATCGACATTTCCCCCTCGCCGGTTAATGGCGGCATAGGTTCATCCGATATCGGCAACGTCAGCCAGATTACGGCGGCGATCCACCCCTATATCCGTATCGGCGATGTTTATCCCCATACGCCAGAGTTTGCCGAAGCGGCGGGATCGCCAGCGGGTCTCGACGGGATGGTGCTGGCAGCGAAAGGTTTGGCGATGACGGTAATCGATTTATGCCTGGATAACACATTATTACCTGCGGTCAGGGATGAATTTTCACGCTGGAAACTCAGCACCCAAATACCACTCGAGAGATAATTATGAGCAAGTTCTGGGCATTGGCGTTAATGGGGATGGTGCTGGGCACCTCCACCGCTTGGGCGGAGAACGAGACCATTCGCATCGGCGCGGATCTGACTTATCCTCCCTTTCAATACCGCGAAGCTGACGGCTCACCGCACGGCTTTGAAATCGATATTACTAATGCAGTCTGTAAAGCGGTATCGGTAAAGTGTGAGTTTGTGGTCAGCAGTTTCGACGCGGAAATTCCCTCGCTGCTGGCGAAAAAAGTGGATGTTATTTCCCCGCTTGGCGCCACGGAAAAACGCAAAAAAGCCATTGATTTCAGCGATTTTGTTTATCATATTCCCACTCAGTTGGTGGTACGCAAGGGCAGTGGTCTGTTGCCCGACATCACCTCGCTGCAAGGTAAGCACATTGCGGTACAACAGGGCACGATTCAGGAAATGTTCGCCAATCAATTTTGGGCGACCAAAGGCATTGATATCGTCCCCTACGCCGATCAGGATATGATTTACCAAGATCTTGCCGCCGGACGGTTGGATGGCGCGTTAAGCCCGGCGGTGGCGATAACCTTCGGTTTTCTTAATAAGCCAGAAGGTAAGGATTTTACGCTGTCGGGTCCTGAGGTCCGAGACGACAAAATATTTAGCATCGGTTCGGCCTATGGTTTTCGCAAGGGTGACGACAGAATCAAAACCCTGTTGAACGACGGGCTGGCCAAGATAAAAGCCGATGGCACTTGGGAGAAGATAAAAGAACATTACTTTGGTGCCCTCGATCTCTCGGTGCGCCAATCGGAGCAGGCTAATGCGGCGCAGTGATTTACATTCCGAACAACTTTTGCCGCTAATGGATGAATTATTGCGGAAATTTTCCGGTTTACACCGTCTATCGGGTAGCGCTGATGCCGAAGTCGCCGCTGATTATCTTGTCGACCGATTACGACGGTGCGGCCTGCAGGCACGTGTGGATAAATGCCCGCTGCTCTTAAGCAATCCCCTGGCCGGGGACCTATTGCTGCCTGATTATCCCCAATGGCGCGCCGCGGCCAAGACCCGCTCGTTCTCGGCGCATTGCGCTGAGGGGGTCGAAGGCACTCTGTTTTATGATAACCGATCGCGCGAGCGGATCCCCAATCGCCAGCTGGCGGAATGGTCCAGCCAGGTTAAAGGGAAAATAGTCATTGCCGATCAGGGTTTTGAGGATTATGTACAGCGTCTTGATGCTGCCGGCGCTCTTGCCCTGATCCATCTCTGGGGGTCTGCCGAGTCGGCCCTGCATGAAGAGACCGTTGGGCCGGTTTGGGGCACACCGGTGCCGGACGATCGCAACCTTTATCCGCGCTTACCGGTTATTTCGCTAAACCAGGAACAAGGGCAACAGCTGTTGGCGATGTATCAGCAGGCTAGCGGCCGGCATATTACCGCACGGGTGACCACTGAGCTTGAGCGTGGCGTCACTACCTGCAGCCTACCGGTGGTGGATATTCCGGGTAAAACCGCCGAGTTTGTACTGCTATCCTCCCATTACGATTCCTGGCATGAAGGCGTGACCGATAATGCCACCGGTAACGCCCTCTGCCTGGCGATGGCGGTTCATTTCCAGCAGCAGGCGGCATCCATAAAGCGTGGTCTGCGCATCGCCTGGTGGCCGGGCCATTCCAACGCCCGCTATGGCGGTTCCACCTGGTATGCCGACCATTATCGCCGGCAGTTGGGCGCGGATTGCGTCGCCCATGTTAACGTGGATTCTCCGGGCTGCAGGGAGGCGGTAAACGTGGTGATTAACGCCAGCGGGGCTGAGGATATCGATTTTCTCAACCGGGCGGTCCAACATGTCACCGGAAAACCGGCCCAACGAATTACACCGCTGGGCAAAGGTGGCGATCAGTCTTTTTGGGGCAGCGGTCTGCCGTTGCACTTTGCTTTTCGCGAGGAGCCGGTGGTGAAAAACGCTATCTCGCCTGGCAGCGGCGGGGGATGGTGGTGGCATACCGAAGAGGATACCTATGATAAGGTGGATATGGCGATCCTGTGGCGCGATTGCCAGATCCACGAAGGGTGGTTGTTTGAGCTGCTGAACCTAACGCCACTGCCGATGGATCCTCCCCGCTATCGAAAACGGCTTTATCAGGAGCTGTTGACGCTGGCCGATCGTTTGGATCCGTCATTTGACCTGCAGCCGGTGCTTGATGCTCTTGCCAGCCAGGCCGCGGACCTAGAGCGGGTGACCGCGTTATGGCAAGATGACGCGCTGCGCTGGCAGGCCGTGCTTAAAGAGGTGTTGGCGCTGTGGCATCGCTTGCGTTATAGCTCCACTGACGATTTTCATTATGATCGGAG
>JAATGH010000064.1 GCA_015654745.1 Enterobacterales bacterium
ATCGTCGGCGAATCCGGCTCAGGCAAATCGCTGACCGGCCGCGCAATCCTGAAACTGACGCCGCAGGGCGCCAGCGTCAGCGCCGAAAAATTATGCTTGGGCGACATTGATCTAATGAATACCAGCGAACGCGGGATGCGCAGGATCCGCGGTAAACGCATTTCAATGATCATGCAGGACCCCAAATTCTCGCTTAACCCGCTAATGCGCGTCGGCCAGCAGATCAACGAGGCCTACCGCGCCCACTTTAACGTCAGCGAGCAGGCGGCGAGCGCCAAGACGCTGCTGATGCTGGACGCGGTGAACATCCGCGATCCGGAACGGGTGTTCAGGCTATACCCGCATGAGATTTCCGGCGGCATGGGCCAGCGCATCATGATTGCCATGATGCTGATCCCCGAGCCGGATCTGATCATCGCCGACGAACCGACATCGGCGCTGGACGTCACCGTGCAACAGCAGGTGCTGGGCGTGCTTGACGCCCTGCTGCAGCGGCGTAAAACCGGCCTGCTGTTTATCACCCATGACCTGGGGCTGGTGGCGGGGTTTTGCGACCGGGCGCTGGTCATGTATGGCGGGCGCATCCTGGAGGAGATAAACGCCGACCAGTTGCATAATGCCAGGCATCCCTACACCCGGGCGCTGCTCGCCAGCCAGCCGGATCTGCGCCATCCGGTGGATATGCTGGCGATCCCGGCGCGCGATCCGGCCTGGCTGACCGGCCCGATATACCGATATGGAGAAGCATGCTGATGACGACTGAAATAAACGAATCAGCACCACCGATAACTGTCGCATCAGCGGCGACGAACAAAACCCCGTCGCTGGCCGTCGACCGCATGATCGAAACCGTTGATTTAAGCATTGCCTTCGGCAAGGGCCGCCAGCGCAAACAGGTGGTGGACCGGGTGTCCATCAGTATTGCGCGTGGTGAAAGCTACGGCCTGATCGGCGAATCCGGCTGCGGAAAATCCACCCTGCTGCGTGCGCTGACCGGCCAGAACGCCCATTATACCGGCGCCATTTTATATCAGAACCGCGAGCAGCATCCGGTGCGCGACAAAGCGTTTTTCCGTCAGATCCAGATGGTGTTCCAGGATCCCTATGCATCCCTTCACCCGCGCAAAATGGTGTACCACACCCTGTTGGAGCCGCTGGTGATTCACGGCATGGACCGGCGAGAAGCGCGCATCTCCGGGGTGCTGGAGGCGATCGGCCTGGGCGACGCCTTTCGTTATCGTTATCCGCACCAGCTCTCCGGCGGCCAGCGGCAGCGCGTGGCCCTGGCCCGGGCGCTGATTATCGAGCCGCAGGTGTTATTGCTCGATGAGCCGACCTCGGCGCTGGATGTTTCCGTGCAGGCGGAGATCCTGAACCTGCTGAAAACCCTGCGGCGCGAGCGCAACCTGACCTATTTAATGGTCACGCATAACCTGGCGGTGGTGGCCCATTTATGCGACCGGGTGGCCATTATGCACCAGGGGAAATTACTCGAGGAAATGACCGCCGACGAAATCCGGCGCGGTGCGGCAGTCGAGCCCTATACCCAACAGTTTCTTGCCGCCAGCAACTACTGACGGCCCAGGAGTCGCCCCATGATGAACCATCCGCCCGACCGGGCGCGAGATGCCCTGCTGCTATGCTGCGACAGCCTGAACACCGACGCGCTGCTGATCCTGCGCCGGGGCGACAGCCTGCTGCAATATGGCGATATGCGCCAACGCTTTCTCTGTCATTCCATGCGTAAAAGTTTTCTCAGCGCGCTGTTCGGCATCCAGGCGGGGCGCGGCGGCGTCGATTTATCACTGACGCTGACCGCCCTGGATATCAACGATATAGACGCGCTGAGCGACATCGAACGCAGCGCCACGCTCTATGACCTGCTGACGGCGCGTTCGGGTATCTATCATCCCGCCAACTATGAAACGCCATGGATGACCCGCATCAAGCCTCCGCGCCACAGCCAGCCGCCGGGCGCCCTATGGAGTTACAACAATTGGGACTTCAACGCACTGGGAAGCGTTTACCGCCAGTTGACCGGGCTGGATATCCATCAGGCTTTTTTCGACCAGATAGCCCAACCGCTCGGCATGGCCGACTTCCGGAAAGAAGACGGCTGGATGGAACCGGGAACGTATTCACGACACCCGGCCTATCCGTTCCGTTTGTCGACCCGCGATCTGGGACGCTTCGGCCAGCTATTCCTGCAACAGGGCAACTGGCGGGGCCGGCAGATTATTCCGGCGGCCTGGGTGCGCCAAAGCCTGATGCCCTACTCCCACGCCGGCGATCGCGGCGCCTACGGCTATATGTGGTGGCTGGCCCGTAACGGCGTGGCGCTGCCCGGCTGCGAACTTCCCGGCGGCAGCTACTTCGCCTACGGCGCGGGGGGCCATTACTGCCTGGTGCTGCCCGCCCTTGACGCCGTGGTGGTCCACCGGGTGAATACCGACATCCCGGGGCGCGAGGTCAATCGTTTTCAATTCGGCCGGGTAATCAACCTGGCCTTGGCGTTCCTTGCGTCAACATCAGGAGAACAAGCATGAATGTGATCGAAGCCATTGCCGCCTGGAGTCGTGCCCAGACCGGCTTCACCCAGACCGCGCGGGAACTGGCGCGGCTGGCTATTGTCGACACGCTGGCCTGCCTTTACGCCGGGCGGCGCGATTTTTCCACACTCGCCGTGCGCGCGGCCGGCGAACCTTACCTGCGCCACGGCCATCGGGCGCGGGTTATCGGCGGCGGCCGCGCCCCGGCGGCGATTGCCGCGCTGCTTAACGGCACGTCGGCGCACGCCATCGATTACGACGATAACTTCGGGCCGGGCATGAGCCACGCCTCGGCGGTACTGGTGCCGGCGTTGCTGGCGGCGGCGGATGAACTTAACGCCGGCGGTGGACAGCTGGTCGACGCCTATTTAATCGGTCTGCAGGCGCAGGCGTTTATCGGCGCGGGAGTCGGTCCTTCGCACTACACCGCCGGCTGGCACGGCACGTCCACCGTCGGCTGCATCGGCACGGCGGCCGGCGTCGCATGGCTGATGGGCCTGGACCAGGACGGGATCGCACGCGCGCTAAGCAACGCCGCGAGTTTTGCCTCCGGCACCAAGGGGCAGTTCGGCACGCCCATCAAACCGCTGCATGCGGGCTGGGCGGCGCGCAACGCCATAGACGCGGCCGCATTGGCGCGGCAGGGCATGCGGGGCAGGATCGATATCCTCGAGGCGCCGCAGGGGTTTGGCGAAATGTTTGGCGGCGGCGCGCCGTCCGGCTGGGACATTCCAACCATCCTTGGCACGCGGCTGCACGTCATTGAAGGCGTGGGCGTGATGCCGAAACGCCACCCCTGCTGCGGCTCCACGCATATGATTATCGACGCGCTGTCCGACCTGCGCGTTACCCATGATTTTACCGACGCCGACGTCGTGTCGGCGGATACGCTGGTCGGTATCGCCAACCAGCGCAACCTGGCCTATGCGGTGCCGGAAAATGAAATGCAGGCGCGTTTCTCCATGCCATATTGCGTCGATACCTGGCTGCGCAACGGCGCGCTGAGCGTGGCGGATTTCACGCTCGCCCGGGTGGCGCAACAAACGGATCCGGCACGTTTGGCCCGCGTAACCATGAGCGCCTACCGCCCGGAGCAAGAAGCGGGCGCGCCGGCCGGCAAGAAGCTGCCCCATCGCGTGACGCTCACCCTGCGCGACGGCCGCCGGCTGGAAGCCGAACGCCGACTGGCAAAAGGCAGCAACGCCGAACCCTTCAGCGAGTCCGAACGCCGGCAGAAATTCATCGACTGCTGCGCCGAACTGGATGAGGCTGCCGGCCTGTTTGATCGGCTTAAACACTTGGAAAAAGCCGACGATCTGGGTTACCTGGATGGGCTGTTTGCCGGTTAACCTTCTTTGTTGCGAACGGCGACGCCGGCGACATGACGTTGGGCATAACCGTAATGAGAACACCCGCATGCCATCGTGATCGATTGCCGCATTTATGGGGGTGATTAGCCGGCACGGTTGGCGCGCCCGAAACTCGGCTTTATCGCCGCCGGAAAGCTGAACCCCTCTTGCATCGGCTCATGCGGAATCATCCGGATGAGCCGATATTCACCGTTATCCATTGCGCATACCCGCGGTTCACCACCGTTTTTTACTTTCTTTTTAATAAAGCGACCGTAGGTAGTCTAGTTGCGCGGTGGCTATTGCCAGCCGCTTTTTTTCGACCAATTCTTTATCCGGGTCTTGGATCCATGCCGCCGCCGCCCTTGCGCTACCCGCCACACTTTCCGGCACTCGTTGCGCTTGTATCTGAAAAATTTTTAGCAGTGCCTCAAACACCAGCGCCTCTTTAGTCTGGTGATGCTTGTCATATAATTCACGAAGCGTAATTTCCAGTTTACCCAGATCACCACTCTCATCGCCGTCCAAGGCATGGCGAAGCTGTATAATCGCGTTTTCGGCCTCCTGCAATAGTTCCGGTTGATGTTCCAGGAGATAAAACATTTGCTCGGTAAATTTTAATGCCGTTATTATCGCGGTTTTTTCCGTCAGGAAATTAAGCGCAAAAAAGGCATGCAACCTGGAATCCACGTCCACTGCTTTGGCATCAAGAATATCCTTTGCGCTAACCTTCTCCTTGCCCAGGCTTTTGAAACTCCGGTCGACGAAATCCTCTGTATATGTTTCACACTCCATGATGCCGAGCAATTCTTGTTGGCTAACGTCGGTCTCGGTCCTGACGCTTACATCCGAAATATCTTTAAATGCGGACATGTTAATCTCCTGGGTTATCAGCTATTTTTCTTGATCAGGTAATAGACAGTGACGGGAGAGCTACCGGGGTCGCTGCCGGTTTCCGGGGTAACGTAATCGCTCTGTGTGCGGATAAACGTAAAATTAGTCGGGTTGGTGCCGCCGGTGGAATTGCTGACGCTGTTCGCGGTGGTTCCCCAGTTAATTGCAAAATTAAAGGTAAAGGTCGTACCATCAAAGGCCAAATAGACGACAGTCCCTTCAGTGCCGGAAGCACTGTCTTTTCGTCCTGATGCTTTATAATATCCTGTTGTGCCCACAGAGATTTGAGAAGGCGTGGTTTGCCATTTCCCCCATGATAAACTGCTGTCATTAACGGAAATTTGATTTCCCGTGTCATTTTTTATGTTGCACGTAATGTTGATATTTTCAGCCATTTTCCATCTCCTTAATATGAGATATTAACAATTACCTTTTCCAGGCAGGTTGTCAGCTTAAGCAAGGTATTAATGCATCGTGAAACCGCCGATAACGTCATCGGCTCTACCCTGTATCAGGTTGTACCTGACTTCGCTATAGCAAAAACCGCCGATTACACAGTCATATTGTCGTCCCCGATAAACTCCGGTTTGAACGGCCTCGGTTATTTCCCAACTGGCGATATTTTGGCGAGTACTGCCCACATCACCAATATGTATCGCCCCACGCCCCCCTACGCTACGGGCGGTTGCCACATCTTCCTGGGCGAATCGCAGCTCCTCCAGCGAAGCATCTTCCGCCGCCGTTTCGCCATAGGCGTTGCCGTGCGTGCCGCTGAATATCAGCACATCATCATTGCTTGCGGTATCCATTAGGGCGCTTCTAACGCCGCTGGCGCTGATCCTTCCCGTTGCCGTGTACACCCTGTGGTTATCGAAGTGGTGCACCCTGATATCATTCCTCGGGCGATTTCTGATCTGTTGAACCGAATTGCCCGGCCGGTCGGCGTCCCCACCTTCCCTGCCTAAACCCTCCTCGCTTTCCAGACTGGATAGCGAATCGTCATCCATGGCGCTTTCGGCAAAACTTTGCGCCACGGTCTCGGTTGCTTCGGTCTGCGTGGCAATATCGATACCGGTACTGACGCTCAGCGTTTGAGAACCTGATACGATACTTTCTGTAGAAATAGCCGTCGTCACTTCCGCCTGCGCGGCTTCGACCCCGACACCGGTCGCATCTATAGACGCGGCGCTGGCGATTGCGCTGACCTCCGCTTCGGTTTCCACCGCCAGGCCTATGGCGCTGGTCGCCTCCCCGGTCGCCACGGCGGCGGTTGTGGCCGCGGCCGCGGTTTCAACCGCGACATCCGTGGCGATTTCGGCAATGATGGCGATCTCTATGGCATCATCTATGCCGAAAACCTGACCGTCCGGATCCGTGTAAATCATCGGGTCATTGTTGCCGTAGGCATAGGGACTGGCAAACTGCCGCGCCGGATCCGGCGCCATGAATCTGTTTATAGACGAGTCGTAATACCGCGCGCCGAAATAATAAAGATCGCTATCCCCGTCAAGCTCCTTACCGGTAAATTTAGGAATGAAAGGGGTTTTCAGGGAGCTGTTGGCTTTATCGATGGAGCCAAAGGGTTTATAACTGACCCGATCGGTTTGCGCTCCCGTATCGCTGGTAACCAGCATGGAGCTATTGACATTGTTAAGATGAAAATACCCGGTGTATGCTGCCGCAACCTGGGCGACGGTGCCGTGCTCCGTGGCGAGGTATTTATCCACGGATTGCACCCCGGCCGCGTCCACCGAGACAATGTAGTTGGGTGAAATATAATGAATGGTATTACCGTCGCCGTTGATCTTGCCGATCCGCCAACGGTCGCTACCATAGGTATATAACCCCATGTCAGCCGACGCACCGCTATTGATACGCCTGGTAACCTGTGCCAGGTTATCGGCAGCGTCGTAACGGTAGCTCCAGTCGGTGGACTGGTCGCCCGATACGGCGGTTTTCCCTGTTACATTGCCGATGTCGTTATATGCGAGAGTCAGCACATTATTGCAGGCGAGATTTTCTGTCAGACACCCGGAAACCAACTGGTGTTTTTTGGTGGCGTCATAGGAATAGACGGCGTTATTTTCCGCCGTAATGTCCCCCGATACATTGTACTGATAGGCGATATCGCCATAGACCCCGGCGGAAGCAACCAGAAAGCCCATCTTGTTATACCGCAGTTGCTGGCTTAGGGATGGGGCCGGGCTTATTCTCTGGTCGGTAATCGCCAGGATTTTATTTGCCAAATTCCATTGGTAAGCAAAATTCCGTAACGTGATGTCCCCCAGGACCAGTTGGTCAGAGGTAAGCCGGCCGAACACATCATGGCCATAATGGGCAACCACGCCATTTTCAAAGCTGGCCTGCACCAAATCGCCCATAGCATCATAGGCGTTGTAGGTGACTACTTTTTTGGTGGCGCCCGACGGATCCGTATAGGTGAGGATTTTGGTCGCACCGGTGGGCCAAAACCCAGAGGCCACCGAACTGCCGTCGGGCAGGCCGGAACCGGTTAGTCTTCCGAGCGGATCATAAGAAAACCGGGTGGTATAATCGGTCGACGCACCGGCCACGTTCAAGGTGACGGTTTTAGCGGCAATCTTCCCATTGTAAAAGTAGCTAAAGCGATATGAAACATCCGGCGTGACTATCGTGGCCAGCAGCCCTTTCCCATTCGGCGCCGTGTCGTAGGTTTTAACGATGGTTTTCGCCAGTTTTCCATCATTACTGAAATACGCAATCTGCGTCATCCGTAGCAGCGCATCGTAACTGAATTGCGTTTTTTCACCCAGCCCATTGACCACCGAGTCCGGTTTGCCCGCATTGTTATAGGTGTAGGTGGTAATGCCCCGTTCCGGATCGCTCATCTGGGATATCAGCCCTAGCGACGTATAGACATAGGTGGTTTCTTCGCCGGAAGGATCGGTTTGAGCCAGCTTCTGGCCTAATACATCGTAACGGTAGGTGGTAATCCCCGCATTTGGCGCAACGCTTTCGATTTTGTTACCATCGTTATCCACCGTCACCCTGGTGGTCACGGTATCCTTGGCGGTGGCGGTCCCCGCGGGATCGGGCGAAATACTATCCGCAATCCGGTTGTCGTTGGTGTGATAGAAAACAGATTGCACCGCACCGGTGGGATAAAGGGTACTGATAATCCTTTTCTTAATATCATATTGATATTCAGTATACGAGGCGGGCTCCCCAGTGTAATAAGGCAGGGACTCACTGTTTTTCAACCCCTGAGCGTTATAGCCGGTGTGCGAAATGATATTTTTATCAGAGCTGGGTCCTTTGGATGTATGCTGATAAATCCGCCCTAACGCGTCGTAATATTTGGTTTCCCAAAACCATAGGCTTATATTATTTTCATTCCAGTCATCACGCAGGGCTTGTTTTATATTGATACCCGCAGTATCCCCGAAGGTATATGAACGCACCGTCGTGGTAACCAGTCCGGTATTATCCGGTTGGATGGTATTTTGTTTTATTACCCTCCCGAACACGTCGAGTCCGTCTGCCGGCACCGCCATAACCGTATTATTGTTGGCGTCGTCCTGTTTGATCAGTATACCGAATTTAGGCTCATAGGTCGTTTTCGCGATCAGGGGATCGGATCCCGCCCTGGGCGAAGGCGAGGTGGTTGTCGCCAGGAAGGTATGGTAGGTATCATCATAGGCATAAAGCGTTTTGTTGCCCATCGCATCCGTACGGCCGATAACATTGCCATAGTCATCGTAATCTGACCGGTTGGTAGCAAACTCCGCACGTTGATCGTTCCACTGTGAAAGTGAAATCATGTTCAGATTGTTATCATAGGCATATTGATAAAAACGCAGGTCTGTTTTTGCGTTCCAGACGCTAAAATCAGGCACGCTGCATCCATCAATTGTATTAACAACTTTATCAGCGCGTTGATAAAAGGCATACCACCAGCTGTCATCATTAGCGGCTTTTAAATATTGTGAACAGTGGGAATAATTGCCTCCATCGCTATTAAGATAGTCTGTTCTTGTAATAACTGAATGGGCGTCATCATAATAGTACTTTTCGGTAAGTGTGTAGTTTAATGTTCCGTTGGAGTAATTGGAAACATCTTTCTCCGTTTTATAAACGATTTTAACAGCAGAGGACTGGCCGGAAGGCGTATTACCATAAGCGTAATGGGTTTCCCAAAGCGTTAAGCCGTCTGAAACCCTGCTGATGCGCTGATCTTTTAATAAACCGGTTTGAGGGAAATCTTGGTAATACGTCTTTAGGGTATCCGTCTGTAATGATAGGTCGCTGACGCTGGTATTCCTGACCTTCATGGCCGAAAAACCTTGCCACCCGCGCCCCTGCAGATCGACTCTAGCGCCTTCGAAGCTGTATTCCGATACGGCGCTGGTGTTGCTGACCGGTTCATAAACCCTATGTTTAGCGACCACATAATAAGGGATTTGCACATCCACGGTGGGATATGTGGCACTTTGGGCTTTCTTATAAATACCGCTAAAGGTCAGCGGCTTGTATTCAATGCTAATTGTCTGTTTCGCGCCGGTCTCGATACCGTTTAGCAGATCCGACTGTTTTAGGGAAAATGACGGACCGGAACCATCTTTTGAGGTATACATGGTAAACCCGAGGTTGCCGCTCTTGTTAAAGGTATTGACGATGTCAGCCAATCCGTCGGCATTAAAATCACTGGGGATAAATTGCTCGTCGCCCCAATCTCCCTGGCTCTGAATCGAATTGAACTTGGTAAAGCTTTTTCCAGTGGATAAAAACGAATCGATATTGACCTTGTCATGCTCTCCACGATATACGTATGCCACGTCAACCTTGCTGTCACCATTGTAATCTGATGACTTGACTATCTTGACGCCACCCCAGACAATATCGCTGTCCAGCCAGCGGGTGGATAAAAACTTATCTCCCTGTGAAATCAGCACCTGGGCGCTGACTTTTCCGGAATTATTGAAAAAATACGATATATCCGTTTTACCGTCACCGTTATAGTCACTGAAACTGAACAACGCATCATTCATCCAGGCCAGGTCTGGTATTTGTACGTTGGTCTGTCTCAATGCGGCTCCATCGGACAGGTAGAGATTGACACCCACCTTTCCAGCGTCGTTATACACGTAGGCTAAGTCCGTTAATCCATCGTGGTTAAAATCGCCGGTATGCAGTGACCCTTCGTTGCGCCATGTTCCGGAACTGACGGAGAGCGTGGCGGACTTGGTAAATGAATTTGCCTGGCCGAGATAAACGTTAACGCCAATCTTACCGGAATCATTAAATGCATAAACAATGTCCGCAATACCATCGCCATTGATATCCCCGCTAAGCACCTGGGCCTTTTGATCATAGGGCTCATTAGAAAGATATGCGGTGTGTTGCGTGAACGCGCTGCCGTTTGATATATATGAATCAATTGAAATATAGCCGGAGTTATTATATACGCTGGCAATATCAGAAATGCCATCGCCATTGTAATCGCCGGAGACAAATTGTCCAGTCGCCCAGCTTTTGGTGCCTGAGTACCATGATTGCCGGTCAAATTTTTTGCCATCGGAAATATAGACGTCAACATTGACCTTGCCGGAGTTATTATAAATATATCCGATATCCGTTGTGCCGTCGGCATTAAAATCGCCAAGCGATTGTACGGCCCCTTTTTGGTAGACGGCGCCTTGCCCCCAATCCTGGTAATCAAAAGCATGATTCGACGTAAACACATTATTCCAGCTGAATGTGGTAGGCGCCAGGCAGGATCCATCGCTAGCGCATTCCGCTATGCTGGATACCAAGCTCTGGCTTGTTTGATCGCTGATAATGTAGTTAATATTGTATTTTTTGACCAGGGCGCCATCGACATAACTTGACACGCCAATCAATCTGGCATTGTTTTGAACCATCGACCCTGCCACATAAGAAACCGTGGAATCTGGCCGATTGGTGTCATAATCGAACTGTACGCTCCTGCCCGGTATCAGACTCGTTTTGTTATTACCCGTGTAGGCAATCTTGATTGGATAATATGAGCCATTGGCCGCGTTATTGGCATAGGTGACGGCTATGAAATTGCTATTCAGGTCTTCCCGTTTATCCACCGCCCAGATACGGACTTCATTTTTTCCCGAGGCTAAAATTCGGGAATCGACGGTATTGCCATATGTCGTGTTCGACCCGTCTTTAGCCCTGGCTGAAAAATAACACGGACCGTTACCGCAGTTGCCATAGGAATAATACCGGGTCCACTGCTCCAGCTCCGTGCGGTATTGCGTGCCCGGCGCGCCATATTCACCCTGAACCGCGACGAGCCGCATTCCGTCTATGCAGAAGCGATCGTTGGCATCGAAATTTATGCCAGACTTGACGCCGTCCAGGGCGAAAGTTTTCGGACAGCGGGCGACTGATGACAGGCCACCGATACTCCAACCGACCCCAACCAGGCCATCTCCACCCTGATTGTTATATATCAATTTCAGGTCAGGCTGCATTCCCGCCGTACCCTGAGGTATTTTTATTTTTATTGCATAGCTGGCGGCGCCATTATTATTGACATTAAAATCTCCGTCCACAAATCCGGCGACCTGATTATCACTATAAGATGATAATGTATTGGCATTTATCTGAAAGCTTGAGAAAAAGGCCAGCATTACGCAGCAGCACAACGCAATAGTTATGGATTTTTTCATTTCAGTTAACTCTACTATTCATGTATTTATAAATGAAAGGTAAAAGCGTAGCCTTAGGCTCGACCCGGATTTGGATGATTTAAAACCCATTAATCATTTGATATAATCATGATAGATTATTATTGGAAAGGCAGAGAGCAATAGCACTTTGATAACAATAGATTATGTATAAAACAGCTTAATAACGACGGGTTATTCTGGCATGGAAAATTCAAAAACACCGGTGGCGACGGATTTAAAAAAAACATTAATTCATTAAAAAGTGAATCACGCATAGGGGACCCCAGTTTAAAATAAACTGATACATTTTAATAAAACATTAAGCCATTATGAAGATCCTATCATAAGCCAAGGAAAGATCAAGTAAGTTACATTTATTTATAATAAAAAAAATTATCCATTATTTTCTGATGGGGATATATTCCTAAAGCTGGATAAAGAAAATCTTATTTACCTGTCCGGACCAATAATCTACACACAGTAATTTTCAATAAAATAACCATATCCTCAATACAGTTAAATGCTATGAAAAACGATGCGCCGGCCATTAGGTTATACGCGCTGCGCGGCGGTGAGCGAGGTAACGATTAAGCAATACCTCAATATAATTGAAGATGTCATGCAAGCACCGGTTACCCCAGACTGCTCGCACCGCCGACCGGCGATGGCAAACCATTTTCACGTAGCATGGGATTTTACCGTCGCGACGGATGATCTGCGCCCCGGATCTTGAACATGCTATTTTGGTGCTCCTGCGCATAAAGATGTGGCGCAGTTGCTAGAATTAATGTGTCCACGCCAAATGAGTGCTGACCCACGCGCCGAAGAAAATGGGGTTTATCGCCACCTGGTAGGATCAATCGTCTAAAGCTGACGTTGTACCCCGTGCAGCACGCCAGCCGGCATGTTGTCCTGAATGTCGGCAACGAAGCCGTAGTGTGCACAGTTTATTCGTCGCATTTTTCCGTGCCCATCAAAGCATTGTAACAGACTTAATACCTTATATATTGTAGGGATTATCCTGATCCAGGCGGCCAATATTACCCGCTATCAACCGTCCAGGCGCAGCGGATATTCGCCGGAGAGACCGTCTTGTAAACCGAAACCGCGGAGCTTGCATCCTGTGGTCAACCCCGCACACAAAAGATCGGGCCGTCACGCGCAAAACGGTGACCGCCATAGCCGGTGCCACTACCGGTGTAGTACATTTTTGATTTTACTTTCACCGGCGACCGGTATACCTTTGCGGCCGCCGACACGCGGCGGTGTTGGTATCGTCCCGCTATCCCAAATACGCTCGCGTCTTACGCGCGCCGATCGCAAACACATCCCGGGCATCCATTAGCCAGTAGGCGGGGTTGAACAGCTCCAGCGAGCAAATGCCGTGATAGTTTTTTTGCCGTAGCTTCGCGGTTATGGCCGATAACGGGATAACGCCGTTGCCGGGAAAAAGGCGATGGCAATGTTCCAGCTTATCGATCGGCAAATCGTCCGCGTCATCGATATGATAAATAAATATTTTTTCGTCAGCCACCTGATCAATAACCCCCACGTCGCGCCATCCGTCGTCTAAATACAGATTAAAGGCGTCAATCACCAGGCCGACGTTCGCGCGGTTAACCTCTTCGACTATGCTGTTCGCCACCGCCAGGCTGCGTACACAGCACTTTTGACCGCCAATAGGCTCAAAAGCCAGTTTCATATCATAGTCGGCAACAAACTCCGACAGTTCGCGTAACCGGGCCACCGAATCGGCAAAAATCTCCTGCTCGCTCCAGCGCTTATTTGCGCTAATAGTCGGCACAATGACCAAATAATTGCCGCCAATCGTCCGGGCGGATTCACAGGCGAAGGCCACCTGATTGAGGCGTTCTTGCCACTGTTGCCGATCGCAGAAATTAATATCCTCAATCGAGTTAAAACCATAGGGTTTTATATGATGGGTACGAAAAAAATCCGCTAGCTCGTTTAGCCGGTGATGTGCTAAATAGTCATGCAGCATATCTAATCGTATTTCGATATAGTCATAACCGCATTCCTCTGCGAAGAAAATATCTGCCGCCAGGGTAGAATTTTTCATGCAGGTTGCTTGATTAAAGCCCAATTTCATTCCGCCGCTCCTCGAAGTCAATTGCCGGCAACTAAGCCAGCTAAGCCAGCTAAGCCAGCAGTATCAGTGTGCAGACGCTGTTTGCGGCAAGCGACACACAACATTTATTATCATTTTCCGCAACATAAAACGTCATTTCCCGAGGAGAGTTATTAAATAACACCACTACCCGCTCGCCATCGGGATTCAAGAAAGCCACGCTTTCCAGTTCATGATGAAAGGAAGAGGATAATATCACCCGCGCGCCGGCTTTAACAAAGCGGCTAAAATGGCCAATGTAATAATACGACAGGTTAATACGCAGCCGATCCCTATCCGCGTCATATTGGATCGGCGCTTCGCATAGGTTGCCCATGTGGTTTGGTCCGCCCAGGTTATCCAGTAATAGATTCCAGTCTATATACCCAGTGGCGCCTGAATTAAAGTTCCCTATCATGTCATGCAGATAGGCGCCGCCATGTTTAAGCTGGGTCACGTCGTCTTCACCTTCCTGCGGCACGCAGCCTTCGGTAAACAGCAATTCCTTGTCCGGATACCGGCGCGACACATATTGAACCTGCGCAAAATGGTCGCCGCTATACCAATGGAAGGCAATACCATCGATAAGCGCCTGGCCCTCTTCATTGGCAAACGCGCGATCGGCCCAATCCACCAGGCCGTCCTTATCATGATCCCAGATGAATATGTTGACCGCGCCAAATCCTTGTGCCGCGAGCGCCGTTTTTAAATAATGGATAGCAAAATCAGCCTCCTGCTCAACGGTATACAGACAAGATTCCCAGGGTTTTATTGCCACCGGTTCATTTTGGATGGAAATTTTGGTGATCCTGATACCTTGATCTGAATACTCTTGTAAAAAACGCACAATCACTTCCGCCCACGCGGAATAATATTCTGTTTTAAGCCGTCCACCGCGGTTCATATCGTTGTTGGTCTTCATAAAGGCCGGAGGACTCCACGGCGAAGCCATTAAGACCAGATCCCGATTGACCCGTGTGGCCGCGGTGATAAAAGGGATGATATTCTTATGATCGCGAGTAAAATCCATCTTGCCGCTATTCAAATCCTCGAGCGTATTAATATAAGAATAATTTCCCAACGAAAAATCACAGCTTTGAATAGGCAAACGCGCCAGGTTATAATTATTCCCAGCCTTACTAAAATACAGATCTAACAGGTCCGTTTTGGCTTTTTGCGACATATTATTATAAACCACGCCACTGGCCTCGGTAAAAGAACCGCCAAAACCTGATATCTGCTGCAATGGATGATGCGGGAATAACCTGATCAGATTACCGTTGCCGGCATCAATATCAGTTTTGCTGAAGAGTAAAGCAGTTTCATGATGAAAAATATTTTTAGCAAGGTCGGAAACAATACATTTTCCATTCATAGAAAATTCTATCCGGTGATCCTGGTGAAAAAAAGGATGAGCATCGCACTCATCCTTCCATATTGGTTAGTTGTAGAATGCGGGCTTTTCAGACAGCGTTATGCTTTCCGTAGCATTGGTCTGCTGTGATTTAACACAGGCATCCGCCGTGACCGCTGCAATATAACCATCCCATGAATTCGGTCCCGCCGGCGCCAGGCCCTCGTTTAAATGGTCGAAAAAATCCTGGAACTCAGTGTCGTAGGCGGCGATAAAACGTTGCTTCCAGTCGGTCAGGATACCGGTGCTGTAGCTCGCATTTTTCCTGACGGCGACGCTTGCGATAGTCGGCAATTCCGCCATGCCCAGCTCGCCGGTCACGTCGCAATGGATGTCATAACCGTACTGGCAGTTAACAAAAACCTCCACGACGATATTGATACCTTTTGCCGTTTCCATTACCACTACCTGTGGATCCTTTAGCTTACCTTTATCACTGGTCACCAGAGATGATTGACGCGGGAAATAGACTTTGGTGGTTTTGTAATCGTCATCCAGCAGCCAGTGCAGCACATCGATTTCATGAATCAGCGTTTCGTAAATGGCCTGCGGAGTTTTGTATTCCTCCACCGTGCCCGCATTATAATGGCGGCCATGGATCATCAAGGGCTGGCCGATTTCATTGCTGTCGATAATCTTTTTCAGCTGCATGTAGCCGGCGTCGTAACGGCGCATAAAACCAACCTGGACCATACGTTTACCGGTTTTACGTTCTGCTTCGATCACACGCTGGCAATCCTTGGCCGTCATGGCCAGCGGTTTTTCGCAAAATACATATTTATTTGCCGCGAGCGCCGCAACCGCGACATCCGCATGGGCTTCATTCGAGGCGGTAATAATCACCACCTCCACCGCCGGGTCTTTGATCAGGTCATGGTAGTTTTTATAATCCTTGGCTTCCAAGGAAAATTTTTTCAGTGCCGCCTGCGCTCTGCCTTCGACAATATCGCAAACCGCAACGACCTCAACACCGGAAATAGTATTTGCCAGCCTTCTCAGATGATCGGATCCTATCATGCCGATGCCAACTATACCTGCTTTTAATGCCATGATGATGTTCCTATTCAGAAGTGATTAATAATGTTTATGCAGTAGAGTATCAATATGTTTACGGGCTTTAATGGCGTATTCCAGCGGATTCGCCACCTTAGGGTCCTGCTCGGCCTCGACGACAATCCAGCCTTGATAATTCCGGCTGACCAGATAATCGAAGATCTCGCCAAAATTAATGTCGCCATCCCCTGGCACGGTGAATAAGCCATGGAGAAATGAATTTAAAAATGATTTATTATCTTGTTTGCACTCAGCTAATTTTTGCTTACGCACATCTTTAAAATGCACATGTTTGATGCGATCAAAATGTTTGGTTAACAGCGGCAGGGTTTCATTATCCGAGACAAAAATATGACCGGTGTCATACAGTAAAAAAACGCGCGCCGGGTCCGTGCCTTCCATCAGCCGGCTGACTTCCGCTAAGGTTTGCACGCCGGTTCCCATATGGTGATGGAATACCAGTTTCAAATGATGGGACAGCGCGATCGCGCCTAACTCATTCAGGCCCTGGCATAACAAGGCCCACTCTTTATCCGAGAAATAGGGTTTTTCCGTAAATACGCATTTCTCGATGCCCTGCACGCTATGGCTTTGCTCAGAGACCACCGCCGCGTCCGCATTAACCGCCGCCAGATAAGCGCAAT
>JAATGH010000186.1 GCA_015654745.1 Enterobacterales bacterium
CCGACAGCGGTAGAATAATACGGTGCCTGCGCATAATCCGTCAGACCGGTAATATTCAACGGTTGGCCAATACGCACCTGCGTATGGAATACCCGTTGGGCGCAGGCTGCCAGGCCGTCAATTTGCGCCGCGCCGCCGGTTAATACGATGCCCGCGGCCAGATGGTGTTTCACACCCTGCTGGCGAAGTTGCTCCTGCAGTTGCAGGATCTCGTCATTCACCAGGTTCAGTAATTCCGTATAACGCGGCTCGATAACCTCGGCCAGGGTTTGCCGCTGCAAACTGCGGGGAGGACTCCCGCCAACGCTTGGCACTTCGACGGTCTCATCTTTACTGACCGCCGTGCCCAGCGCACAGCCGTAACGTACTTTAATTGCTTCCGCGTCCGCTGGCGGAGTACCGAACGCATAAGCGATATCGCTGGTCACGACGTTGCCGGCATACGGAATCACTTTGGTGTGCCGCAATGCCCCCGCGGTATATACCGCGATATCCATGGTGCCGCCGCCGATATCCACCACGCACACGCCCAGCTCCCGTTCGTCTTCGGTGAGCACCGCATAACTTGATGCCAGACCGGCGAAAATCAGTTGGTCGACTTTCAAGCCGCAGCGCTCAACGGCTTTAACAATGTTCTTCGCCATATCATTATGGCAGGTTATCAGATGGACCTTGGCCTGCATGCGCACGCCGGATAATCCAACGGGGTTCTTGATGCCCTCTTGGTAGTCAATGGCGTAATCCTGCGGTATCACATGCAATATGCGATGCTCATCGCGCACCCGCACGGACTTTGCCGTATGCACAACATTTTCAACATCTTCCTGGGTTACTTCTTCTTCGGAAATAGGAACCATCCCTATTTCGTTCTGGCAGCTTATATGCTTACCGGATAATGCCAGATAAACCGAAGATATCTGACAATCAGCCATAAGTTCAGCCTGATCTATGGCGCGCTGCACGCATTTCACCACCGATTCAAGATCGTTTACGCCACCTTTATCCATACCCCGGGACGGGCAACTGCCCACTCCGATAATATTGACCATGCCATCGGGCAGAATTTCCCCTACCAATACGGCGACCTTTGCCGTACCGATCTCCAGTCCCACTACCAGTTTTCTGTCCGTCGACTTGATCATTATTGTTTAGCCTGTGCCTGATTCTGTTGCGAAATGCTATTTTGCTGATCGATAAACGCTGGCGCCCAGCCAACGGCCAGGCCGGCGTCGTAGCGCAAATCCACGTAACTAATACGTTTATTATCGGCCCGGGCCTGCTGGAGAAGAACCGGATAAATCCCGATAAAGCGCTGTAAACGACGAGCCCGGTCTTCCCGACCGAGTTCAAGCCGGATATCGTCCTGCAACGTGAGTTGCCAGGAGTGCCGCGCGCTCATACTTACCGTTTTCAATTGAAACTTATTGGCCGACATCACCTCGCTCATGGTGCGATATCCCGTCAGCACATCCTGCTCGCTGCCCTCGGGCCCATACAGCATCGGCATCGTCTTGTTGCCCACCCGCTCGGCGGGTACGCTGAACGACTTCCCTGTAGTATCAAGCATATGCAGATCGTTCCACCGCGCCACCGGGACATATTCGACCAGGTGAATCTTCAGTTCATCCGGCCACTGTTTGCGCACGCTGGCCTGTTTAATCCAGGGTAAGCGTTCGATCTGCTGCTGGATCACATTCACATCCTGGGTCATAAACGTGCCCGGCGGTCCCAGGGATAAAATGGCCTGGCGGATGTCATCGTTGGTGGTATAAAACCGCGACCCGGTGACCACCAGTTGGGACAACGGCAGGCGATGAACGTCCTTCATCCACCCGACCACCATCCAGCCGCCCCAGACAATGGTGCCCAGCACCATGGTCAGGAATAACAATCCCGCCAGTTGGCCACCGTTGCTGCGCCCGGAGGTAGACGTTTCCACCTCGCGGCTGCGTATATTTATCGCTGCCTGGGACATGTCAGCCCGCCAACGGCAACAGATTTATTTTTCGATCCTGGTTCAGTCATGTCGCTCCTCGGTCGTTGGTCGCGGCTGCAAGTGAGCATCAGCCAGGTTACGCGCAATCTTGCCGACGGTACCGGCGCCCTGCATCAGCACCAGATCGTTATCCTGCAACGCCAGCGCCAGCATTTCCGGCAAGGCGTCCATATCCGGTACCATGATCGGATCGATTTTGCCGCGCCCACGGATAGTGCGGCAAAGCGAACGGCTGTCGGCTCCCGGGATCGGCGGTTCGCCGGCGGGATAGACGTCCAGCATCAGCAATACATCCACGCCGGACAGCACGTTGGCAAAATCCTCGTACAAATCACGCGTCCGGGTAAAGCGGTGTGGCTGGAATACCATGACCAGCCGCTTATCGGGCCAGCCGGCCCGTGCGGCCTTGATGGTGGCGTCCACTTCCGTGGGGTGATGACCATAGTCATCCACCAACATTACCTGGCCCGTTTTACCGTTGACATTATCCAGGGGATAAGTGCCGAGGAAATCAAACCGGCGTCCCGTGCCCTGGAATTGCAGCAGCGCTTGTAAAATATTGTCATCGTCAATGCCTTCCTCGGTGGCCACGGCAATCGCCGCCGCCGCATTCAGCGCGTTATGGCGTCCGGGCGCATTGAGTTTCACCGACAGCACCGCTTTGTCCTGGCGGTATACGTTGAAGCTACCCTGGGCGCCTTGCTGCCGATAATCGGCAATGCGGACATCCGCGTCGTCACTAAAGCCGTAAGTGGTGATATAGCGGCCCACTTTGGGCAGCAGTTCGCGAATTACCGGATCGTCCATGCACATCACCGCGCGGCCATAGAAGGGTAAATTATGCAAAAAGGTAATAAAAGTTTGCTTCAACAGCTCGAAATCGCCCTGGTAAGTGTCCATATGGTCGGCTTCGATATTGGTAATAATGGCCACCATCGGCTGCAGGTGCAGGAAAGAGGCATCGCTTTCATCCGCCTCGGCGATCAGGTAGCGACTGCAGCCAAGACGGGCATGCACCCCCGCCGCTTTCACCAGCCCACCGTTAACAAAGGTCGGATCCAAGCCGGCCTGGGCATAAATACTGGCCACCATGGCGGTGGTGGTGGTCTTGCCATGCGTACCCGCGATGGCGATGCCATGGCGAAAACGCATCAGTTCGGCCAACATTTCCGCGCGCTGGATCACCGGGATCCGAGCTTCCTTGGCCGCCACGATTTCAGGATTGTCGCTGGCGATGGCACTGGAAACCACCACCACGCTGGCCTCGCTGATATTCTCCGGACGATGATTGAAAAAGATCTTCGCCCCCAGTTCGGTCAATTGTTGCGTAACGGCATTTGGCGCCAAATCAGAGCCGCTGATTTGGTAGCCTTCATTCGCCAGCACTTCCGCGATACCGCCCATGCCGGCACCGCCGATGCCGACAAAGTGGATTTGCCTGACGCGTCGCATCTCGGGCACAAAAGTTCGCAGTTTAGCCAGTTGCTGTGTATTCACGTTTTAATCACTTAAGTAATATGTTTTTCTCAACGAAGAGGACCCGCGGTCCCTTCGATAAAGGCCTTGTCGCGCCCGCCGCCCGATGCTCAGGCTTTGGCCGCCGCCACCACTTCCCGCGCCACCCGCTCCGTCGCGTCCGGTATCGCCGCGTTCCTGGCGCGTTGCGCCATGTCCAGCAGCGTCGTTCGATCCCAGCCGGCCAGCGTGTCGCTCACGCTGTCTACCGAGAACTGCGGTTGTTCGATAATTCTGGCCGCTCCGGCCTGTTCCAGCGGCCTGGCGTTCCAATACTGCTGCCGGTCTTTGTGTTGAAACGGTACAAAAATGGCGGGCAATCCCGCGGCGGCGATTTCACTCACCGTCAGGGCTCCGGACCGGCAAACCACCACATCGGCCCAAGCATAAGCCTGTGCCATATCTTCGATAAATTCAGTGACCTTATGACCGCCCTGCCCTACTGCCGCATAGGCGCGGTTAACCTCGTCCAGGGCGCCTTTGCCCACCTGGTGCCAAAGAGTAATACGTTCCCCCAGCCGGGCGGCCACGCCAGGCATGGTCTGATTCAAGATGCGCGCCCCCTGGCTACCGCCGATGACCAGCACTCGCACCGGTCCCTGTCGGTCTGCCAGCCGTACGGCCGGCAACGGCAGCGCCAGGACATCGGTACGCACCGGGTTACCCACCACGTCGGCGGTGGCAAACGCGCCGGGAAACGCCTGTAACACTTTTTTGGCTATTTTCGCCAGCCACCGGTTAGTCAGGCCGGCGATACCGTTTTGTTCATGCAGGACAACCGGCACGCCGCACAGCCAGGCCGCCAGGCCGCCGGGACCGGAAACGTAGCCGCCCATCCCCAGCACCACATCCGGCTGGAAGGCGCGGATGATGGCTTTAGCCTGACGAACCGCGCGCCAGATACGTACCGGTGCGGTCAACTGGGCGCGCAGTCCTTTGCCGCGTAACCCGCTAATCTGTATGAAATCGATTTCGATACCGTTTTTCGGCACCAGATCGGCCTCCATACGGTCGGCGGTTCCCAACCAACGCACCTGCCAACCCTGGGCCATTAAATAGTGGGCTACCGCTAAACCCGGGAACACATGGCCACCGGTTCCACCCGCCATTACCATCAATCTTTTGGCTCCGCCGCTCATCTTGGCCCCCTGACAACGGCTTGGGCCTTGGTGAGGCGCGTTTCAAAATCAATACGCAGCAGCAGTACAATCGCCGTGGACATAATTAACAAGCTCGAACCACCATAACTGATTAACGGCAGGGTTAATCCTTTAGTCGGCAGCATGCCGGCCGCCGCACCAACGTTCACCAACGCCTGGAAGCTAAACCAGATACCGATGGCGCAGGCCAGGAAGCCGGAGAAACGCTGATCGATCTCCAGCGCTTTGCGGCCGATGGACATGGCGCGAAAAGCGACGAAGAATACCATCAACAGCGCCAGAACCACACCAAAATAGCCTAATTCTTCGCCAAGAATCGCAAAGATGAAGTCGGTATGCGCTTCCGGTAAATATTCCAGCTTTTGCACTGAATTACCCAACCCCTGGCCCCAGAACTCGCCACGACCAAACGCCATGAGCGATTGCGTTAACTGGTAGCCGCTACCGAACGGATCCTGCCAGGGATCCCAGAACGACGTCACGCGGCGCATACGGTAAGGTTCCGCGATAACCAAGAGGATCACCGCGAAAATGCCCGAACCGATGATGGAGAGAAACTGCCACAACTTGGCGCCGGCCAGGAACAGCATGGCAAGCGTCGTGACAAACAGCACCACCACCGTGCCTAAATCAGGCTGTGCCAGCAGTAATACCGCCAACACGACCATGACGCCCATGGGCTTGCAAAAACCCCAGAAATTGGTCCGAACCTCTTCAACCTTGCGCACCAGGTAGCTGGCCAGGTAACAAAACAGCGACAGCTTGGAGAGTTCGGCCGGCTGAATACGCAGCGGGCCCAGGGCAATCCAGCGCGAGGCGCCATTGACCGAACTTCCCACCACCAGCACCACCAGCAGCATCACCATGGTAATCAGCAGCATGATCGAGCTGTAGCGCTGCCAGACTTCCATGGGAATACGCAGGGTCACGAGCGATAGCCCGAACGCCAGCGCCAGATAGAACGCGTCGCGTTTGGCGAAATAAAAGGGATCGTCCGACAGGCGCTGGCCGATCGGCATTGAGGCCGATGTCACCATCACAAAGCCCAGGCAAGCCAGCCCCAACGTCAGCCATAACAGCGTGCGGTCGTATAATACATTGGTCGGCGTTTCGGCTTCGCGCACGCCCATTATCCAATCTTTTAAACCGCCGAACCGGCTTAGCCCAGGCATATGCATTTAGCCTAACTCCTTTGCCAGTCGTACAAATTCATCGCCGCGATGCTCAAAACTGCGGAACTGATCAAGACTGGCGCACGCCGGCGACAGCAGCACCATGTCGCCGTCCCGCACCCGCGCGGCAATCAGTTTCATCGCCTGTTCCATCGTTTCGCACAGCTCGGAAACCTCCGGGCGCAGCGTCGCCAGTTGGCCGCCATCGCGACCAAAGCAATAGAGCCTTATCCGTTCGCCTTGCAACAGGGGCAGTAAGGGCTCGAAATCAGCGTCCTTGCCATCGCCGCCAAGTAATAAATGCAATGTCCCCGCTACCTGCAGGCCATTAAGCGCCGCCTCGGTGCTGCCGACATTGGTCGCCTTCGAATCGTTAATCCAGCGTACGCCATGATGCTGATAGGCCAATTGGAAACGGTGGGCCAAGCCGGTAAAGGATCGCAGCGCGCGCAGGCTCGCGTCGCGCGCTATCCCCACCGCATCGGCCAATGCCAGCGCCGCCAAGGCATTAGTATAGTTATGGCGCCCGGTAAGGTGCATCTCATCGGTGGCAAGGACATTTTCGCCCTTAATATTCAACCATAACCGGTCTTGTTCCAGCTCGAGATGATAATCGCCCGCGGCAACGCCAAAACTGACGCAGCGCTCATCCCGGCCGCGTATCGGCAGAGTCAGGGTGTCGTCGGCATTGATCGCGCAGGTTCCCGCCCGTTCATATATGCGTAATTTAGCCGCGCGGTACTGCTGCATGCCCAGCGGGTAGCGATTCATATGATCCTCGGTAACATTGAGGATAGTGGCCGCCGCGGCCTGCAGACTCGTCGTGGTCTCCAGTTGGAAGCTCGACAGCTCAAGGACGTAGAGCTGGCGCGGCTGGTTGAGCAGCATAAGCGCCGGCCAGCCGATATTGCCGCCAACGCCAACGTCCAAACCGGCGCTTTTTGCCATCTCGCCCACCAGCATGGTGACCGTGCTTTTACCGTTGGAACCGGTGATGGCCACGATTGGCGCCTTGGCTTCGCGGCAAAACAGCTCAATATCACCGACGATTTCCACGCCCGCCTGCGCCGCGGCGCTTAGCGCCGGGTGTGCCAGTGCGATACCGGGGCTGGCGACAATCAGATCCGCGTCAAGCAGCCAGTCTTCATTCAAACTGCCCAGGTGGCGTTCCACGTTGGCGGCAAGCTTATCCAGGCCCGGCGGGTTAAAACGGGTATCCATCATGCGCGGCGTCACGCCCCGGCTGATGAAAAAGTCAACGCAGGAGAGGCCGGTTAGGCCTAACCCGATGATGACGACGTTTTTACCCTGATAATCCATCATGTTTAGCGTACCTTAAGCGTTGCCAGTCCAATCAGGACCAGCATCAGCGAGATTATCCAAAAGCGCACGATCACCCGCGGCTCCGGCCAGCCTTTCAACTCATAGTGATGATGAATCGGCGCCATGCGGAAAATGCGTTGGCCGCGCAGTTTAAACGAACCCACCTGCAGAATCACCGACATCGTCTCCATTACAAAGACCCCGCCCATGATCACCAGCAGGAACTCCTGGCGCAGCAGAACCGCAATGGTGCCTAGCGCCCCGCCCAGCGCCAGGGAACCCACATCACCCATAAAAACCTGCGCCGGATAGGTATTAAACCAAAGAAATCCCAGCCCGGCGCCAACGATGGCGGTACAGACAATCACCAGTTCCCCCGCAAACCGCACATAGGGTATGTGGAGATAATTGGCGAAATTCATGTTGCCGGTGGCCCACGCCACCAGCGCCAACCCGGCGGCGACAAACACCGTCGGCATAATCGCCAGCCCATCCAATCCGTCGGTCAGGTTGACCGCGTTACTGGTGCCGACGATAACGAAATAGGCCAACAGGACATACAGCAGGCCCAGTTGCGGCATGATGTCTTTGAAAAACGGCACCACCAGTTGCGTCGCCGGCGTTCCTTTACCCACGCTGTACATGGTGAACGCCACCGCCAGCGCGATAACCGATTGCCAGAAATATTTCCAGCGGGCAATCAGGCCCTTGGTATCTTTGCGCACCACCTTGCGATAATCGTCGATAAAACCGACCACGCCATATCCCAACAGCACAAACAACACGCACCAGACATAGGGGTTGGAAGGATAAGCCCACATCAATACCGAAATGGTAATGGACGTCAGAATCATCAAGCCGCCCATGGTGGGAGTGCCGCGTTTACTAAAATGTGACTCCGGTCCGTCGCTGCGCACAACCTGCCCTATTTGCAGTCTTTGCAGCCAGGCAATCATATGCGGCCCCATCCATAAGGAGATAAACAGTGCAGTCAAGAGACTGACGATGGCGCGGAACGTCAAATATGAAAAGACGTTAAAGCCCGAATAAAATTGGACCAAATGTTCGGCCAGCCAGACTAACATGTTGCTTTCTCCTGTAACGCACGCACTACCTGCTCCATTGCGGAACTATGTGAACCTTTAACCAATAGGGTGATTACCGCATGTTCAGACAGTAACTGCGTCAGACGTGAAGTCAGCGCCGCCTTATCCTGAAAATGTTCGCCCCGGCCGCTGGCCTCGCCGATAAGCCGGCTCAGCGTCCCGACGCTCAATACTTTATCG
>JAATGH010000015.1 GCA_015654745.1 Enterobacterales bacterium
TATCAATACAATATATTAGTACTAGCCGAAACCGCCCAATAGGGCCGGGTTTTTGCATCAACTCCAGGTCGGTTAACAGCCGTTGGCGGTTGGGCAGCATGGTTGCCGCGTCGATATAACCGATATTATGCCAGGCGTCCAGAAACGCCGAAATCAGCCCGGCCATAACCCGGAACATTGCGATCTGTTCGGGACTCAAGATATTCGGTTCAATATCCAGCAGACATAGGGTGCCGATGATGACGCCATCGCGCGATCTTAAGGGCGCTCCGGCATAAAACCTGACGTGGGGTGCGCCCTGCACATACAGGTTGTGGCTGAATCGGTTATCAAGATGCATATCGGAGCAGACTAATATATCGTCAACATCCCGGGTATGCAGACAAAAAGAATCCTCACGGCGAGTCTTTTTTAGTCCTACTGCCAATCCACACGCTGCCTTGATATATTGTTTTTCGCCGTCGAGAATGGAAATAAAACTGGTGCTGATCCCTAGCGTTTTACCGGTCAGAGCGGTCATTTCCGTGAGAATTTGGTCCCGTTCGGACTCATCGGCTTTTAGCAACTCAATGGCCGCCAAGCGTTTTTCTTCGTCATGGTTCAGATCTGTCAGCATCATCTAGGCTCTTTCAGGCTGTTCTCTTTAAAGAAACATGATTTATATCAACGCACTCATCGCGCCGGCAGTATGCCGCACCCTTTCATAGAGACGTTACGCCGTCGAATCAGTTACCGTCTATATAAGCGTTATCGGCTGATGGCGCTGATTATTGAATGCTGATGTGATAACTCATGTTCTTGATGCGGACGACCGTCCGCCATTTACCGGAAACACCCGTCCACCCAGAAAGTCGATAAACGCCCGCAGCTTGGGCGTCATATAACCGCCGCTTGGCCAGAGCACGCAAAACGGGGTGCTTTGTTGCACATAAGTCGCCAGCACGGTAACCAGCTCGCCGGCGGCCAGCGCGTCACGCATACAAAAATCCGGCAGGCAGGCGATGCCCAGCCCCCGCAGGGCAAAGCACAGGCGCGTTTCAATGTTATTGCAGACCATAGATACCGGCAGTGCGATTTCCGTCCCCGAGGCAAGCGGCCAGGGTTCCAATTTACCGCTGTTAGGAAAACGGTAATGCAGGCAGCGGTGATTGGCCAGATCGGCTGGCGTTTGTGGTGTACCGTGCGCGGCAAAATACGCCGGCGATCCGACCAGAAGATGTTGGTAGTCCCCCAGTTTGCGCATCATCAGCCGAGAATCCACCATCGGACCGCCGCGCACCACGGCGTCGAATCCCTCGCCAATCACGTCCACCACCCGATCGGTGAAATCCAGATCCAGCTCAATGGCCGGATAACGGCGCATAAATTCGGCCAGTACCGGCAACACCAACGAACTGACCAGCGGTAAACTGACACGCAGGCGCCCACGAGGATTATCCGCCAGTTGGGATAACTCCTGCTCAGCGGCTTCCAACTCGGCCAGGATGCGGCGGCTACGTTCAAGAAATAGCCGGCCCTCGGCGGTTAACGTCACGCTGCGGGTGTTGCGATGGAATAATCGTACCTTTAGCTTGGCTTCCATGCGGGAAATACTCTTACCCACGGCGGACGCCGAGATGCCAATTATTCGTCCAGCCGCCACGAAACTGCGCGTTTCCGCCACATGGACGAAGACATTTAGGCCATTAAGACTTTCCATGAGCTCCCCCATTAAGGACTATTCTGTCCGTATATAGCGGAAATATACCCCGCTTTTTCCTGATCAAGAAGTTATCTATGGTGAAGGTACTTACCCACTGAAATGGAAAAGCCATCATGACAACCGCCCTGTCCGGGTACCGTCCGGAACGCTTTGGCCAGTTGCCCATACGGGTAACTAGCCTGCTAGAGCACACCATTGCCGCGCAACGCCTGGTGGGGGCCGTGGTGCTGGTTGCCCGCCACGGTGAACTGATTTATCACCAATCGGCCGGGTTTGCCGATCGCGAGTCCCGGCGTCTTATGCGCGAGGACGCACTGTTCCGGTTGGCGTCGGTCAGCAAACTGATTGTCTCCAGCGCCGCCATGATATTAATTTCACAAGGTAAAATGGCGCTTGATGAGGATATCCACCGCTGGCTGCCGGAATTCCAGCCGCGCCTGCCGAATGGTGAGGCGGCGCGCATCAGGGTACGCCAGTTATTAAGCCATACCGCCGGCCTGGGATACCGCTTTTTTGAGCCGGATAATCGGGGTCCGTATGCCCTGGCGGGAGTCTCTGATGGCATGGATAGTTCAGGTATCTCGCTGCGCGAGAACCTGCGCCGCCTGGCGACGGTGCCGCTGCTGTACCCGCCGGGTAGCGCGTGGGGCTATTCTTTGGCTGTGGACGTATTGGGGGCCGTAATGGAACGGGTTTGCGATCTGCCGCTGGCCGACGCGATTAAGACGCTACTCACCCAGCCATTGGGCATGCGGGATACTGGTTTTTTTACCAAGGAGACCGCACGCCTGGCGACGCCCTATGTCAGTGATTATCCGCTGCCGCATCGCCTGGCCGAAGGAGAAACGGTATCCGGATTTGAAGAGACCATCGGCGTCACATATTCTCCGGCGCGGATCCTCGACCCTACGGCGTTTCCTTCCGGCGGTGCGGGCATGGTAAGCAGCGCCGCGGATATTTTGCGTTTATTGGAAGCACTGCGAGGCGGTTCTTCGCTGTTGCCCGCCGCTTGGGTGGACGAGATGGGTCGGGATCAGACCGGCGGTAAATTATTGCCTGCTGCGCCGGGTTTTGGTTTCGGGCTGGGTTTCTCGGTCTTGCGCGATCCCATCGCCGCAGCGTCGCCGGAATCCGCCGGTACCTGGCGTTGGGGCGGCGCATATGGTCATTCCTGGTTTGTCGACCGCGTCGAGGGGCTGAGCGTGGTGGCATTAACCAATACCTTGTATGAAGGCATGTCCGGCGCTTTTGTCAATGCGTTGCGCGATGCGGTCTACGGCGTAGGGCTATCATGAGCGCCGAAGGCTGGATGTGGTTGCTGCCTGGCGCGCCAAAACGCATGGCATTAATCCGGGCGCGCTGGCGTGCTCAGTCTCCTAGGTGAGTGCCATAGGGAAAATGCTAGATGAGCCCCATAGGGCTCATCTTAGGTCAGTTGGTTTCCGTTTCATTTGACGCGTCTGTTGCGCCAGGCGCCGCTTCGTCTGTGGTGTCGCCGGGCACCGCTTGTTCAACGGTGTCGCCGGGCGCAGCTTGGTCTGCGGTATCACCAGGCGCAGCGTGTTCATCCGCTGCGCTGGGGATACCCGGAATACCTATGCCGCCTGCCTCGCCAGGGATATTTGGCAAGGCTATACCCCCTATCCCCATCAGTTTGGCCTGTATAACATGTTCCTGCAAACCACGGACGTCAGAGGTTTTCCCATTAGGCTCGGTCGGTGACGGGGGGACGGACGGACTCTCTAGGTTATGTACGGCCGACGCCAACCGTAAATCGGCTAGCTTATTATTTACTGCACCCGCCTCGGCACCCATAGTGGGTGCCGCCGGCGTTTCCTTCAAGGATTCATGAATGTTATGGGCGCTAACCATAGCATTATTTACCGGGCTGTCTGGACGATCGCCAATAGGCGATATTAGTGGCGGTATTATAATGGGCGGGGTGAGTGGCGCAGCTGGAGCAGTATTCATGATGATTTTCCTTTGCGTTGTTAAATTTACAAGTCATTATTCTAAATGATTTATTGCGTTTTAATGTAAGAGTTTTCGTTATTAAGTCTATGTAGAAAAATGGCATGAATTTTTTATCAGCACTAGAAGATTTATTTATTGAATTAATATTGTAAATATTATTTATTAACGATGCTTCGGTAGTAGCGCCTCGGTAACAATGCCCAATCTCTTGCCTTAAAGAGATAACCTGCGGATAACTTTTTATAATTTCATCTATGTAATTATCATTAAATACAAAATTATTTTCTTCATTGAAAAATCACGATAACCGGTAAGCGCCCGGCATGACCGCGAGCCGGTATTTCCTGGGCGTGGCTGGATTAGCCAATATTGCTGCGGTGCCTGCCATGATAGCCTAGAGGGACACTAGCGCATGATCCTGATCGCCAAATAACCTGCACTGCGATGACTTCATATAACACATTATTTATCGAGATGGCGCATGGTATTGAATGAATTGGCGGGTAGTCAGACTGTGAAAATAGCCATTATTGACGGTAAAACCCACCAGGTAGGACTCATCAATACTACAGATGGGCAAGGAAATCATAATATGGCCGGCAAATGCGCCCGGCACACCATCCGACTCAACATGTTTCTTAACCTTTAGCGGGCCGAGATCCTTTAAATAGACAGGGGTCCTGTCGTGCATCAAGTTGATGGACTGGACTGGTTTGAACGGCCAATGGGGAAGGCGTCCAGTTTATAACGGGCGTTACCGCAATGCTGCCGGCGCACATCACTCCGTTATCGCAGATACGTTCAGCGAGTATGGCGGCGCCGCTGTTTATGGCGACACCATCGCCGATTGCGGATAATTATTTGCGGATAGTCTGCCCCAAATGGATTAACTCAGGAAAATTCCCGATGATGTTATCGATATCGGCGATCTGGAACTCAGGGTGATTTTCGTTTTTGAGGAAATCGATCAGGCGGTGAACACCCCAGGCGACGGCAATGGTCTGTTTTCTGGCATGGCATTTCGTCATATCATTTTTGTCATGCTCCTGACGGTATTTTTGTGCATAAATAGAGTCGTTGGCGGCCTCTAAAATATTATGCAATACGATGCCCGCCGTCTCTTCGGTTTTAAAATAACCGCTAGGGATTATAATTTTTTCGGAATGTTGATCGGGTTTAACGGATGAAAAGAGATATTTTGTCAGTACGCTAACCTTTATCTTTTTCAAGGCTGCCGACTCGGTCATTTTTTGATTGATACTAACCGTCAAGTTGTGAAAACTAAAGCCCCCTTCTGGTCGGTAGGGTAGAACGATGGCGATGTTTTCTCTAAAATAGGCTTCTTCCTCTTCCAGCGGCAAGTCTTTTTTTATCGTCAGGCCCATGATGTCGTTGATGATTTTATTATCATATCCCATGTCTAGCGCAGGATAGACCGCGCCAGTGCTCGATGAGGCGCTTCGCCCGGCGGCTTGCCGCGTGGCCAGATTGATCTGTTCTTTGTCTGCCTTGCCCAGGCTCGCCGCGGCTTTTGGTGCGCCCGGTACTCCCGGCGCGCGGTGTCCCCGCGGTACTGCGGCATCGTCATGTCCAGCCCTCGCTGAGGTCGTGGCGCCCGAGACGCTGCCTGGCGAGAAGCGCAATGACTGATTGTCCGCATGCGCTAGGCCGCCTGCGAGCGCCCTGTCTCCTGAACCTTCCGTTGCTTGCTCCGCAGTTGGCGTCATTGCGCCGGTGTTTGTAGACGATGTATTAATTTTATCCATAATGATTTCATCCTTACAAAAAGTAATGGATGGAAATTTTACAATAAAATGGGTTCAACGCCGCTTTTTACCCGATCAATTTTGATCGGATATGAAGCTTCGTTTATTTTAACGCGCCGTCAGTTGGTTAGGCTCGTGCTTAACCATCCTATCTCTAATCGAAGAAATACTATTAGAAACACCTTGTATAGATATGAATAATTATAAAACATATAATATTAAATCTTATGTAATAAGTAAATAATTTCACTAGCCAGTGACGGAGTATGCATTTCCGGTACTAGGAACGTGCAAACATAATAACCCGCACTATACTTAAATAACGCATTTTAGCACTTGAATTGGGCGATGAAACGGCTAGTAAAATCGGTAACCCTATAAAGCCTGCGATAATATGATGTCTCGAAGCAGGTGCTGTATTTATTCTTTTCGGCAAGAAGGAGAATTATCATCAACCGCTCAACTCGTCAGTCCGGTGCGAATGATATCACGGATAACCGCAATGACGGTCTTTATCACGCGGTCCGGGCGAAGCATCACGAGCCTACTCCGGTCGCTATCCATGGACTACCCGATTCCGACGTGCTCAGCCCGGCGGATCGCTACGCCGAGCTGTTTGAAGCGGTGCAAATGTCGCGCATCTTCAGTGACAGTAAAACCTTCGTCGACTGTGCACCCAAGTTTGAACCGGATCGGATCCTGGCGCGTTACCGCGAGCTATGCTCCCAGCCCGGCTTCGATCTTAAGGCCTTTGTTAGCGGACATTTTACCGCGCCCGAGGTGCATGCAAGCCATTATGTCGCCGATATCCATCAAACGATCGCCGGGCATATTGACGGGTTGTGGGAGGTATTGACGCGGCGGCCCGAGGCGCATCCCGATCGTTCTTCATTGCTGCCCTTGCCTAAGCCCTATGTCGTGCCGGGCGGACGATTTGGCGAGGTGTATTATTGGGATTCGTATTTTACCATGCTGGGCCTGGCCGCCAGCGGACGTACCGATCTGCTGCGCGACATGGCGGATAACTTTGCCTTTCTCATCGATCATTATGGCCATATCCCCAACGGCAACCGGACCTATTATCTCAGCCGCTCGCAGCCACCGCTGTTCGCCATGATGGTGGGACTATTTGAGAAACACCAACTACGGGTGGCCGAACACTATCTTCCACAGTTGCTGACCGAATACCGGTTTTGGATGGGGGAAGCCGAGGCGGTTAAACCCGGCGAGTCCGAGCGCCATGTGGTGAAATTGCCCGACGGGGCGGTGCTGAGCCGCTACTGGGACGATCGCGATACACCACGGGAGGAATCCTATTTTGAAGATGTACAGACCGCACGCCGATCGTCGCGTCCCGCCAATGAGGTATACCGTGAGCTGCGCGCGGGTGCCTCGTCCGGTTGGGATTTTACGTCGCGCTGGTTTGGCCAGGCCGGTGATATCAGCACTATCCGCACCACGGCTATTTTGCCCATCGACCTGAACGCTTTTATGTACAAGCTTGAGACCACTATTGCCGATTTGGCGGGAAGAACCGGCGATCGGGCCATGGCGGGTCTGTTTGATGATCGTGCTCAACGGCGCCGGGCGGCGGTGGATACATTGCTATGGGACGCGGATAGCGGGACCTATCGTGATTATGACTGGCGGTTAAGCAGGCGGGGCGCGCTGAGCGCCGCCTGCGTCGCGCCGTTATTTGTCGGGATGGCGAGCCGGGATCAGGCCGTGGCGGTGGCCAAAGCGCTGTCGGAGCAACTGCTTTATTCCGGCGGCATCATGACCTCGTTATCCGCGAACGATCAACAATGGGATAAACCAAACGGCTGGGCTCCTCTGCAGTGGATGGCCATAGCCGGGCTGCTGCGTTATGGCGCGGATGCTCTGGCTGAAACCATCGCCACGCGCTGGCTCGGGGTGGTCGGCGATCACTATCGGCAGAGCGGCAAGCTGGTGGAAAAATACGATATCACCGGCGCGGCCGACGTCAGGGGAGGCGGCGGCGAGTATCCGTTACAGGACGGCTTTGGCTGGACCAACGGCGTGGTGCGCCAATTGCTGATGCTCTACCCGCGACATGACACCAACCTGGTTCAGGCCGCAACGGCCGCCACGATGAGATCAGATAGTGGTAATGACCGCGCCGTTTCCGGTTAATCAGCCGGGCTGTCTAATCGGATGACCTGGCTAAACAGAGGGGGGACCAGATGGATTTAACAGGCAAAGTGGCGCTGGTGACCGGCAGCGCGCAGGGTATCGGCAAAGCGATTGCGCTTCGCCTGGCGCGGGAGGGCGCTGATATCATTATCGTCGATCGCAGCGACGATAGCCGCTCCGAAGAGGTTCTGGCCGAAATCATGGCACTGGGCCGGCGAGCGATAATCGACCCGGGGGACATTGGCAACGTGGTTGATAATCGACGTATCGTCGCCGATGGCGTGGCCAAGATGGGCCAGATTGATGTTCTCGTTAATAACGCGGGCATCGAGCACAACGCGCCGTTTTTGGCTATCACCGAAGCGGATTATGACGCGGTGCTGGAGGTCAACCTCAAGGGGACGTTTTTCCTGACCCAGGCATTTGTCCAGCATCTGCGCGATACTCAACGGCCGGGACGGGTAATCAATATCAGCTCAGTGCATGAGGAATTGCCGTTTCCCCATTTCACCACTTACTGCGCCAGCAAAGGAGGGCTGAAAATGATGATGCGCAATCTGGCTATCGAGCTGGCGCCGTTTGGTATCACGGTAAACAATATTGCGCCGGGGGCGATTGAAACGCCGATCAATACCCGTCTGCTTGACAGCCCCGAGCTGCTGACGGCGCTGCTCGGCAATATTCCGCTGGGCCGATTGGGTAAACCCGAGGACGTCGCCGGCATGGTCGCTTTTCTTGCCGGCCCCGATGCCGCCTATGTTACCGGTACGACGATGGTGATCGATGGCGGCCTACTGTGGAATTATGCGGAGCAGTGAGCTGACCAAAAAAAATTTTAAGCAAAACGTGCCGCCGGTGAAAATATTTTACCGGCTGATTCGTCTACCTAAGTATCGGGATAACGTGGAGTAGATGAAATGCGAGATCGTAAGCTTAAACTTTTAGGGATGATCGTGGTCGCCGCGGTGGTGATGACCACGCTGGTGATGCTACTGTGGAATGCGCTGCTGCCGGCTATTCTGGGCGTCAAAAGCATTGGGTTTTTCCAGGCGCTGGGGCTGCTGATCCTGTGCAAGATTTTGTTCGGCAGTTTTGGTGGCCGGGGCATGTTCGGGCGGCACGGCCGCGAGATGCGCGAACGCTGGATGGCGATGACGCCGGAACAACGCGAGGCCTTTATCAACCAGCGCGGAGCGGGCCGTGGACATGGATGCTGTTCGTGGGGGCGCGGTGGCCGTGGCGATCGCCATGAACACTTTGGCCGCGATGACCGCCATGATCATGCTGATCGCAGCGATCGCTACGACGCCAACGAGCGTCCTGGCCGCAATGATCCCCGCGATCGCGATGATGCCAATCAGCATTCTGATCGCGTTGATCCCAGTGTCCGCCCTGACGTTGATGGACGTCCTGATCGTAATGATCCCAGCGATCACAATAAAGGTGAAAAGCCCATCGATAACGGCGGCCAAGGGTAATGGCAGACGCCACGCAACGGCGCCGCGATCTGCTGACCGCACTGCGTGGCTATCAGCGGCGCCTGCTGGCCTTTATTACCGGACGGACCGGCAATACGGCCGACGCGGAAGATATCTATCAGGAGATCAGCTATCGGCTGATCAAGGCCGACAGTTATCTTCATCCCATTGAACAGGTGGGCGCCTGGCTGTATCGCGCCGCGCGCAATGAGCTCATCGATCGGTCGCGCAAACAGCGAGAGCTGTTATTGGATGACGACATCGACGAAGACTGGCCGGCGGGAGACGAGCTGTCCGAAGTGCTGTTCGGCCGGCAAAGCAGCGTCGAGGATGACTATCTGCGCCAACTGGTGTGGGAAGAACTGGCGCTGGCGCTGGCGGAGATGCCCCCTTTACAACGGGAAGCGTTTGAAAAAACCGAACTGCAGGATTACTCGTTCAAACAGCTGGCCGAGGAAACCGGCACCGCCGTTGAAACGCTATTGTCGCGCAAGCATAAGGCGGTGCTGTTTCTGCGCCTGCGGCTACAGGTGCTGTATGAAGGGATAACCGGCGTCTGAACGTGACGAGATTTCGCTTTTTTATACACGCTGACTTAACGCGCCATGACGGGCATGAGACCCGTCTAGCATGACAATACTTATTTCGTCGTTCCGACAATGGCGTGATTAGCTGGAAAAAATAAGCTGAACCGGGTGAGATGGTTGCCGCTTTGCGCCTGCCAGCGGCCTCCGTGCAGCACCATGATGCTGCGGACAATGGACAACCCCAGGCCGCTGGCGTGAGCGGCGGCGGCGCGCGCGGCATCCGCGCGGTAAAAGCGGTCAAATAGGCGCTCAAGATGTTCAGGCGCGATATCGGGGCCGGTATTTTCCACGCTGATCATGGTGCCGGCCGGCTGGCGTTCGGCCTGTAGTCTGATTACCGTACCGGGATCGGCATAGCGGATGGCATTGGCCAGCACATTGGCCAGGGCGCGCCGCAGCAAATCCGGATCGGCCCAGACGTCGCCGCCATGTTCAATGGCGAGCGTCAGGCTGCGTTCTTCGGCCGGCCCTTCAAAATAGTCCGCTAGACGCTGAAATTCCGCGGATACCGGCAACAGCGTCCGCTGAATTGCCTGACCCGCATCCCCGGCCCGGGCCAGGAACAGCATGTTATCAATCATTTTTGACAGCCGCTGCAACTCCTCAAAGTTTGAGCCCAGCAGACGCTGGTAATAGTCATTGTCGCGCCGGTAGCGCATCGCCACTTCGGTTTGACCCAGCAGGATGCCAATCGGCGTGCGTAAATCATGGGCCATATCGGCCGATACTTGGCTTAACTGGTGAAAATGGGTTTCCAGCCGTTCCAGCATGCGATTAAACGCCGTGATCAGTTCACGCAGTTCGGGTGGCGTACGTTCAAGGCCGATACGCCGGGACAGCAGGGTAATATCGATGGATGCCGTCTCGTTGGCCAGGCGGCTCAGCGGCGTTAATCCCCGGCGGGTAAACCACCAGGCCAGGAGGGCGGTGAGCAGGACGGCCAGGGACGCCACCAGGAAAATCTGATGGCGGTACATGGCCAGGGTGCGGGTACGCTCGGTCATCAGGCGGCCGGTGGTAATTTTTACGCGATAAGGCGCGCGCGAGATGTTCGCCAGCGCGGACGCGGAGATAAAAGGGATTCCCCTTGGGGTCATGGCGTGATCGACCGCGGCCAGCGTCAGGGGCGCGCCGGCCGCCACCGGCTCGATCCCCGGGATCGGCGAACGACCGGGATTCACTTCGATAAGCGGCGGCTGGCCGGGAAACTGCAGTACCAATAATGACTCGGTATTGCCCAGCATATTGGCAAACAGGCCGGGTTTTTGCTGAATTAGCGTTAACACGTCTTCGTTTTGCAACAAGGTGCGAATTTGCTCTATGCGGGTAATCAAGGCGCCGTCGTCACGGATAATCAGCTGCTGCTCAAGGGTGCGATAGAGGGCATACCCCACGGTGGCCATCACCAACATCACCAGGGCGGCAAAGATCAATGCCAGGCGGGACGTGAGCGACAGGGCCCTCATTCCAGGTCCTCACAACGGTAGCCCACCCCATGCACGGTATGGATCAGCGGCGTAGCGAAGGGTTGGTCGATTTTTTGCCGCAGGCGGCGCACCGCGACGTCCACGACGTTAGTATCGCTGTCAAAGTTCATATCCCACACCCGCGAGGCGATCAACGCCCGGGTTAACACCTGCCCCGGGTTGAGCATAAACAGGTGCAGCAGATTAAATTCCTTATTAGTCAGCTCGATGCGGATACCTTGGCGGCTGACCCGGCGTTTGGCCACCTCCATGCTGAGATCGGCCACGCTAAGGGTATCGTCCTGCCGTACCTGGCCGCCGCGACGTAACGCTACCCGAATCCGCGCCAGCAGCTCGGCGAAGGAGAAGGGTTTTACCAGATAGTCATCCGCCCCGAGCGCCAATCCTTTCAGGCGATCGTCCAGATTGCCTTTGGCGGTGAGGAAGATCACCGGGGCGTGCGCCTGTTTATGGATCACCTCCATCACCGACCAGCCGTCCAATCCGGGCATCATCACATCCAGCAGGATCAGGTCATACTGGCCTTCCAGGGCCATATGCAGCCCATCGACGCCGCCGGGAGCCACGTCCACCACATAACCGGATTCTGTCAGCCCGCTGCGCATATAGTCGCGCGCCTTGGGTTCATCTTCGATGACGAGAATCTTCATAGTTGCTCCAGCACGGCCAGCGGTGGTTAGGGTTAGTCTAGCGCATGCTGCGCGGCCTGTTCTATCAGCGCCGCCACCTGTTTAGGATGGGATTCATATACTGAATGGCTGGCGCCGGCGACTTCCACCGTATGGCTGTGGGCGCGCGCGGCATACATCCGTTCCAGATCGGGGCTGATAATTTTGTCGGCCTGGGCCACCATGTACCAACTGGGTTTGGTTTTCCAGGCTGGATCGGCAATATTGGCGGTAAATACGCTGGCCGAGGTGGGCATCTGCGCCTGGGCCTCAAACTCCGCCTGGCGGCGCGGCAGATCGGCGGCGAAGTCCGCCGGATAATTGGCCGGGCTAATATACAGGTAACCGTCGGCGGTTTTGACAAACGGCCTGGCGGTATTCGGCAGCTTTTTACCGTTGCTGGCCTCGGTCTCGCCGTTGTCCAACGCATGCGCCGCAATATACACCAGACCGGCAACATGCGGATCGTTGCCCGCTTCGGTAATAATGGCGCCGCCATAGCTATGGCCGACCAATACCGTCGGCCCGTTTTGCAACGCTAGGATGCGTTTGGTGGCGGCCACATCTTCTGGGAAGGACGTCAGCGGCTCCTGGACCAAGGTGACGTGATAGCCGTCCTTGGTTAAAATATCATACACCGGACGCCAGCCGGCGCCGCCGACAAAGGCGCCGTGCACCAGCACGATATTGTGCACCGGGGCGGACTGGGCGGCAACCGTGGCCGCCGACAGCAGCAGGGCGGATGAGATAACCGGTAGCAGCAGGGTACGTTTAAATGTTAAGCGCATGATAATTAACTCCTGACAACGTAAGGGGAATAGATAGGCGATCGTTGTTGCTAGGTTGAAGTCTACGCACCCGGCCCTGACGTCAGCCTGACGCAGTCATGACAAAGTTATGACAGGGCAATCGGGCGTGGCGGTGGAAAGCGGTGTCATGATAGATGAATGTTCTCCTCTTTTTTTGCCCAACTTTTCAGCCGAATACAAAACGATTTAATAAGATTTAAATATAAAGTTATTTATTTTTAACGATGATGATTGAATAAAATAAATATAACTTATCCATGTTATTAGCTTGGTTTTCAGTCGTCGTTGGCCATCTCTTTTAACCAACCTTGCCCCTATTTTTACGGGTTATCATGAACAGACCCAGCCGGCGCCTTTAGCACCGGCGATCCATCTCGCCGGTGGAGATAATGCCGATAAAAACCGGGTTGAGGGTGGACTGACCTTGCGTTAACCCTTGCCGCCGGTCCTTCTCGCCGCCGGCGGCTTGCCCAAGCCGTTAAACCGGGTCAACGCCGGCTTGGTCCGGGGATCGCGCTGCGGTCTAGCCGCCCGGCGTTCGTTAACCGACACCGGCGGCACCAGACACTCCGCGCGGTGGCCGATCAGGTGGTGTAGGCCCATGGCGGTCAACGTTTCACGGATCAACGGCCAGTTGGCCGGATCGTGATAGCGCAGCAGTGCCTTATGCAGGCGGCGCTGGCGCTCGCCCTTGGGCACCACGACCTCTTCGCTGTCATAGGTCACCTTGTCGAGTGGATTTTTGCCGCTGTAATACATGGTGGTGGAGGTGGCCAGGGGAGATGGGTAGAAATTTTGCACCTGGTTGAGCCGAAATCGGTTTTTTTTCAGCCACAGGGCCAGATTCACCATATCCTCATCGCGGGTACCGGGATGGGCCGAGATAAAATAGGGGATCAGGTACTGTTCTTTGCCCGCCTGGCGGGAGTAGGTGTCAAACAACTGCTTAAAGCGCTGATAGCTGCCCATGCCCGGTTTCATCATTTTGGACAAGGGACCGGTTTCCGTATGCTCTGGCGCAATCTTGAGATAGCCGCCCACGTGGTGTTCCGCCAGCTCCTTGATATATCGCGGATCCTGTACTGCCAAATCGTAGCGCACCCCTGAGGCGATCAGCACTTTTTTGATGCCCTTAAGCGCTCTGGCGCGGCGGTAGAGCTTAATGGTCGGCTCGTGATTGGTGTCCATATGCGGACAGATTTCCGGATAGACGCAGGAGGCGCGCCGACAGGTCTGCTCGGCGCGGGGAGACTGGCAGCGCAGCATATACATATTGGCGGTGGGGCCGCCCAGATCGGAGATCACGCCGGTAAATCCCGGCACGCCGTCACGGATCTGTTCGATCTCGTGCACGATGGAGGCCTCAGACCGGCTTTGGATAATGCGCCCTTCATGTTCGGTAATGGAACAAAACGCACAGCCGCCGTAGCAGCCGCGCATAATATTGACCGAGAAGCGGATCATATCGTATGCCGGGATCGGCGCGCTGCCGTAGGCCGGATGCGGGATCCGCTGAAACGGCAGGGCAAACACCGAATCCATCTCTTCGGTCAACAGCGGGATAGCCGGCGGATTGATCCACACATAACGATCGCCATGCTGCTGCATCAAGGCGCGGGCGCAGCCGGGATTGGTTTCATGATGCAGAATGCGCGAGGCGTGGGCGTACATCACCTTGTCGTTTTTGACCTTGTCAAACGAGGGCAGCAGCACATAGGTTTTTTCCCAAGGCTTGGGTTTGGGCGCCCGCACGCTGACCGGGCGCGCGCCGTTATTGGCCTCAACGGTGTGCGACGTGCAGGGTAGATCGTCGCCATAAGGATTGAGCATCGGCTCAATACGCCCCGGGCTATCAATACGGGTGGAATCGACGCCGGTCCAGCCTGGCAGGGCGGTTTTTCGCAGCACGGCGGTATTGCGCACGTCGTTAATCGCGCTAATAGGCTCACCCGCCGCCAGCCGATGGGCCACCTCCACTAGCGGCCGTTCGCCGTTGCCGTAGATCAGCATATCGGCTTTGGCATCCACCAGCACCGAACGGCGCACCGTGTCCGACCAATAATCATAGTGGGCAATACGCCGCAGGCTGGCCTCTATGCCGCCGAGTATCACCGGCACCTCGCTAAAGGCTTGTTTGCAGCGCTGGGTATACACCAGCGTGGCGCGATCCGGCCGTTTCCCCGCGAGATTATCCGGGGTATAGGCATCGTCATGGCGCGCCTTGCGATCCGCCGTGTAGTGATTAATCATCGAATCCATATTGCCGGCCGTCACGCCAAAAAACAGATTTGGCTTTCCCAAGCGTTGAAAGTCGGTTTTCGCGCTCCAGTCCGGTTGGGCGATAATCCCCACCCGGAATCCCTGGGCTTCCAGCATCCGCCCGACGATGGCCATGCCAAAGCTTGGATGATCCACATAGGCGTCACCGGTCACCAGGATAATATCGCAGCTATCCCAGCCTAACGAGTCCATCTCGGCGCGGGACATGGGCAAAAACGGCGCGGTGCCAAAACATTCGGCCCAATACAGCGGATAAGAAAATAACTGGCGTTCGGGGAGCAGCAAGGTGGTCGGCACGAGAAAACTCTTGAGCAGAGGGAATCTTTGGGGCCAGGAGTTTACCGATTTTGCCGGATAAAGATCGGGGAATTTGCGCCAAAAATGAGGCAGATCATGAAAAAACGTTCAACGGAATCAGCATCCTCTATGCATCAGGCGGCGGCGACATCATTCGGTATTGGACGTAGGCGGGCTAGGATGAAGCCTTATAGCGAATTGCCCGGTCAATAGAAAAAGCCCGTCCGTTCTGTTGGCTGAAGGGGCGGGCTTTTTAATGAATTTTTTTGCGTGTGTCGGCGCGGGCGATTATTCAGCGGTATTGGTATGCTGCTGGTTGCCTTGAGCCACCGGATAGGTGCCGGCATAGTTTTGATAATCACCACCGGCGGCCATTGAAACGGCAGGAGCGATAAGGGCGGAGATCAGTGCGAGAGCGGTCAGGGTCTTTTTCATGGTAGTCATCCTAGGTTGTGAGTGTGAAAGCATTTGCTTTCGATGGGATTAATATAACAACTGTTAATAAAATAGTATATTGAATAAATTTGCTGTAATTATTCAAAATAATTGAATTATGTGCGAATGCTATATCCCCAAGTAAAAAAAATGCACACTGCTTATTAGCGTAAGCGATGTGCATTTTGATGAATTTTTTTGTGTATGTTGACGCGGGGTATTATTCAGCGGTATTGGTGTGCTGCTGGTTGCCCTGAGCGACCGGATAGGTGCCGGCATAGTTTTGATAGTCACCGCCGGCGGCCATTGAAACGGCAGGAGCGATAAGGGCGGAGATCAGTGCGAGAGCGGTCAGGGTCTTTTTCATGGTAGTCATCCTAAGTTGTGAGAGTGAAAGCGTTTGCTTTCTATAGGATTAATATAATGGGTATTAAAATAATTGGATATCGAATAAATTCGCTGTAGTTATTCATAATAATTGAACGTTAAGTGTTGTGACGCGCAACGAAACCTGCGAACAGGGTAACGGCATGACGTTCCTGCGCTACAACCACGCGAAATTTGCGTAATACGCCGGCAATATGATTCGGTTTTCGTCCGTAATATCTGGAATAAGCATCGCAGTTCAGCCGTTCTTCATGTCCCGTATTTTGCCTGTTGAGCCATGGTATAGCATTCTGACTTTATAGTGCGCCGATGCAAAAAACTCATGCCCATCACGACGCACTGTTTAAAAAATACCTTGGTGATATCACCGTTGCGCGGGATTTCCTGGCCGTTCATCTGCCGCCATCGCTGCGTGAGCGCTGCGATTTCAGCTCCCTGACCATGGTGCCGGGTCTTTTTGTCGAGGACGATCTGAGTTCCCACTGCTCCGATATGGTGTATTCGCTCAAAACACGTGACGGAGCGGGCTATATCTATTGTCTGATCGAGCACCAAAGTCGACCGGACAAAATAATGGCTTTTCGCATGATGCGCTACAGCATCGCCGTCATGCACCAGCATATTAAACAGGGTGGCGAAACTTTGCCGGTGATCGTGCCTCTGCTGTTTTACCACGGGCAAAAAACTCCTTACCCCTATAGTACCTGCTGGCTGGATTGTTTTGCCGACCCCATGCTGGCAAAATCAGTGTATAACCAGCCCTTTACACTGATCGATATCAGCGTCATGCAGGACCGGGAGATCATGACGCATAAGCGGGCAGCGGTGCTGGAGCTGTTGCAAAAGCACATACGTAGTAGGGATATGCTGGAGATTAGCTGTTCTATTGGCCGTATGTTAAACGAATGGCCGGTCAGTAATGAACTGGTGCGTGCACTGCTATATTATATAGTGGAGTGTGGGAACACCTCGGATCCGGATCAATTTTTGCGTAATATCGCCGTCAAAGCGGCAAGCCATAAGGAGGACGTTATGACTATCGCTCAGGAGCTGCAGAGCAGAGGTTTAAAACAGGGCATTCAGCAGGGCATTCAGCAGGGCGTGGCGCAGGGTGAAAAAAACGCTGCGCTGCGCTTTGCTCGCCAATTGATTTCTGACGGTATTGAGCACGCTACGGTCAAGCGCTACACCGGATTGTCCGATAAAGAGATCAAATCAATAACACATTGATCCCACTATTGTTGGAAACCCAAATCACCTGCTACATATTGACCGGCGCCGCCTTGGTCACTTGTATGCGCAGTATCAGCAAAAAAAATCCCGTCCGTTCTGTTATCAGAAGGGGCGGGATTTTTAATGAGTTTTTTTGAGTAAATTAAAACGAGTTATTATTCAGCGATATTGGTGTGCTGATGGTTACCTTGAGCGACCGGATAGGTGCCGGCGTAGTTTTGATAATCACCACCGGCGGCCATCGAAACGGCTGGAGCGATAAGGGCGGAGATCAGTGCGAGAGCAGTCAGGGTCTTTTTCATGATAGTCATCCTAGGTTGTGAGGGTGAAAGCATTTGCTTTCGATAGGATTAATGTAACGGGTATTAATATAATTGGATATCGAATAAATTCGCTATAGTTATTCAGAATAATTGATGCTATGACGCCGACGGATCCACTAGACAAGAAGGCCGGCCAGCGCCGGTATTGCCGAAGGGCATAGGCAATTGAACGTTGATAAAAACGGCCTCAGCGGCATGGCCGGCGACCGGGATATGACTAGCATCGGCGGGTGCAGTGATTACGCGCCGGCGCGTACGATGGTGACGCCCGCCTGTTCGAAGGGCCGGGTTAACGCCGCGTCGGTGTCGTGCTCAACAATGATGGTTTGCGCCAAGGTAATTTCGCCAATGGCGAAGCGTGATGCGGCGTTAATTTTATCTGACGAGGCCAACACCACCGTTTCCGCCGCGCAGGCTGATAACGCGCGCTTGATATAGGCTTCCTCCATATCCCCGGTGCTCAGGCCGGCCGTGGGGTGAACGCCGGTGACCCCCATAAAATAGGTGTCGGCCCGGATATGGCTGATGGCCTCCACCGCCGCCGCGCCAACCGCCACTATGGAGTGTTTATACAGCCGGCCGCCGATAATAATCACTTCAATCAGCGGGCGATCGATAAGGGCCAGCGCCACGCTGGGGCTATGGGTTACCACGATGGCTGCAAGCGTCGCCGGCAGACATTTTATTAGCTCCGCCGAGGTGGTGCCACCGTCGATAATCACGATCTGGCCGGGATAGATCATTTCCGCCGCAGCCTGGGCAATACCCCGTTTCCCGCGGGTTTCAACCAGCGTTCGTTGCGCATAGGGCACCACGGCTGACGATGCCGGCAAGGCGCCGCCATGCACCCGTTGCAACAATCCTTCGCCGGCCAGCTCGCGCAGATCGCGACGGATGGTATCTTCGGACACCCGAAAACCCTCGCTAAGCCGCTTGGCGATGACCTGTCCGTCCGTTGCCAGTTGTTCAAGAATCAGTTTTTTACGTTGAGATGTCAGCATAAGCGTGACTCCGGGAGAGGTGACTATCGCATGATTATACTTGATATTGCACGAAGTTGCATACTATGCTTACCCTTCACCCTTGCAGGAGTAGCATCTATGACCTCGATTAAAGATCGCGTGCGTATGGTGGAAAGCCGTGTCTTATCGGATGACTGGTACCTATTGAAAAAAAACACCTTTGATTTTTTGCGCAACGATGGTACCTGGCAGCGCCAAAGCCGCGAAACCTACGATCGCGGCGACGGCGCGACCATCCTGCTTTACAATCGTGCGAAACAGACCGTACTGCTGACACGGCAATTTCGTTTCCCGGCGTTTGCCAACGGCCATGACGATCTGCTGATTGAAGCGGCGGCGGGATTGCTGGATCGGGCATCGCCGGAAGCGCGCATCAGAGCGGAAGCGGAAGAGGAGACCGGCTATCGGGTCGGCGAGGTGCACAAGGTGTTTGAAGCCTTTATGAGCCCCGGGTCAGTCACGGAAAAACTGTACTGTTTTATCGGTGAATATGACGATGCCGCCCGAATTGGCCGTGGTGGCGGTCTGGTGGAGGAAGGGGAAGACATTGAGGTATTGGAAATGTCGTTCAGCGCCGCGCTAGCGGCCATCGGCAACGGACAAATCGTGGATGCGAAAACCATTATGTTAATACAGCATCTGGCGCTGAGCCGGATTATGTCGGCAAAGGCTACCCAACCTTAGGCGCGGCCCTAAAGCAGCTCGGCGCCTGCCCGATCACCCGCTTAAAGGCCCGGCTAAACGATGCTTCCGATTCATAGCCCAAACGTTGCGCTACTTCTGAGATGCGCGCCGAATCGCGGATAATCCACTGTCTGGCCTGATGCATGCGCACCTGGGCCACGTAGCGGGCCGGCGTTTCACCGACGATAGCGGCAAATTTGCTGGCAAAGCTGGAACGTGACGCGCCCATCAGTTTGGCTAACTCGGCCAGCGACCAGTCGCGTTGGGGACTGGCGTGGATTGCCGCCAGCACATGGCCGATTTCGGGATTGCGTACTGCCGCAATCCAGCCGGTGGTTTCTCCGCAACCGCGCTCCACCCAGGCGCGAATGATCTGCGCCGCCAGCACATCGGCCAGGCGTGCCACAATGCCGCAGGCCCCCACGCGGTTCATGGCGACTTCGCTGCTCATGGCCTCCAGCAGGTGTATAATGGTAGGTTCGTTTTTCAGTAAATCATTGGCGCGCATCATCTCCGGCATCATACGCATTAGCGGGTGCAGGCTGTCGAGGCTGAACCGCATGGAACCGTAAAACAGCAGGCAATGCTCGTCTTGTCCGCCGGCGCTGAAATCAAAGATATTGTGGGTAAGCGCTTTGCACTGCCAGCGCGGGAAAGGCAGTGGCGTCGCGTCGGGATGACTGGCCAACGCATGGGCGCTGCCGCGCGGCAACAGGACGGCGTCCCCCGCGCTCAGTTGCACCCATTGTTTATCGGGTGTCAACAGCCAGCAGCCGTTCCCCGCGACAAACAGAAAACACGCTTCCAGCCGGTCAGGAAATGTGAATGCCCAGGGGGCGGCAAGCTGGCAGCGACCGTATTCTACCCCATCCAATCGCAGGCCTTGTAGCATGCCGGTTAACGGGTCGTCAGAAAAATGTGGCGTTGGTTTGGACGAATAGCTAAGCATTATGGCTTTTCCAGCATGGATGTTCCAAGTTGCTGACTGTACCATCCAGACTCTCTATTGAAAAGATCTCTGGATTGCTTATGTCTGAAAAGTCCTGCATCAACGCGCCGACTCTCGGCCGTGCAGGCGGCCACGTTGACGGCGGCCTGATCATTGCCGCTTGGAATGCGGTATTGTCCTTGTCCATTGGCGTGTTTGCACTGGTCACGGCGGAATTTCTCCCCGCCAGCCTGCTCACGCTAATCGCCGCGGATCTGGGTATTTCCGACGGTGCCGCCGGCCAGGCGGTCACCGCGACGGCGCTAGTGGCCGCCCTTGCCGGGCCGGCGGTGGTGATCGGTACCGGTCGCATCGACAGGCGCCGGGTGGTATGGGGACTGACGCTGCTGTTGGTATTGTCGAATCTGCTGGCCGCGTTTGCTTCCTCTATCTGGGTACTGCTGGCGGCCAGGGTGATGCTGGGCGTGGCGCTGGGCGGCGTGTGGTCGCTGGTGGCGGCGTTGGCGCTGCGGTTAGTACCCGCCCGATTATTGCCGCGGGCCATGATGATTATCTTCACCGGCGTGTCGGCGGCCACGGTGTGCGCGCCGGCCTTGGGGGCCTATCTTGGCAATCTCTGGGGCTGGCGTGCGACCTTTTTGGCCGCCGGCGGCTTTAGCCTGCTGGCGTTGCTGACGCAGTTGCTGACCTTGCCGCGCTTACCGCCGGCGGACGTCCCCAGCTTGAGTACCTTCTGGTTGCTGTTGCGCCGACCGGGGATACGCGTGGGGCTAGTGGCCGTACTATTGGTCATTTCAGCGCATTTTGCCGGTTTTACCTATATCCGCCCTTTCCTCGAACAGGTGCCCAGAATGGACGTCACCGCCATCTCCCTGGCGCTTCTGGCCTTCGGTGTGGGCGGTTTTTTGGGTAACCTCGCCGGCGGTTTTATTGCCGAACGCAGCCCAAGGTGGTCGATCGCCCTGGCGGCGTTGGTGCTTGCCGCTATGGCGTTACTGTTGCTGGCGTATGGAGCATCAGGTGAACTGGCACTGGTCGCAACGGCGGCCTGGGGGTTTGCCTTTGGCGGTATCCCGGTGGGGTTCCAGACCTGGAACACCCTGGCGGCGCCGGATCATGCGGAAACCGCCGGCGCTTTGCTGGTCACCACGTTTCAAATCGCCATTTCCTTGGGCGCGGTAGTGGGCGGCCTGCTGGTAAACGGCCTGGGCGCGCCCGGGGCCATCGGTTACAGCGCCCTGGCGGCCCTGGTCGGCGGGCTGGTGATACTGTTATTTGGTCGCAATAAGCAGCACTGGCCAATATAAGCCGGTGAAGCAAACGGCCCAAACGGTTAAACCAGCAAAGTGCCAAAGTGCCAAAGTGCCAAAGAATCACAGTACCAACTTAGCAAACGGTATCGTTCAGGCCACGCGGGTCATCCGCGCCAATCAAAGGAATCAATCTTATGAAAATAGGCATAATCGGGGCCGGCTATGTTGGCCGCGCCTTAGCCGCCATGGCGGTAAAACAGGGCCATGACGCCATGATCAGTAATTCACGCGGCCCGCATACGTTATTTAGCGACGCCGCGGTATTGGGCTGTAAAATCGGCACCATCGACGAAGCGGCACGGTTTGGCGATATCGTGGTCGTCGCGATTACATTAAAACACTATACCGCGGTCCCCGTAGGACCTCTGGCGGGTAAAATCGTTATCGATACCAATAACTATTACCCGCAGCGTGATGACGCCATTGAAGCCCTGGACAATGGATCCACCACCAGCAGCGAGCTGCTGGCGGCCCATTTGCCCGAGTCCAAAATCGTGAAGGCGTTTAACGCTATTATCATGACCCATATCGATCGCGACAGCCAGCCGACCGGTTCATTTGATCGCCGGGCGTTGCCGCTATGCGGTGATGACGTTGAGGCCAAGCGCGTGGTAAGCGATCTGTACGACCAATTCGGCTTTGATACGGTGGACGTTGGCCCGCTGGCCGAGGGCTGGCGTTTCCAAACCAATACTCCGGCGTACTGTGTGCGCCTCAATAAGGAATGGCTACCTAAAGCCCTGGCGGAGGCTGCCCGCTAGCCCTCCGGCAGCAGATCCAAAATTGCCTGGGCGGTATTCACGTCGGTGACCAGCGCGTTGATCATGCCTGAGCGCACCGCGCCGATAATGCCCGGCGCTTTTTCCGGTGTGGCGGCGACGCCGATGGTCAGCGGCGTGCGCCGCAGCTGATCCGGCGAGGCGGCGATCATCCGTTCCTCGCCTTCCCAATGTAGAACCTCGCCGCTTTGCGTAACATAGTGGCGCAGCACGTCTCCCGCCGCCTGGCTCAGCGCTTGTTCATCCAGGGTGGCGGTAGTGGATTCGCTGGGTTTGGGCGCATGGGTGAGCCCGATGCCGACAATAGCCACGTCCAGGCGATTCCACAGCGAAATAATGCTTTGCACGCTCCGATCGGCGAGAAACGCATCGCGCAATTCCGGCGAGGAAATATAAGGCGCATGCAGAAAATAGGGCGTGCCCTCCATATGCTCGGCGGCCAGCCGCACGAATTCATTGATCTGGAAATGCGCCGCCGCCTGCTGCATGCCGCCGTTAAGCGCCACGGTCAAAATCCCCGGCAAACGCGGTAGCCCCGCCAGGGTCACCTCACGGATTGCCCGGCCCCAGCCGATGCCCACCACCGAACCGCTGCCCAGTTTTGCCTGTTGCAGTATGCCCGCCAACGGGGTCGCCAGGGAGCTTAATACATTGGTCGGCGGCGCATCCACCACCGCGGCGGTTTTCAAACCAAGGCGCTCGATCAGACCGACCGTCATATCCTCCGGCGACGTCAAATCAATAACCTCAATGCGAATAATGCCCGCTGCGCGCGCCTTATTCAGCAGTCGCGAAATGGTGGCGGTGGATACGCCCAGCTTGCGGGCGATATCCACTTGGGACATATCCGACTCGTAGTGCAGCTTCGCGACCATATGCATCATGGCACGTGTTGCCGTCACATCTTGCAAAATAGGTTCTTTCAGCTTGAAATTCCTTTCTGTAATGTATTACACTCAATTTGACGTAGGGGAATTATTGCTCAGCGCCGATGAAAAAGCAAACGGCAAACTGGGTAAGAAATCCTTATAAACCGGCGTCCAGCGCGGGTTTTCGCCCCTTCGTTATTGATGGGTGGAGTCCGTGGCAGTCGCTATAGCATGTCTGATCATGCAATAAATTTCACGCCAAGGAGTTGTAAATGTCAAAGATGTCTACCTCGGAGTTACGTGGTTATCAACAAATTTGTGGCAACGACGGCGCCATGATGGTGATTGCCTGCGACCAGCGTGGCGCGATGCGCAGCCTGCTCTCCAATGACCCGCAGCAGCAGGCGCAAATCTCCGAACAGCAATTGGGCGTCATCAAGGCCGATATCACCCGCTACCTGGCCAGTAATGCGTCCTGCGTACTGGTCGACCCGGTTTGCGCCGTGCCGCAGTTGGTGGATGACGGCGTGATTTTGCGCGATACCGCCTTGCTGATTGGCCTGGACGCTTCGGGCTGGGATACGTCTCCAGAGGGGTACCGGTTATCCCGTTTGGTGCCCGGCGTAAATGCCCGCCATATTCGCGAACTTGGCGGCACCGGTGGCAAAATCATGGTGTACCTGCGCGCCGATCATGACGCGGCCAATCAGCATAATATCGCCATTCTACGCCAGTGCATGGAAGATTTCGCCCGGGAAGATCTGCTGCTGGTGGTGGAATTTCTGACCTACCAACTGACGGACGAAAGCGACCGGGAATATCAGGCCAAGTTCCCGGATCTCATCAAGGGCAGCACCAAAATCTGTCTGGCGTGCGGCGCCAAAGTATTAAAACTGCCTTACCCCGGTTCGCCGCAGGACTGCGCCGAAATCACCCGGCTGGCGGGAGATGTCCCTTGGGCGGTGCTGTCCGCCGGTGTCGATCACTCGACGTTCCTGACACAGGTGGCCGATGCCATGAGCAACGGCGCGTCGGGGGTGATCGCCGGTCGTTCGTTATGGAAGGACTGTATTTCGCTAGACAGTGCGGCAACCAAAGATAAACTGGAGTCGCTGGCGGTTCCCCGGCTCAATGAAATCCAGGCGGTGATACGGCGCTATTACCACGCCGATAAACCACGTCAAAACGCGCAGGCAGGGCAGGTGAATTATGGCTGAGAGCAGAGCGGCGTCCAACGCCGACACGCGTGCAACGATCCCTGACGAGGGTGGATTATTATCCATCGGGCGGCGCGTTGGGCAACCGGGTGGGCGGCAGGTCGTGTTGATCAATGGGATCCCCGCTTCGGGAAAAAGCACTCTGGCCGCCGAGCTCTCCGCGCGTACGGGTTGGTTACAACTGTCCATGGATGGCATCAAAAACCCGTTTTTGCAATATTTGCAGCCGGTGGATCGCGAGTTTAACCGGGTATTGGGCCGGGCAAGCTATCAGGCAATCTGGTCGATTGTGGCCAACGCGCCGCAAGGCAGTACTCTGATCATCGACGCCTGGTTTGGTTTCCAGCCCAAAGAGATATTGTTAGCGTACCTGGCGCAGGCCGGTATTACCGGCGTAGCGGAAGTTTGGTGCGAGGTATCGGGCGATATCGCGATCGGTCGTTATAAGGCACGACTAGAGCATCGTTTGCCCGGTCATCCCGGTGAGGAATATCTACCTGAACTAAAGGCGCTGGCCGAACGAGCTGAACCCATGAATATCGGGCCAGTATATCGCGCCGATCAAAATGTTCCGCTGGATATCGAAAAAATAATTAACTGGATATTTCATGCGTTTGAATCGCCTGTTGATATTAAGGTTAATACATTAAGGAGTTAACAAAGACTTACATAAAATACCGTTACTATCCATTATCTACTGAGTAGTGAAAACGTTATTCATTATGAATGACGCAGGACGTTACTTCTATTTTTATTGAAGCTGAAAAAGTGTACTAATTAATGTTAATAACCAATAGGCATGGATAGATCACAGTTTTTTTGTTGCCAAAAGCTATACTGCTAAAGACCCTTTGTATATCAGTGAGGCTCAGTATGTTAACGGAGTGGATTAATGAAAGTAATATACGCTTAATTAATCGAGCGGAGAATTGGCATAATGTGGTGGAATTAGCTGTGCAACCCCTGATCGACCAAGGAGCGGTAGAAGACCGTTATCTCCAGGCTATTTTTGCCATGCATGAACAAATTGGACCTTATTATGTTTTGGGCGAAGGTATAGCCATGCCCCATGCCCGTCCAGAGGAGGGCGTGATTCGTACGGCGCTGTCATTGGTGATCGTAACCGAGGGGGTCGAGTTTGGCAGTGAGGATAATGACCCGGTATATATCATCTTTGCCCTGTCCGCGGTGGACAGCAACTCACATATAGACATGATTGCCAGCCTCTCGCGTTTTTTTTGCGATGAAGGCGCCGTAGAAAAACTGCGTTCGGTCACGGATAAACAGCAGGCACTGCGCATCATCAGCCAGTATTAACCGGTTGCCGCTAAACGGAATGGCCTTTATATCCGCCCATGGTGTTGGCTATCGCGGGGATCTAAGGTGCTTGATTAACATAAGCCATAGTAGAGAGGAAAATTTAAGGTTGACGTTCTGCCATACCAGACATCTACATATGTTCAATTAAGGAATATTCTATGAAAAAGTTATCCATTTTGGCAGTATGCGGGGCCGGTCTGGGCAGTAGTTTTGCCTGTGAAATGAGTATTGAAGCGGCGCTGAAAGACCTTGGTATTGATGCGGATTTATCTCATTGTGATATTTCAAGCGCCACATCCACGCGTGCGGATATTATTGTTACCGGCGAGAATTTCCGTTCGCAGTTTCAGCATTACACCATTAAAGCGACCGTTGTTTACCTGAAAAGGTTGGTGGATAAAACCGAGATAAAAACAAAGCTAACGCCAATTCTGCAGGAATTAGGCTATTTAGCATAATTTTTTTATTATTAATCCGTTTGCTGTGAACCCACACAGGGGCCTTACTATGTCTTTCCTCCATTTTATCGTTAATGACGTGCTGGGCCAGGCGTCGATATTAATCGCCCTGATCGCGATGATAGGGTTAATTGCCCAAAAGAAGAGTACCGGTCAGGTGATCACCGGAACATTGAAAACACTGCTAGGTTTTTTAGTATTACTGGCGGGGGCCAATATTATTGTTAACGCATTGAACTTTTTGGGCGAGGTATTCCAGAAGGGATTCAATATGCGCGGTGTGGTAACCGACGTCGGCTCCATTGCCGGCATCGCGCAGCAGACGCTAGGCCGCGAAACCGCGCTTATTATGGTATTGGCGTTTATCGTTAATATTCTTATCGCGCGCTTTACCCGGTTCAAATATATATTCCTTACCGGTCAGGCTTCGCTGTGGATGGCGACGGTATGCTCGGTGATTGGTTATATGGGCGGATTGCGTGGCACGGAGCTCATCGTTATCGGCGGCGTGATTGCCGGGTTGATGGCGGTATGCATGCCGGCGCTGGCCCAGCCGATCGTGCGTAAAATTACCGGTTCCGATGATATCGCCCTCGGTCACTTTTGTACCATTGGTTATATTATCCAGGCGGGGGTGGCAAAGCTGACCGGTGATGTGAGTAAAAGCACCGAAGACCTTGAACTGCCCCAGTCATTGTCCTTTTTACAAGATACCTATTTATCCATGATGGTGGTGATGATCCCGATTTACCTGGTCCCCTCCATCGCCGCCGGCCCGGACGTGGTGGCCGCCTACTCGAAAGGCGTCAATTACCTGGTGTTCTCATTCCTGCAGTCCGTGCAGTTCGTGGTGGGGGTGTATGTACTACTGGCCGGCGTGCGGCTGCTGCTGGCGGAAATTGTGCCGGCGTTCCGCGGCATCGCTCTGCGCATTGTGCCTAACGCCGTGCCCGCGTTGGATTGCCCGGTGCTGTTTCCCTATGCGCCCAACGCGGTCATTATCGGTTTTATCTCCACGACCGTCGGGTCGGTGCTGGGTATGTTCCTGTTTCCTTGGGTGGGGCTGGCGATGATCCTGCCGGGGATGTTGACCAACTTCTTCGCCGGCGGTACCGCTGGAATCTTTAGTAATGCGGTGGGCGGTCGGCGTGGGGCGATTATCGGTGGGGTATTCCACGGGCTGTTGATCACTCTGCTGCCGGCGCTGTTATTGCCCCTGCTCGGACAGTATGGTTTTGCCAATGTCACGTTCAGCGATTCCGATGTCATCAGCGTCGGGCTGGTGTTCGGCCATATTCTCAACTTTTTCCATTAACGGTTAAGGAGCTTTTATGGATACGACGACAATGGAGTCGGTTTTGGCTCAGGGACTGGCGCCTAAGGATTGTGCCCAGGCCTTGAACGAGCTGGGCAAGCGCTTGTCGGCGCAAAATAGTCTTGATAGCGCCATCGCGTGCTGGGAAAAAAGCGTTGAATGCTATGGTAAACCCGGGTACGCCCAGGCCCAGTTGATGAAGGCCTATAATCAGAAGCGGCGCGAAAGCGCCCAGTCGGGCGATGCGCAGGGAATGGAATATTATGCGCAAAAGATTGACGGCCTGATGCAACAAAGCAAGGACGCCATTCGTTACGGCTATTGATATCGGCGACGGGTCAGGGCCGGTTAAAGAAGGCGTAACCGGCCCCCGTGGCTTACCTCTGTGCCGTTTTAAGCACATTCATCTCGGGCTCGATAAAAAATACGATGTTGAGACTGACCAGGTTGCGGTCTGCGCCGGCTGGAATTCCCGGCTTTCGGCCGGGAAGGATGTCAAAGCCGCTCCACCACCATGGCGATGCCCTGGCCGCCACCGATGCACAGGGTGGCCAATCCGCTAGTCCGATCTCGGTTTTGCAGCGCATGAACCAACGTCACCAGGATCCGCGCGCCGCTGGCACCGATGGGATGTCCCAGCGCGATGGCGCCGCCGTTAACATTTACCTTCTCGGGATCAAAATCCAGTTCGCGCTGTACCGCCAGGAACTGAGCGGCAAAGGCTTCATTGGCTTCAATCAAATCGATATCCGTCACCGTCATGCCCGCCCGGGCCAATGCCCGCCGGGTCGCGGGAATCGGGCCTAGCCCCATCACGTCGGCCCCCACGCCCGCCGACGCCCAGCTACGGATGCGCGCTAATGGGGTGATGCCCTGCGCGCGCGCAGCCTGCTCCGACATCAGTACCAGCGTCGCGGCGGCATCATTGATACCGGAGGAATTGCCGGCGGTCACCGTGCCATCAGGTTGAAATGCCGGTCGCAGCGTGGCCAGAGACGTCAGCGTGGTTTCCGGACGCGGGAATTCATCCCGCTCAAATAGCTGCAGTTGTTTTTTCACCTGCAGCCGTAGCGGTACGATTTCGGCGGCGAAGCGGTTTTCAGCTATGGCCGCCGCGGCTTTGCGCTGTGAATCCGCCGCCACCCGATCCTGTTCCTCGCGGCTTAAGTGGTATCGCCGGGCAATGTTCTCCGCCGTTAATCCCATATGATAATCATTAAATGCACACCACAGCCCGTCGCGGATCATCACGTCCACCAACGTGCCGTTACCCATGCGATAGCCTTGGCGCGCCTTTTCCAGCAAATAGGGCGCGGCGCTCATATTTTCCATTCCGCCGGTCAGACAGACCTGATTATCGCCGCATAGAATGGACTGTGCGCCCAACGCCACGGTTTTCAAGCCGGAGCCACAGACTTTATTGACCGTAAACGAGGGGGTGGCCAACGGAAGACCGGCGTGGCGAGCGACCTGGTGGGCCGGATTTTGGCCCAAACCGGCTTGCAGCACGTTGCCCAGGATAACCTCGTCGATTTGCAGATCGTCGGGTAATTCGGCCAGGTTGGCCCGCAGGGTCGCGACGCCTAGCTCTATGGCGGACGTGTTGGCCAGCGTCCCGGCAAATTTGCCGATAGCAGTGCGTTTGGCGCTGACGATAACCACTGAATTATTCATTGGGCAACCTCGATTGGCGCATTGGACAGAGGGTAGGGGAGACGGTGAAAGTGGCTTTGGTTTTGGCGCGCAGCTGTTCGAGCGTGATGTCGGGGTGGATTTCATCCAGCATCATCTGCTGGTCGTGGAAGCTGAAAACCGCCAGTTCGGTCACCACTTTGCCGACTTTATTGACGGCGGTAAGGGGGTAAGTACAGTTATGCAATAGTTTGGCCTCGCCATTTTTTGCGCAGTGTTCCATTGCGATAATGACCCGTTTGGCGCCGACCACCAGATCCATGGCGCCCCCCATGCCCGGAACCATTTTGCCCGGTACCACCCAATTGGCCAGGCTGCCGTGTTCATCCACCTGTAGGCTGCCCAGTACGCATGCATCAACATGGCCTCCGCGGATCAGAGCAAACGAAAAGGCGCTGTCAAACATGGCGGCGCCGACGATCATGCCGCAGGGTTGACCTCCGGCATTAACCAAGGAGGCCTGGGCTTCGGTAACCGGACCAAGGCCGAGAAAACCGTTTTCGGACTGAAAGGTGACATCTATGCCGGCCGGTAAATAATCGGCGACTTTGGTGGGTAGACCAATACCCAGATTGACAATATCCCCGTCGTGCAATTCCAACGCCACGCGGCGGGCGATGCGTTCTTTAGCGTTCATCGGCGCGCTCCTGGATACAGATAATTCACTACCGCTCCCGGCGTGACGATGCACTCGGGGTCTAATTGCCCCACCTCGACGATGCTGTCGTACTGCGCCACGACAATATCCGCGGCCAGCGCCATCAGCGGGTTAAAATTGCGGGCGGTCAGGCGGTAAACCAGATTGCCTAGCCGATCCGCGCAGCGGGATTCCAGGATGGCCAGGTCCGCGCGCAGCGCCCGCTCCAATAAATAGGCATTACCGTCCAGGGTCAGGGTTTGCTTATGCTCGGCCACCACCGTGCCTACGCCGGTGGGCGTCAAAAACCCGCCCAGGCCGGCCCCGCCGGCGCGAATTTGTTCCGCCAGCGTACCCTGCGGCACCAACACGACCTCGACGTAGCCGGCGATCATTTTGCGGCCGGTTTCCGGATTGGTGCCGATATGGGAGGCGATAACTTTTTTTACCTGTCCAGTGGCGATTAACGGGCCGACGCCGGTATCCACAAAACCGGTATCATTACCAATTAAGGTCAGATCCCGCACGCCCGATTTGATTATTTCATTGACTAAATATTGCGGTGTGCCGATACCCATAAAACCGCCGAACATAATCGACATGCCGTCGCGCAGCAGGCCACGAAATTGCATGTCGTCGATAGTTTTATTCTTCATAATGTCCTCTTTGGACAAATCAGTGCCGTGAAAAAGGGGCGGAAATATATTCCGCCGGCTTTTTTCTGTTTTATATATGGATCAAGGGTGCGACTTAAATTTCCATATTCATTAGCGCCGAACTTAGACTCTTGCCATGCATATCCAAGGCCAGGGAGCGCGTTACACCGCCGCCCAGGGCACCGTACATGACAAAATTCAGCGCGCCGAGTTTGGGAAATTCGTAACGCACGACTTCACCTTGCACAATATCGCCAAACCAGGCTCGGACGTGGTCGGCGGTCACCGCCGTTTTTATTTTTTCATAATTGCTAATATCGTAAGCAATTAAAGATATATTGGAAATATTTCCTTTATCACCGGTACGGGAATGGGCTATTTCACGAAGTTTCATTTTTTACTCTCCAAATAGGTCACCTGTGCTTGGGTCAAATTACGGGACAGTAGCGTGGAATCCATGGCCAGGATTTCTTTAACGGATTTCATCACGCCGCCGCCGCCGGCGGGACCGTTGGTATAAAGGGTTTCAACTTCATTGCCCACATGTATCGCCTGTTGATGCGTCAGGCAACGTGCCGCGACCCGTGCGCGCACTTCATAGGGTTCGCCGTGTTGTGAACGTAACGCACCGTGCAGGGCATCAACGCCAATCAGATCGAAACGGGTCTCTTCGGGGGTAAAACCACACAAGGCAAAGCGCTCGCGCACCACCTCCAACGCCAACCTGCCGCGATTTACCGCGCCGGGGCCGGCATAGGCGATTTCCCCCTCGCCAATAAAGCCGTCCAGATAACCGACCGATACTTTCAACGTGTCGGTACGGGGATAGCCAGTGGCGCCGCTTACCGCCACCGCATCGTCCGCCAGCTGAACAAACGACACGCCGCTAAAGTCCGCGACCACGTCCGGGGTCAGGTAACGATCGGGACGATGGATTTCATACATTAGCTGCTCTTTGCAGGTATCGACGCAGACACGGCCACCGGAGCCGGCCACTTTGGTAATCACGCCATCGCCCTGTTCGGTCACCTCGGCAATAGGGAAGCCCAGTCTGGCCAATCCCTGGACGTCTTTATAACCGGGGTCGGCGTAATATCCACCGGTGACCTGTCCGCCACATTCCAGCAGATGGCCGATACAGGTGCCTTTACCCAGCCGTTCCCAATCGTCAAAAGCCCAGTTAAAGGCATGGATCATCGGCGACAAGAACAATGACGGGTCGGCGACGCGGCCGGCAATAATCACGTTAGCGCCGCCGTTAAGCGCCTGAACCAGCCCTTCGGCGCCCATATAGGCGTTGGCCGAAAGGATATTTTTGCCGGATTGGGAAACCGGCACGCCGGCTTCGTCGAGCACCAGATCCGCGTTAAGCAACTGGTCATAGACATCATCACCGGTGACCACTGCTACTTTTATTGGCGGCAGTTGCAACTCCCGTGCAAGCGCGATTACCGTTTCGCCGGCGGCTTGCGGATTGGCCGAGCCCATATTGGTAATAATCGTGATGCCTTTGGCAATACACAGCGGCAGGACAGCGCGCATCCGGTCGACCAGCAGCTCATTAAATCCTTTGGCGGGATCCTGCTGTTTTTGTTTCTGGCCGATGGCAATGGTACGTTCGGCCAGGCATTCAAATACCAGATAATCAATGTTACCTTGCTGCGCCAGTTCCACGGCCGGTTCGATGCGGTCCCCGGCATAACCGGCACCGGATCCTATTCTGATTTTTTTCATAACCTAATCCTTTGTTACTGCTTAAATGACAATTTTTACTAAAGAGGAAAGACACCGGTCAGTACTGCGGCAAAGGTCATCATGACGCTGGCCGCCCATAGCACCGGGATGGAGAATTTCTGATGGTCGGCGAGGTCAACCCCGGCAAGGCTTACCAGCAGGAAAGTCGCCGGGGTCAATGGGCTGACGGCGAATCCGGTCGTCATCTGGCCGAGCACCGACGCCTGGGCAACCTGAATCGCCGGGATCCCCAACAGCTGAACGGTGTGGGCGATGACCGGCATAATGCCGAAATAGTAGGAGTCGGGGTCGAATACCAGGCTGAGTGGCATGGCGATCAGTCCCAGTACGGCCGGGATGTGGGATGCCAGGGCTGGCGGCATAAATCCCACCGCGGCTTCGGACATGGCCTTAAGCATGCCGGCGCCGCCCATGATGCCGGTAAAGGCGCCGGCGGCGAACAGAATGCTGGCCATCATCAGCGCCGCTTTGGCGTGGGCGTTGATGCGCTCCTTTTGCATTTCCACATTGGGATAATTGAACATGAGCGCCAGCGTCAGGGCGATCATAAACGCCACGGTGGGGGAGATACGCGTCAGGACCATGGTGCCGATAACCGCAATCACCAGACCCAGGTTAAGCCAGAACAGATGCGGACGACGCAGGGCTTGTTCCTGTTCGGTGAGTTCCTTATGGTGTGAAACATCATTGGCGGCTGCCTGGAAATGCGCGCTGCCGAGCCGCTTCTGCTCTTTTTTCCCCCAATAGCAACCCATGGCCACCATAAACACCAAGCCCGCGATCTGCGCCGGTATCAGCGGGAGAAAGAGGTCATGGGTGGAAACACCAAGCGCCGCCGACGCGCGGATCATGGGGCCGGTCCAGGGCAGGAAATTGACCCCGGCGCTGAGGGCGGTAATGCCTACCAGAATGCGCTTGTCCATGCCTAGCCGGTTGAACAACGGTAGCATGGTGGGGATAGTCACCAGAAAGGTCACCGCGCCGTTGCCATCCAGGTGGGCGATCAGCGCCAGAAAGCCGGTACCGATAATGATTTTGACCGGATTGGTCCCGACAAAACGCAGAATGCCGCGAATGATCGGATCAAACATACCGGCATCGGTCACCACGCCAAAGAAGGTGATGGCAAAAACGAACATTGCCGCCATCGGGGCCAGCTTGGTAATGCCCTCAATGATAAATTTCGCCGTGTCGGTACCGCTGCCCGCCGCCAGGGCGCCAATGACCGGGATGACAATCAGGGCTACCAGCGGGGACATACGTTTGGACATGATGAAAAATAGCAACGTGGCTATGGTGAGTACACCAATTAACGCCAACATAACATTCTCCTTATAATTTATTAATCTCCAACCAATAACGTTATGGTTACATCAAATTAAAATGAATTTGACTTAAATATATTTAGAACGTTTTGGTTTCGTCTGTTCTATCTTGATCTTAACTGCGGATATTTTTATCATGGCCCAGCTTATCCCACCAATTTGAATTTAAAATAAGCGATGAGCTATCGCTGATAGATACCAGTTATCAGGGATATCTATCGATTTATTCGCTTCGCTAATGCTTTTTTAAAATGATATTAATCAAGCCATTACGCGAATCGTGTTCCCAAAGGTTAAAAAAAATCATGCAGGCGTCATGCTTTTTCATCCGCGGACATATTTTTGGCGATAAATATGTTTAACTTAAATGGGCGCTGGATCAAAAAACGACTCCGCTGGTGAAAATACGGGGCTGGTGAATAAAGGATCAACATGAGGTTATCATTGACTTTGGGGGGGGGATGAATTTATCAATCAAGCAGCTGCGCGCGTTCCTTATATTAAGCGAGGTGGATAGTTTTACCCGCGCGGCGAAGAAGTTTAATTTATCCCAGCCGGCTTTTAGCGCGCTTATTGCCGGTCTGGAGGATGAAATCGGTTATCGGCTGTTTGATCGTGATACCCGGCGGGTGCAGTTGAACGCCAACGGCATTCATTTTATCGATTTGGCTCGGCGGATGGTAAAAAGTCACGATGATGCGGTCAATGAGATCACCGCCCGCGCGGCGGGGGATAATGGTATCGTCACCTTGGCGGTCTTGCCTTCCATCGCCGTGGAATGGCTGCCCGAAGTGCTGGTGCAACATGGGCGCATTCATCCTGGTACCCGAGTGGATCTCCTGGATACCCAATGGGATCGCTGTCTAAAGGCGCTGCTGGATGGCCAGGCGGATCTAGCGCTGACCGCGGGCCAGCCCTCGCCGGCGATTTTCAACTCATCCCTGTTGTTTTCCGACAAATTTTATTTATTGTGCCATCGTCATCACCCGCTGGCACGGCTGGACCACGTGGACCTTGACGATATTGGCGAATACCCGTTTATCGGGTTTTCGCCCGGTACCAGCATACGGCAATGTACCGATCGGCTATGCGAGATGCAGGGCGCGGAGTTCAATTATCTGCTGCAGGTGAGGCAACTGACGACCATGATGGGGTTGATTGCCGCTAATTATGGGGTCTGTATTACCACGGGCCTGACGCTATTCCAGTTCCGACATAAGGATATTGCCATTATCCCTTTTCGGGATGTGGCGCTGGAGCGCGCCATCTATCTGGTGAAAATGAAATCAAGGCACCTTTCCGCCTGCGCCCAAGCCTTTTTTGAGTTTATCGAGCATCGGGCGCAGAATTTCCAGCCGTGCTGATTACGCGTTGATGCCGCCGTCAACGTTGATACCGGTGCCCGTGATATGGCTTGCCGCCGGGCCGGCGAGGAACGCCACCGCTGCGGCAACGTCCACCGCGTTGCCATAATGACCCAGCGCAATGAACTGGCGCTGCACGTCGGCGCCTTCGCCGTCGGCGGGATTCATGTCGCTATCGGTCGGCCCGGGATGCACCAGATTGACGGTAATGCCGCGCGGTCCTAAATCACGGGCCAGGCCGCGCGTCAGCGACAGCAAAGCAGATTTGGTCATTGCATACACGCTGATGCCCGTCATGGGTACCCGTTCAGCCAGGCAACTGCCGATATTGATAATACGCCCACCGGCGCCGAGATGGGTCAACGCGGCCTGGGTGGCCACCACCAGGCCGCGGATATTGATGTTGATCATGGCATCGATATCCTCCAGCGCCATGTCTTCCAGCAGGCCGCCGCGCGCAATGCCCGCGTTATTTACCAGAATATCCAATCCGCCCAGCGCGGCCACGGCTTGGCTGACGGCGTCGCGTACCGCCGCCGGGGATGCGCTATCGGCCTGGATGGCCACCGCCTTGCGGCCCAGCGCCTCAATTTCCCTGACCACTTCCTGAGCCTTATCCACTGATTTTTCATAGGTTATCGCCACATCGGCGCCGCTTTGCGCCAGTGATAGCGCCATGGCCTTGCCCAAACCGCGGCTGGCGCCGGTGACCAGCGCACGTTTATTCGCCAGAGTATTCATCATCGCTTCCTATTTATGTGTTGATCGATACATAAATACAATAAACAAAATTGTCACCCAGCGTCAACCGGATTATTATATCGATTGGCACATAATGAATAGGGAGGTGCGTTGATGGCGACAAGAGGACGTCCTAGAGGCTTTGATCGCGAGGCGGCACTGGTCGCGGCGATGAAAGTGTTCTGGCAACGGGGATACACCGCGACGTCGATGGCGGATCTTTATGCGGCAATGAGCATCAACTCGCCCAGCCTGTATGCCGCTTTTGGCAGTAAAGACGATCTTTATCTGGAGGCGATTGCCCACTATGA
>JAATGH010000400.1 GCA_015654745.1 Enterobacterales bacterium
GGCAACGAGGATGTCAAGCCCGCCTTCCTGTTCTTGCACCGTGGTAAACAGCCGGTCCAGACTGTCGGGGGAGGCGATGTCGGTCTGGATCGCTTTCGCATGTTTACCCAGCTTCGCTGCCGCCGCTTCAAGCTCGGCCAGTCTACGGCCAGCGATATAAACCGTCGCCCCTTCCTGGATGAAACGCCTGGCGATCGCATAACCGATCCCGCTGGAACCGCCGGTCACGACAGCAATTTTAGATTCCAGTTTGCCCATAGTTTCCTCACTTATGTTCATTTCATTGAGAAGCTGATTAGCCGCCAGGTGCAAAAAAGCACCATGGCTGGCTGATTTTCAGTATGATTCAGCCCGATCCAGAATTAAACTGGCTAAAATTGCACAACACTTGTGAGAAAACGCACCAATGGACCACTGGGATGAACTTCGCATGTTTCTTGCCGTGGCGGAAGGCGGGACGGTACGCGCGGCCGCTGACGCACTGGGTGTTAACCACGCCACCATCATTCGCGGCATTGGTCGACTGGAAAACAAGCTGAATACCAAGCTGTTTGAAAAACTGGCATCCGGATACCGGCTGACGGACGCGGGCATCGACATCGTCGATCTTGCCGGGCAGATGGCTACCGCGTCATCTCAGATAGAAGCAAGAGTTTTCGGCAGAGACCAGCGTGTTTCCGGGCCTTTGAGGTTTACGCTCCCCATATCCCTTGCAACCGACCTGCTTATGCCCACGCTTGCGGATTTTATGAATTCTTACCCTGATATTGCGCTGGAGGTCGTCGGGTCGGGAACCATCGCCAATCTGGGCAACCGGGAGGCGGACGTCGCCCTTCGCGTGGTCACAGGTGGTACCACGCCGCCAGGCAATCTCTACGGTATGAAACTTTGTGAGTTTTATACCGGATACTACGGCCATTTAACTCTTTTAGCCGCCCCTTCAAGGGCTATACCCTGGTTGCTGGGACCAGGCGAGGCCGTTCCGTCCGAATGGCAGCCTGAAGGGGGGACCAGGATGACCACCACCCCAATCCGCTTCGCGGAAATGCGCTCGCAGTTTGAGGCGGCACGCGCGGCGATGGGTATCACGCTTCTGCCCTGTTTTCTCGGCGATGCCGATCCTGTGCTCGCCCGTGTACCAGGAGGACCCGTCGCGCGCATTGGCGATGTCTGGCTGCTGACCCACAGCGAGACACGACAGACGAAGCGCGTGCGGCTTCTCTGCGAACATATCCGCACTGCGATGCAGGACTACTCTGAAAGGATGGCAGGACGGCTCGACATTATCTGAGATAAAATAAACAGAGCAGGTAATAAAAGCCCGGCCGCGACAGGAAATAACGCGTTCACGTTCTTCCGGAACGACCATTCACCTTCGGCAGAATATGCAACATCCACACTATCCGGCACATTGATGTACCAACGCGGCGCCCGGGCATAATCCTCGCCATCGCTGCCCGTCACGGCCAGCAACAGATCTAACCTTTTCCCTGGCTATCGGCCAGGTGTACCGAAACGCAGCAACGCATCCCGACCCGGTGTGGTAATACTGATAAAATCACCGGGGTCTGAATGTAACCATCCTACATGGGAGATAAAACCAGGTTTTTAGCGCCATTATGTGTGGGCCTGACTCCACACGTAACGACACTACAGCTGTAAAATGCCGATTTTTCGTGATACACATCACAAAAACAAAGCCTTTTAATATGGGAGTCTTAGTGGAGGTGCTGTTTGGATAATATTACAATAAAACCAATGATAAACAGTAAGTTACTCGTGAGCATGTTCCCGAGTCCGGCACCATTTTTTGATTAAACCAGCCCTAGGGCTGGTTTTTCGCTTTCTGGAGTACGGACGCTCCATCTAATCGGTTTTGATGACGGGCCTCATCCATGAGGCCCGCCCTGTGGCCCAGCGCTGAAGCGCTGAGCAAAACGCTCCGGCGTTTTTGTCCGCCCATTCAGCGAAACGGAAAAACAGACCGGATTATCTATTTCATCAGAACTGGTACTTCATGCTAACTGCCGCCACGTTATCCGTTACGATGCCGGCATTTTTGGTGAAGGTGTTGTCATCGAGTAAATTAACCTTGTAGTCAACGTAGGTCACCATATTTTTATTGAAGTTATACGTGAAGCCAAAGTCAACAAACTTGACCAGGTCCTGATTATCGTAGTTATTACCCTTACGGTCAGTGCCTAAATTGTTTCCACGCGTTTGGTTATAAGCGACGAAGGGAATCAGACCTGAATTAAGGGTGTAACCCGCATAGAGTTCAACGGCCTGTGATTTGTTGGCTAAACCGTAGGCGGTACCGCTCGGCGATCCGAATTTCGCCGCATTGTAGGCTTGAGTGTACATTGCCGCCAGATAGAGACTACTGTCATTATATTTAATCGCCGTGGTATAGCCCTCGGCTTTTCCGCCCCCGCCCATAATGCCCTGTGCAGAATTTTGCTCATCGGTAAGATTTGAGCTAAAAAATGCGCCGGCAACGCTGATTCCAGACTTAAAATCGTAACTCAAAGAGGAGCCATAGCCATCGCCATTTTGAGACAATACGTTACGGGTACCCGCCTCGGCGGCCCCACTATCATTTTTACCTTGGTACTGCAGAGCTACTTTCAGACCATCAACCAAACCAAAGAAATTGGTGTTACGGTAAGTGGCAATACCGTTACCACGCTTGAACAGAAACTGGTCAGAACCATAGGTGGAAGCATCGAATTCCGGCTGCATATCGGTATAGGATGCTGCATCATATAAAACACCGGTGTTACGACCATAATCGAAAGAGTTAGACCCGGCAAATTTCAAACCGGCATAGGCATAACGCGTAAATGCGGTATTTTGGCTCTCGGTTTGATTGCCTTGGATTTGATATTCCCAGCGGCCAAATCCCACTAGCTGATCGGAAATTTGTGTCAGACCTTTAAAACCAAAACGCATATACGTTTTGTCGCCGTCAGCGCTTTTATCATCTGAGAAATAATGCATGCCATTAAAAAAACCATACAAATCTAATTTATTGCCATCTTTATTATAAATTTCTGCCGCCCCGGAGGTTGCTGAAGCTAATAATGCAGGAATCAAAAGCGTAAGTAGGGAGATTTTCATTATAAATATCCTTTATCAAAGTTAAGTGTATTTAATATGCTAATGGCAAATTCTTTTATTCAGAACATCGTAATAATATAATTAATATAAAAAAGGCATAACAATAGAGATGCCGATTACCAGGATATATTCCCGTAAAAATCGATATCTTATAACAGCGATATATTGCGGCTGGGATGATACACAGTTTCAGCAGATCATTATCTTGGCATCTTATGAGCTAATACCGCTTGTACAGGTTGAACATTTTTGCTTTCGTTTACTGACATCGGTATATCCTCGAAGCCCAGCAACAGCGTCAATACAAAAGAGAGCACTACGGCAAGCGCCATCACCCCGAAGACCCAGACGATAGACATCGGATTGGCGGGATCAAAGAACTGTACGCTGGTGAAAAGCCCCGGCGCCGCCATTGAATGGCTCGCCAATCCCGCCGCACCCGCCACGCCGCCGCACACAAAACCACTGATTATCGACGCGATAAGCGGACGTTTCAGACGTATTGCCACACCATAAAGTGCAGGTTCCGAAATCCCGGCCACAATCGCGGACGCCGCTGCGGCAAGGGCGGTCTGACGCAGCTCGGAATTTTTAGTTTTCCACGCCACCGCAAGAGATGAGCCGCCGAGCGACAGGTTTGCACCGATTTCCGAGGGCATAACCATGGCCTCGGTCCCGGTTTTGGCAATGGTCTCAATAATGGTCGGCGTGAACACACGGTGCATACCTGTCATGACCAACAGCGGCCAAATCCCGCCCATAATCGCCACGGACAACCAACCAAGATAGCTATGAATGGTGTAGACCAACGCGGAAATGGCGGTACCGATCCAGATCCCTAACGGGCCAATCAGCACGATGGCGATAGGGGCTGCGATCAATACGATCAACATCGGTTTGAGGAAGTTTTTTGTCACCGCAGGGGTGATTTTATCAACCCAACGCTCAATGTAGGAAAGCAGCCAGGTCATAACCAGCGCCGGGACCACCGTGTAGGAATATTTTACCGCCGTGACGGAAATCCCCATAAATTCGACGTGTTGACCTTGTGCGGCTTTCGCCATGAGATCAATAAAGCTGGGATGAACCAATACACCGGCAATGGCAATCGCCAGCGACATATTCGTTTTGAATTTTACCGCTGCGGATGCCGCAACCATCACCGGCAGAAAAAAGAAGGCTCCGTCGCCAATAGCATTAAGAATAATAAGTGTCGCCGAGGTGCTGCTAAGTACTCCGGTCATAGTGAAAACCATAGCGAGCAGTTTCACCATCGAACCGCCGATAATCGCCGGGATCAGCGGCGACATGGTGCCAATCAGCGCATCGAGAATTCCTGCACCAATCCGCTTGAGCGTAATTTTGTTTTTGGCAGGTGCATCGCTGGCCGCCGCAAAGTCTTCCGGAAGCAGTTTCAGCACTTCGGCGTAAGCCTGCGACACGTTATTGCCGATGATCACCTGGCACTGTTTTTCATTGCGCACCACGCCCATCACGCCCGTTATGGATTTCAGTGTCGCCGCGTCCACGACGGATTCGTCGTTCAGCACGAAGCGCAGGCGCGTCATGCAATGCGTAACCGCAACCACGTTGTCCGCGCCGCCGATGGCATCGACGATTGACCTGGAAATTGCTGCAAAATTCTTAGCCATGAGTGATAACTCTCTCGGATTCATAGGGTTATGAATAATTATCTTTCCGGGAAGCCTTTTTTATGAAACGTAGCGGGCTTTTTCCGAAACAGTAGGTAACCGGTTTCACACGAGAATGTTCAGTTCTTCTTCTGACTTCAATAAATAAATACAACACCGTTTCATTTTTGTGATGACGATCTCCTTGCGAAGTGAAATCGTCTCAGCACGCGCGGAATGTGTAGAATGACGAATAATTTTTCTCATCCGGAAGGTGCCTGATGTCGACAATGCAGGAAGTTGCAGCCAAAGCGGGCGTCTCGAAAGCCACGGTTTCCCGTGTGCTTTCCGGCAAGGGTTATGTGAGCCAGGAAACCAAAGATCAGGTCTATAAAGCCATTGAGGAAGCGGGCTACCGGCCCAATTTACTGGCAAGAAATCTGGCAACCAGCAAATCGATGTGCATCGGGCTGGTGGTGACGAATACGCTGTATAACGGGCATTATTTCAGTGAATTAATTTCTCAGGCTGCGAAAAAACTCGACGCCAACGGACGCCAGCTGATTCTGGTGGATGGTAAACACAGCGCGGAAGAAGAACAGGACGCCATTCAGTTTTTGCACGATTTGCGCTGCGACGGCATTATTATTTATCCGCGTTTTTTATCGGTCGATGAAATGGATTTGCTCATCGACAAATATAAAAAACCGGTGATGGTCGTGAACCGCAAATTACGCAAACATCAGAGCC
>JAATGH010000416.1 GCA_015654745.1 Enterobacterales bacterium
ATATATTTGCGCATTACTCAACAATCCAAATGGACGGTTATCGAACGCTCAAAGCCGGTCAAGTCGTCAGATTCGACGTTCATCAAGGTCCCAAGGGGAACCACGCGAGTCTGATCGTGCCTGTAGAAACCGAGACTGTTGCCTGATAACTCGCCTCGCGATTATTGCCTACGATACTCATAAAATGCCAGTGAACCGCTGGCATTTCTTTCTGCCGCTCGTCCCGCATACTCAAGGTATAACATTTTTATTTTAAGACGCAAGTATAATTATGCCCGTTGCAATCACGATCCGTTAACCCTCAGCCACACCGCCGTCATTCGCCCGGTAATAACGTAAACCGTCGTGCTTTTTTCGTGAGATCATGGCGACTGGATTACCGCACCCGAGGTTAAACGGCCACGGATCCCAGCGGTTCAACGCTTAACTGATTGACGTTCCAAATGGCGGTATATTCTGCCGGCGCTTCAAAACGCGGCCGCCTTTACAGATATGCGGTTTTTCGTTAGCGTATGGCAGCTTTTCCCCCTCGTCGCCCAAAAGGATGTGATCCGCGCCATGTACTCCAGCCTATTAATCATACTTATTCCGCTTATCGGGGGTTATCTTTTGCCCCGGCTTGGCCAAAATCTGCGCCGCATCCTCGATCGGCTATTAAGCGCCATGGTGTATATCATCTTGTTTTTTATGGGCATCAGCCTGGCCCTGCTCGACAACTTAGCCACCAACCTATTGTTGATTGCCTGGTATGCCGGCGTCAGCGCGCTATGCATATTGTCCGCCAATGCCGCCGCGCTGTGGTGGCTGGAAAAACGCATCCCCTGGCACGGTGCCCAGCGGCAGGCCAAACCGCCGTCCAGATTACGTATGGCGCTGGATTCTTTACAACTTTGCCTGGTGGTGGTCGCCGGCTTTGTTATCGGTCTGACTCGCTGGCACTGGCTCGGCGCCGCGTCGAAGGCCAGCGAGTTCGCGTTGATCCTGCTGCTTCTGCTGGTGGGCATCCAGCTGCGCAACAGCGGCATGACGCTGCGGCAAATCCTGCTGAATCGGCGCGGGGCCGGCATCGCATTGGTCGTGGCCGCCAGCGCCATGCTGGGCGGCGCGGTGGCGGCGGTAATATTGGGTTTACCCCTGCATACCGGCCTGGCCATGGCATCCGCCTTTGGGTGGTACTCCTTATCGGGGATTTTGATGAGCGACGCCTTCGGCCCGGTGATCGGCAGCGCCGCCTTTTTTAACGACCTGACGCGCGAACTACTGGCTATTGTGCTGATTCCGGGACTGATGCGACGCAGCCGCAGCGTCGCCCTCGGGCTTTGTGGGGCCACGTCCATGGACTTCACCCTGCCGGTGCTGCAGCGTGCCGGCGGGCTGGAGGTGGTACCCGCCGCCATCGTGCATGGTTTTTTACTTAGCCTGCTGGCACCGGTACTTATTGCCCTGTTCTCTGCCTAGACATGATCTTGGCCTGCGTATCCGCTTCGTTTTCGCCCCCGTTGCCGCTACAGGTTCAAGGCCGATCATTACCGGCGATAACGGCGTTGTGACTGCCAATCGTCGGTGAAAAAGACTAAGCTTGATCCGCTAAGGAATTTATGTAGCGTCTTTCTGACCAATTTCAAAGGGGAAAAAGATGAAACAAACCGTTGCGTCAATGGTTGCCAAGACTCTGGAGCAAGCCGGCGTCAAGCGTATTTGGGGTGTTACCGGCGATTCGCTTAACGGATTAAGCGACAGTCTTAACCGCATGGGCACGATTCAATGGATGGGCACGCGCCACGAAGAGGTCGCCGCGTTTGCCGCCGGCGCCGAAGCGCAGCTCACGGGGCAACTGGCGGTATGCGCCGGCTCATGCGGCCCGGGTAATCTGCATCTGATCAACGGGTTATATGATTGCCATCGCAATCAGGTACCGGTGTTGGCCATCGCCGCCCATATTCCCTCCAGTGAAATTGGCAGCGGTTATTTCCAGGAAACCCACCCGGAAGAACTGTTTCGCGAATGCAGCCATTACTGTGAACTGGTTTCGAATCCAGAACAATTGCCCCAGGTATTGGGCATCGCCATGCGTAAGGCGATCTTGAATCGTGGCGTCTCGGTGATCGTCCTGCCCGGGGATGTGGCGCTAAAACCGGCGCCGGAAGATGGCCAACCCCTATGGTATACACCCTGTCCACCGCTGTCGGTGCCGCCGGTAAGCGAATTGGAGAAACTGGCCGAGATCATCAACCAGGCGGAAAATATCACGTTATTGTGCGGTAGCGGCTGCGCTCAAGCCCACGATGAGGTGGTGCAGTTGGCGGGATTAATTAAGGCGCCGATCGTCCATGCCCTGCGTGGCAAAGAGCACTTGGAGTGGGACAATCCCTATGATGTGGGAATGACCGGCTTAATCGGTTTCTCCTCCGGCTACCACGCCATGATGAACGCGGATACGCTGGTATTGCTGGGGACGCGTTTCCCTTATCGCGCCTTTTATCCGACTCATGCCAAGATCGTGCAGATTGATATTGATCCGGGCAGCCTGGGTGCCCATTGCGCCGTTAATATGTCCTTGGTCGGCGACATCAAATCAACCCTGCTCGCCTTGTTGCCGCGGCTGAAGGTCAAAACCGGCCGTCACCACCTGGATCAGGCGCTGGAACATTATCGTGAGACCCGCCGCGACCTCGATGCGCTGGCGCAACCGAGCGCGAACAAGGCCATCCACCCGCAATATGTGGCCAGGCAAATCAGTCAGTTGGCCGCTGAGGACGCGATCTTTACCTGTGATGTGGGTACCCCGACCGTATGGGCGGCGCGTTACCTGGAGATGAACGGCAAGCGCCGCCTGATCGGCTCATTCAATCATGGCTCCATGGCCAATGCCATGCCGCAGGCGTTGGGCGCCCAGGCCGCCTATCCCCAGAGACAGGTGGTGGCTCTGTGCGGCGATGGGGGTTTTACCATGCTCATGGGGGATTTTTTATCCATGGCGCAAATGCATTTGCCGGTAAAGATCGTTATCTTTAATAATAGCGTGCTGGGTTTTGTGGCCATGGAAATGAAGGCCGGGGGTTATCTGACCGACGGTACCGATTTAAAAAATCCCGATTTCGCCGCCATTGCCCGCGCTTCCGGCATCAAGGGCATTCGGGTGGAAAGGTCCGCGGATCTGCCCGCCGCTTTGCAGGAAGCGTTTGCCACCGATGGCCCGGTGGTGGTGGATGTCGTCACCGCCAAGGAAGAGCTGGCGATGCCGCCGCAGATAAAATTTGAGCAAGCAAAGGGATTCAGTCTCTATATGCTCAGGGCCATTATTAACGGGCGCGGCGACGAAGTGGTAGAATTGGCAAAAACCAACTGGCTGCGTTAAA
>JAATGH010000142.1 GCA_015654745.1 Enterobacterales bacterium
AATTTGCAACATCTGGTGCTGGATCGCATCCGCCATCCAGTGTTGTCCGTCTAACTCAGGGAATTATAGCAATGTCCGTTATTTTTCACGATCTTTCCACCAGCGACGTATTACCAGATGCCTTGTTTAAACGCACTGAAACCGATCTTTCCTTTTTTAGCGAACGGGTCGGACCCATTATCGAGGCGGTTAGAACCGAAGGGGATGCGGCGCTGATACGTTTCGCCCGCAGTTTTGACGCGGTAGTACCCGAAACCTTCTCCCTGCGCGCCGAGGAGAGCGAGTTTGAACAGGCTTTTGCGCGTATCGATCCGGAGGTGCTGGCGGCCATCCGTTTTGCGGCAAGCAATATCCGCGCCTTCCATGAAGCACAGAAACCGGAAGAGATGTGGCTCAAAGAGATGCAACCCGGCGCCTTTGCCGGCGATCGCCATGTCCCTATCGATGCCGTCGCCTGTTACGTGCCGCGCGGCAAAGGGTCGTTTCCCAGCGTACTGCTGATGACCACCATCCCGGCGATTGTCGCCGGCGTGCCCCGCCCGGTGGTTATTACCCCTCCAGGACCGGACGGAAAAGTGGATGATGCGACGCTGGTGGCCGCCCGTATCGTCGGTATCAGCGAAATCTATAAATGCGGCGGCGCCCAGGGCGTGGCCGCCGTGGCCTTCGGCACCGAAACCGTCCCCAAGTGCCTCAAGATAGTCGGTCCCGGCAGTCCATGGGTGGTGGCCGCCAAACGCCAACTGACCCATCTTATCGATCCGGGCGTACCCGCCGGCCCCAGCGAAAGTATTATTTTGGCTGACGACAATGCTAACGGCGCCCTGGCGGCGCTCGATTTGATTATCGAATCCGAGCATGGCCCCGATTCCTCCGCCTGGTTGGTGACCTCCAGTCGCCGCGTCGCCGAGCAGGCGCAAAAAGTATTGCCGGCGCTCTGGGGCAAGCTGGACGATCAGCGGGCGAACTTTTCACACAGGGTATTGTGCGGCGAGCACGGCGGGATCGTCCTGACCCGTGACTTTGAGACGGCGATCGCCTTTGTCAATCGTTATGCGCCGGAGCATCTCGAGATCCTGGCGGACGAACCGATGGCGGTGATGACCCGGATCCGCAATGCGGGGGAAATATTGCTCGGCAATCATACGCCGGTCACCCTGGGCAATTTTGTACTCGGACCCAATGCGGTGCTGCCGACCAACGGGGCGGCCAAAACCGCCGGCCCGCTGTCGGTATTCGATTATATGAAACGCATCTCCATTGGGTATGTGACCGCCGCCGGCTATGACAACCTGGCGGTCAAGGCCAAGCGTTTTGCCGAATATGAAGGTTTTACCGGTCACGCGTTGGCGGTTTCCGATATACGGAAGAAATTCCTTAGGGGTGAGACCGATGTCTAATGGAGCTAAGGCACCGTACGCCGCGCAGGCCAGGGCTCTGGCCAAAGCCGGCGACTGGTCGGGCGCCGGCGACCGGCTCGGCCGGCTAATCGCAGAAATTACCGGGACGCCGGTGCTAGGCGTGAAAATCAACCACGATCAATACAGTCTCAATTCCCTTAACGGCCAGGTGGCGCTGGCGGATAATCGCACCCTATTTTTTAAGTATCACCACGAAGACGGCGAAGATCAGACCATCGCGGAGTATTACCGCGCCGGATTGCTGCGCGATGCGGGGTTCCGGGTGGATGTACCGCTCTATGCCTGCGGCGAACCCGGCCGGCAAATTCTGCTGTACGCCCTGCGCACCGATAAACGGCTGGCGGAAGTGTGCCACGCGATCGAAGATCGCGAGGATTGGCAGCATATGGCGGCGGTGGTCGAGGCGCAGCAGCGGGCCGATCGCGCGCTGTGGGTCTGTTGCCAACCAACCTTGATACCGGGTAGTCGGGAAAGCGTGGCCAAAGAACCGATCCATCAACTGTTTTACCATCGGCTGGTTTCCGCGGGCGCTCAGGCCGGTTTAGGCGGCCGGGTGAAACAATTTTACGTCGGTAAAACGTTTCAACTGGGACAAGAACAGATCCCCTGGCGGGATCTGAGCCGGTTACAGTGGGAAATCAACGGCGTGCTTTATCCCCATACCCTCGCACAATTGTTTCTGGAAGCCGGCGAGCGGCTAGAGCCGACGGCACTGGCCGGACATGGCGCGATTACCGCCCATGGCGACGCGCATAATGCCAACGTCTGGTTCGATACCCATGGCGGGCAAGCGGAATTGGTGAGTTTTGATCCCGCCTTCGCCGGTAGCGCCATTCCGGCGCTGCTGGCCGAGATCAAGGCCACCTTTCACAATATTTTCGCGCATCCCTGCTGGCTGTATGAGCCTGAACGGGCCGCACAATATTATCAGGTGGCGGTAATCCGCACGGGCGATCGGTTGAAAGTCAGTCATAACTGGCGGCTAACTCCGCTGCGCCGGGCGTTCCTGGACAGCAAAGGAACCGGGTACTGGCGGCCCCTGCTGGCGGAGCTGAAACAACGGGGCTGGCTACCGGCGCACTGGCAGCGCATCATCCGGCTGGCGATGTTCTGTTGCCCAACCCTGGTGCTTGATCTGCGGGCCGGCGGCCTCGGCGGGCATAACCCGGTCAGTTCGGCATTGGGCCTGGCGATAGCGGTGATGTTGGGCAGCGGCGGCGAGGATGATTTCACCCATTGGCTCAATGAACTGGTGATGGAGGCGTAACCATGAAGGCTGTGCGATTATACGGTGTCGGCGATATCCGAACCGAAGAGATTCCCCTCCCGCGCCCCGGGCCCCGGGAAGTCAGGTTAAAAGTGCTGGCGGCCGGCATTTGCGGCTCCGATGTACATAACCTGCGCACCGGCCAATGGATATCCCGATCGCCCTCAACCCCGGGCCATGAATTTTGCGCTGAGGTTCTGGAATGCGGTGATCGGGTCAAAGACTTCGTCCTCGGCGATCGGGTGGTGGCGGATTCGCGCGTATGGTGCGACCGCTGCCCGGCCTGTGAACAGGGCCACTATAATTTATGCGATCAATTGGGGTTTGTCGGCGAAGTCCGCGACGGGGGTTTTGCCGAACAGGTGGTGCTGCCGGCCGGAAGCCTGCTAAAGGTGTCGTCGAGCCTGCCGGCGGCGATTGCCGCCTTAAGCGAACCGCTGGGAGTCGCGCTGCGGGCGGTTAACCAGCTGTCCCCCGGGCGGTCCGCTATCGTACGGGTTACCGGCGGCGGCACCATTGGCGGGCTGGTGGCGCTGCTGCTGCATGCCGTCCATGGTTGCCGGGTACAGTTGATAGAACCGAATGCACAACGTCTTGCATTAATTGCGCGCATTGTCCCCGTGGTCGAGCCGGACGAATTCTGCCTGGCGATTGAGGCCACCGGGGTGGCGAGCGTACTGAACGCGCTGGTGAATACCATTCAGCCCGGCGGGCGTATCGCCTCGGTGGGTATTTTCCATGGCGACGTGACGCTGAACGTTAACCGTCTGGTCGAGCGCGAACTGTCGCTGGTGGGAAGCAGCGTTTTTCGCGATGAGCAGCGTCAGGCCATTGGCTTATTACCCGGGCTGATGGCGTCGCTTATGACCATCAGCAGCCCGCCCATTGGTCTCGACGACGTCCCGGCCGCTTTCGCCACCCTGCTGGCCGGCAGCAGCCCTTATCTGAAAACGCTGATTGTACCCTGAACCGGAGTTGATATGACAACCTTGCTTCCCGCCTTCTCGCTTGAAGGAAAGACCGCGCTGATCACCGGCGGTTCCCGTGGTATCGGTTTTACCCTTGCCAGGGGGCTGGCGCAGGCCGGGGCTACGGTGGT
>JAATGH010000043.1 GCA_015654745.1 Enterobacterales bacterium
CAGGAAAGGGTCGACGCCCGGATTGGCCTCGATCATATTGCTCAGGCCCATTTGGAACTTTGCGGCAAAATGCTCCAGCGGTAATTTACTATCCTGGGGAATTTCAATTTCCAGATTTTGTCCCACCAACCGGCTGTTGCCGGCTGGAAGGGGGTATACCACGGCAAAGGCCGAGTGGCTGACTGCAGCCAGTGCCAGAATTACCGTATAGATTGCGCGCATATTCATTTTAATAGTTGTTTCAGGTGTTATCGCCACACAGGCAGTAATTAGAGAGTTTAAGCCAGGTCGGGAATGACCGGATGGGCATTATATGTTCACAACGGGCTTCGAGGGAAATAATATGTGTAACCTTGGGTACAAAAATGGTAACCGTATTACGCCCCCCGCGTCCGTAGCGTCCCCGCGGTTAAATCGCGACTTCCGGCCTACCGGCCATTGTTACAATTTAGGATAAGAAATGGAACGGCGTCAATGCGATCGGATGTTTGTGGCGGTGCTGGAGACGGGCAGTTTTGCCCGTGCGGCGACGCGGCTAGGAACCAGTGCCGGCCAGTCGTCGAAGTTAGTTTCTCGGCTGGAGGAGCAACTTGGGGTGCAGTTGATCAAGCGTACCACCCGGGCGCTTTCCGCTACCGAGGTTGGCCAGGCCTATTACCAGAGAATAAAAATTCTCCTAGAAGAGTTTGATGCTCTGGATGCTTCCGTACGACAGGCGGCTGGGACACCTTCGGGTCGTTTACGCCTGAGCGCGCCGACTTCTTTTGGCGCCACGCAACTTACCGGGGTGTTAATCGATTTCGCCCGCGATTTTCCGGCTATTGAACTTGATGTCAGCTTTGCCGACCGCTTGGTCAGCTTGGTGGATGAGGGTTTTGATCTGGCGATTCGCATTGGACGGCTGGACGACAGTAGCCTGATTGCCAGAAAGTTATGCCAGGTGCGAATAGTGCTCGCCGCCTCGCCTGATTACGTGGCCCTGCACGGCGCGCCGCTTGCGCCACATGAGCTGGTCGGCCACAACTGTATCATCGATACCAATTTTCGCGATCCCTTCAATTGGCAGTTTGGCCCGGTTACGGCGCAAGGGCAAACGTCGGTGCCGGTAAGCGGTAGACTGCACTTTTCCAACGCCGAGGCGTGTTTAACCGCCGCGACGTCCGGGCTCGGAATCGCGCGGATACCGAGTTTTATCGCCGGGCCGTCGCTTCGACAGGGCGTGCTGTTGCCGGTACTTCCCGCCATGGAGGTGGCGCCGTTGGGTTTATATGCCGTCTATCCCGCCGCGCGTCATCTGGCGTTGAAGGTGCGTGCTTTGGTCGATTTCCTGGCGCTGCGTTATATGGGCGAGCCAGCGTGGGATCGGGGATGGTAGTTGGATTGTTTCCAAAATGGAATTAAATAAAGGCAAAGTCACCGGATAATATTTGAATTGGAATAAGGGTATCTTTCTCTTAGCTACATAAGCCTACCCCACAAGGAAAAGATACCATGATTGACTCACGTACCGCACCTTACGCAGCGTTGCTATTACGTATTGTCCTCGGTTTTTTATTTCTCGCTCACGCCGCCCTGAAAATAGTGGTTTTTACCCCTTCCGGCACGGCGCAGTTTTTCGTTTCACTCGGACTGCCGGCGTGGTTGGCTTACGCGACCATGACCTGGGAAGTCATTGGCGCCGTGGCGTTAATTCTCGGCATCTGGCCGCGCCTGGTGGCAATTTTATTGATCCCGGTATTATTAGGTGCCATTGTGACCGTCCATGGACCGGCGGGGTTCTTCTTTACCAACCCTCATGGTGGATGGGAGTATCCCGCTTTTTGGATCGTCGGCTTGGTCATCCTTGCCCTGACCGGCGATGGACGTCTTGCCTTGAAACCAACGCCGCTCGGCGCCCGTTTCCATTAATAAACCAGGCTGCGTCCGGCGGCCTCTTCATCCCCAGGAGAATCGCACATGTTGATAGCGGGTAAATGGACACAAGCGTGGCAGCCGGTGCAATCCACTGATGATAAAGGTGGCTTTGTTCGTCAGACCTCAAGCTTTCGCCACTGGGTTACGGCTAACGGCAGCGCCGGGCCTACCGGCGAAGGGGGATTTAAGGCTGAGGCTGGGCGTTACCATCTGTACGTCGCGTTAATTTGCCCTTGGGCATCGCGGGCGCTTATTGCACGCAAGCTCAAAAAATTGGAGCAGGTAGTGTAGGTTTCCGTGGTTGAACCTTTTTTGGGTGAGCAGGGTTGGCGTTTCGGCGATTATCCGGGGGCCGATAAGGACACCCTGAATGGTGCCACCTGGCTGCATGAGCTCTATACCCGCGCCGCGGCGGATTTCACCGGCCGGGCCACGGTACCGGTGTTGTGGGATAAGCAGCGTAACACCATCGTCAATAATGAATCCGCAGATATTTTACGCATGTTCAATGACGGATTTGGTGCGTTGGCGGATACGCGCGTGGATTTATATCCACTGCGTTTACGGGAGCAGATTGATGCCCTTAACCGCGAAATATACCCGCGGCTGAATAATGGCGTGTATCGCGCCGGTTTCGCAACCACTCAGTCAAGCTACCAAGAGGCGGTAGCGGATGTGTTCGGGATGCTTGACGAACTTGAGTCACGTGTCTGCGCACCTGGGCCCTTGCTGTTCGGGGAAGCGATAACCGAGGCGGATATCCGTTTGTTCGTCACCTTGGTGCGCTTTGATTTAGCCTACCATGGCCTGTTCAAATGTAATGTGCGCATGCTCAGGAATTACCCCGCGTTAACCGCCTATATGCACCATTTGCTGGCGCTTCCGGCCATCCGGCAAACGGTTAACGTGGACCATATCAAGCAGGGCTACTACTCGATCAAATCGTTAAATCCCAACGGAATCGTACCGGTCGGTCCTGATTTGGCCGATTGGCCCTTGGCGTAACGGTGGTGGATTATTCTTTAGGCGAGATTAAAAAGAGGCGTTCATGAGCAAAAACTTGGTGATTATGCTGCACGGTGTTGGCAGCCGTGGCGATGATTTGGCCCAGCTTGGCCAACTGTGGCGCCCGGAGTTGCCGGATACCCTGTTTGTCGCGCCGGATGCGCCGTTTCCCTTTGAACATGGCGCCGGTCATCAATGGTTCAGTATTGCCGGCGTTACCGAAAACAACCGACCTCAACGGGTAGCGGATGCGCGGGCCGCGTTTGATGCGGTGTTACTACGGCTGATGGACGCCAACGGGCTGGCCGGCTGCCCGCAACGGGTCGTGTTGGTGGGCTTTTCGCAAGGATCGATCATGGCGCTGGACGCCATGGCCTCCGGACGTTGGCCGGTGGCGGGTGTTGTCGCTTTTTCCGGTAGATTGTCTTCTCCTGTGCCGCTAGCGCCATCACCCGGCGTACCCGTTTTGTTAATTCACGGCGCGCAGGATTCGGTTATCAATCCGCTGGAAACGCAACGCGCGGCGGCTACGTTGCGAACCTTGGGAGTGGCGGCGGATGCCATCATTCTGCCCGGACTGGGACATAGTTTATCAAGTGAGGGCGTAACGCTGGCCGGCAGTTTCATCACTCGGGCGTTTACCGCAGCGGGATGATTTTTTTTTCAGTATTTTTCCCTCGATGCATATTCTTTTTTCGGCTTGAAGCGCAGCGCCAGATGTGGCTTAGTACAGGTTGTCCAACGTCATTACATACCGGCTTACGGCTGTCAGGAGAAGTTATGGAATTAGAGCAATGGGAACGCCGATTCAAGGAGTACCTGGAACAGCATTTTCCTCAAGAGGATAAAGCTCACGACGTTGCCCATTTCAGCCGCGTTTGGCAAACCGCCCGCAAACTTATGCAGGGCTCCCAAGCTAATGCATTAATCGTACTAACGGCCTGTTATTTCCACGATATTGTCAATTTGCCTAAAAACCACCCTGATCGACATTTGGCTTCCACGCAGGCGGCCAAAGAAACGCTGCGTATACTGGCTACACAATTTGCCGATTATCCAGTTGCCGCATATCCCGCGGTTGCGCATGCCATCGCCGCCCACAGTTTCAGCGCCGATATCATGCCTGAAACCATCGAGGCGAAAATAGTACAGGACGCCGATCGGCTTGAGTCACTCGGTGCCATCGGTTTGGCCAGGGTATTTCACGTTTCCGGCCAGCTTGGCCGCGGGTTGTTTAACGCAGAAGATCCTTTGGCGTTGCATCGTCCATTGGATGATACACGCTATACCTTCGATCACTTCCAAACCAAATTATTGACCTTGGCTGATACGATGCAAACAGAAATGGGCCGACAGATGGCCGCCTATAACATCGACTATTTAGTGACCTTTATTAGCAAGCTTTGCGCTGAGCTAAAAGGGGAATATTGTCAGCTGGATAGTGAAACCCTGGCGCGATTTAGGGGTTATCGCTAAGCATGCGAGAGTAAAAATAGGCCGTCTGGTTTGGTTATTAGATACCAATGGTAGCCACTTGGCGGGGAGCGGCCCGCAATAGCTATTGACCCAAACGCTTTATTTTATCAGCATGGGCAGCAGGTAATTTAATGGTGCGCTGGTCGTGGCGGGCAGCGCGGCGATCCACTGGGCGCCATCCCAGGTATCGGTAGTTTGCCGCGGGGCGCTGAGGGTTAGCCACGCCGGCAGTTTGGCGAGAGAATTGATATGAACAATACTTCCGTCGCTGACCAGGTAACCTATTTGACCCCGTAAATCCATCACCGCTTCCCAGCGCAGCTCGTCTTCTGACCGAATCAGCGCCATATTGTCGAGGGGTATCAGTGGTTTATCTTGATAACTGTGCGCAGGCAGGTGCGCGCCGGCGCACAAAAATTCCATTGTGGCGCAAAGATATTCCCGTGTAATCGGATGGCAGCAATAAGCAACTATCCAACCGGCATGCAGAGCGGACCCATACTTATCCAAGGTAGCGTTGGCAAACTGGGTGGAATATTTATTCGCACGTCGCAAAGGCTTTAACGTCATCGTACATTATGCCAAGGGTTATTGGCCCATCGCATTACCGGATAAGCATGAACAGGGCTTAAGTATCAGGCTAATTAACAGCCTTGTCATTAAATAATCAGCCATAAAAACCAGCTTATTCAAAAAGAGTATAATTGCAGAAACCCTTCTGACCGCCCTCAGCGCCACCACAAGGCTTTATGCCGCTTTAATGACCTGTTTTATCAGCGGGTTCCGCCAAACCCCTAGTCAATAGTTTAGTTAATTTTTGGTGGGCAACGTCAAGATGACATTTGCTCAACATCAGCGATTTTTTGTCTATAATGACATGGTTTTGACCCAGGCCGATGGCCAACCGCCGTTCGGCACTGCGATAGAGGGTTTATCATTAGTTACAACACGTACGGAGGACGTTATGGCGTTTGCAATCGGCGATACAGTGCAACCTATCAATGGTGGACCGGTGATGAAGGTAGTGAAAGTGACAAAAGACGCGGTGTATTGCGCCCTCAAGGATAACGCGTTGGAAAGCGCGAAACCGTTCAAACCGCAAGAGCTGTCGTTGTATAAAGAAGATGGGGATTTTGGCGTGTGCTGATCAAACGTTTTTCATAGGGATCCAAGCCTACTTCGGCGATGTGACTGCTTGCAAAAATGTAGCGATTCGCATATTTTGTAAGCAGGTTTGCACGGGATTATTTGGCTAAGCAGCGCTGTTAATTTTATTTAATTATTTTGGGTTAAAAAGTATTTTTTGTGAAAAAAAGCCGCCATGTTCATCGCGACAAAATTTATCGGGAAACGCTAAATGATGCCCAATTTGCAATTGCTGTTTTGGCCGTGGCCTCGGGTACGCTTATCAGTTTTATCATTTTGGTGACGCTCTGGATTATCTGATGTCCGTAGGGTGAAGGAAGGAGTAGACATGGAAAACAGTAGACTGGATGATACCAAATTACTCGCCATTATCGGTTTGTTAGTCTCGGTCTTAATCGTTGTGTCGGTGCTGTTTGGGCTCGCCTATTTTTATGATGTCAAGCATAACAGCGGCGTGGATGCCGGTTCCTGCTACTCCCGCTCAAAGCACCCTTCACTGTAATCGGTTAATGCGAACTACCCTATGGAATTCACCCGACGGCGGGGTGGGGATAGCGCGTGGGCGATGGACCGCGGCTAAGCAGGTTGATCCTTGGAATCGGGTAGCCCGCCGTTCAGCAAACTGATTAAGCGTATTTGCTGGCTGCGGATTTCCAGGGCCAACGGCTCAAACAGCGAACGGTTGCCATTGGCATCCTGCATGCCCAATAAACCGAACGGCAGATGCTTTTCACCGCTCCAACTGCGATAATCCGCTACCGGGTAAATACAAATGCCTTCAATGGCGACCCCATCCTTCATGCTTTGAATGCATTGTTCAAAAATATATCTCATCCAGGTCACGCGTAAATCGCTGTGCGCGCCGGTTTCAGCAATAAGCAGGGGACGGTGGTAACGTTGGTGGATTTCCTTAAGAACCGATGCGAAGGGGCGATAATGCACGTCGTCAACGGGAATTATCCCGCCCTGATAGAACCATTGATTGTCCGGGTGATAACTTATGCCGATAATATCAAGATAATCGGGCCGTCCCCCCAGTTCGGGCATACTTTTACCGCTGAGCATATCCCAAACGTCAAATTGTGCCAGCCTCTGAGCTTCGGCCGCGGCTTCCATCTCCGGTCGGCCTGCCTGCGCATTAATATGCACAACGGGCTCCGGTTGCAAAAAACGAGCGGTGCTGTCTATCGCGCGAATGGCGTCAATCGCGGCCAACGTGGCGCGCACCATTTGCAACTTCAAGGCCCGGCCCCGCTCCGACGCCATAGGCTGGATATGGGCGATATCACCGCCGGCCCAGGCCAGGAACGAGATGGCGTTGATTGGTGTAAAATATTGTCCGGTCATGCCCTCATCGCGCATCTTGGCCGCCACCGCCCCGGCGAAACGGGCAAATTGCTGAATAAAATCCGGTTGCCAAACATCAACATGATCGGGCCAGCCGAAATGGCACAGATCCCAGATTATCTGAATTCGGCTTGCCTGCGCGGCATGAAACATCGACAAAAAACTTGACCAGTCGTAATGTCCTGGGCTTGATTCAATCAAATGCCAGCGAACACCATCCCGTGCGGTGGTCATATTTTGCGCCGCCAGTTGAGCATAATCCTTGGATGCCAGCATCTCATGTCCGCTAGCGTTGATGATATCAAGTCGTCGTCCATCACCCCGAATTTCCGTTGAGCAATCGAACCCACCTTGGAAGAAACTTTGGAAAAGTGATGGTTGATAGATGGGATATATCCCATTAAGGATTTGATCTTGCATCGGGCTTCCCCTTTTTCTGTGCGTATGCTGCGGTTTGCGCCTATGCTGACCGAACGACGTATGGTTTAAGGGTAGTCAGAGACGGTACAACCGCTGGCGCTAAACGCGGACTTTGCGATACTGGCAGCAAACTTAATAAACCAGAGAACCGCAAAAAACCGGATGAGTCAAATGTTGGTCACCCGGATAAGGGGTGGTTCCATAAGATGTGTCATATTCCCCATCGAGGTTTTAGGCATGAGGTTTATCATTGAGCAATCGGGCGGTTATTTGAAAAATCCAAGATTTGCCATCAATTTTAATAACTTATTGTAATAAGATTTTTCCTATAAAAATCGGGAAATTAATTTACCAGCCTCGACAATTGCTGATCGAAAAAACCTGTTGTGGTGGTTTTTGGTCCTGACAACCCAAATGTGGCTCCAAAAAACACTCTTTTTTAATAAGTTCAGCTTTAGCGTTAAAAATGATTAACCCCCCGCTGGCGGCTAATGTAAAATCAGCGGGCGGTACTGATTGTTGGAATCTGCTGTTATAGACTATCTTTTACCGGTAGATGAGCTTGTTTTTTAGCCTATTGATTAAACGCTGAACCGGTAAGGTTAAGGTGAGGAACCATCGCTGTACCACGCTGTCCGAAAAGTGATTTATCAATTAAAATTGCTTTAAATGATTAAGAGCACACACATAGGGGGGGATGTGCCAAATAATAAATTTTTCGTCAAGTTACCTAAAACGGGTCTCCGTTTGCTGGGAGCAACGGTGTTATTGTCGTTATACGTTTTGCCTTCATGGGCGTTTTCTATTGACGATGTGGCTAAACAAGCGCAAGAACTGGCTGGAAAAGGTTACGAGGCACCAAAAAGCAATTTGCCTTCGCAATTCCGTGAAATGAAATTTGCTGATTACCAGCAGATTCAGTTCAATCATGAAAAGTCATACTGGCATGACGTTGCCACCCCGTTCAAGCTGGAGTTCTATCACCAGGGGATGTATTTCGACACGCCGGTCAAGATCAATGAAGTGACGTCCTCCGCCGTCACGGAGATAAAATATTCTCCGGATTTATTCAACTTTGGTTCGGTAAATCATGACCACGAACTGGTGAAAAACCTGGGATTCGCCGGGTTTAAAATCCTTTATCCGCTCAACAAAGCCGATAAAAGTGACGAAATCGCCAGCATGTTGGGCGCAAGCTATTTCCGCGTTATTGGCAAAGGGCAGGTCTACGGACTTTCCGCGCGCGGCCTGGCTATCGATACCGCGCTGCCATCCGGCGAGGAATTCCCGCGTTTTCGTGAGTTCTGGATTGAACGTCCCAAGGAAAAAGATAAACATCTGGTGCTCTACGCGTTGCTTGACTCGCCTCGCGCCACCGGTGCCTACCGTTTTGTGATTTATCCTGGCCGCGATACCAGCGTAGATATACAGGCTAAGGTATTCCTGCGAGATAAAGTGGGTAAACTGGGGCTGGCGCCATTGACCAGTATGTTTTTATTTGGCCCGAGCCAACCTTCGCCGACCATGAATTTTCGTCCGGCGCTGCACGACTCCAATGGTCTGTCAATCCATGCCGGTAATGGCGAATGGATTTGGCGCCCATTGAATAATCCCCGCCATTTATCGGTCAGTACGTTCCAAGTTGAAAATCCCCGTGGATTCGGTTTGCTGCAGCGCGGCCGATCTTTTTCACAATTCGAGGATTTGGACGATCGCTATGATTTGCGCCCAAGCGGGTGGATAGAACCACGTGGCGACTGGGGTAAAGGACACGTCGAGTTGGTGGAAATTCCTACCGCGGACGAAACCAATGACAATATTGTGGCGTTCTGGACGCCGGAAAAATTGCCGGAGGTGGGTAAACCTTTTGATATTGCCTATCGGATGCACTTCTCACGTGATGAAGACAAAATTCATTCTCCCGAATTCGCCTTTGTCCAGCAAACCCTGCGTTCCGCGGGCGATGTGAAACAGTCCAATCTGATCCGCCAGCCGGACGGCACCACCGCGTTCCAGGTGGATTTCGTCGGTCCGGTACTCAAAGCGCTTCCCGAGAATACCCCTGTTGCTTCCCAGCTTAGCGTTGGCGGGAATGCCGAGGTGGTAGAAAACAATGTCCGCTATAATTCAGTGACGCATGGCTGGCGTCTGACACTGCGTCTGCGCGTGAAAGATGAAAAACAACCCACCGAGATGCGCGCCGCATTGGTAAACGGCGATAAGACATTGACTGAAACTTGGAGCTATTTGCTACCTGCCAATGAATAAATCAACTGAATCAAGCC
>JAATGH010000342.1 GCA_015654745.1 Enterobacterales bacterium
CGTGCGGGGCTGCACTTGGACGAAGAAAAGCTTACTAAACAAGCTTAAATCTCAAGAAAACCCCCGCACCGAAAGGACGGGGGTTTTTTTATGGCTACTTTTTAAGACCAGCAAGATAAGTAATGAATAAGGAACAGAAAATGGATAACAGCATAAAATCCTGTTCTCACCGCAGACCGGCGGGGAACTAACTATGAATGGTGCTCAGTGGGTAGTACAAGCGTTGCGCGCACAGGGTGTGGATATGGTTTTCGGCTATCCCGGCGGGGCGATAATGCCGGTGTACGATGCGCTTTATGATGGCGGCGTGGAACATTTGCTATGCCGGCACGAACAAGGCGCAGCCATGGCGGCAATTGGCTACGCACGGGCTACCGGTAAAGTGGGCGTTTGTATCGCAACGTCCGGGCCGGGGGCGACCAATTTGATCACCGGCCTGGCGGACGCCCTGCTGGACTCGGTTCCCTTAGTGGCGATCACCGGCCAAGTAGGTTCGGCGCTCATCGGTACCGACGCGTTCCAGGAAATTGATGTGTTAGGACTCTCCCTGGCCTGCACCAAGCATAGTTTCCTGGTGGAAAGCCTGGACGAGCTGCCGGCGATCATGACCGAGGCTTTTGCCATTGCCAGCGGTGGCCGGCCGGGGCCGGTATTGATCGATATTCCTAAAGATATCCAGCTTGCCACCGGCGATCTCAGTCCGCATTTGGTCAGTATCGATGATAAGCCTGGCGTCATTCAGGGCGACGTGGCGGCGGCATACGAGTTGCTGCGCCTGGCGCGCAGGCCGATGTTATATGTCGGCGGCGGCGTGGGTATGGCGCGCGCCGTGCCGGCGCTGCGGGAGTTTATCGCCCGCACCGGGATACCGAGCGTGGCGACCCTGAAAGGGATAGGCGCGCCGGATCGTGACGATGTCTGTTATCTGGGTATGCTGGGGATGCACGGCAACCAGGCGGCCAATTTAGCGGTGCAGTCCTGTGACCTGCTGATGGCGGTGGGTGCCCGTTTCGACGATCGCGTCACCGGGAAGCTCAATGCGTTTGCTCCCCACGCCAAAGTCATTCATTTGGATATTGACCCGGCGGAGTTAGGCAAATTACGCCAGGCCCACGTCGCATTACAAGGTGACCTCAATCGGCTGCTGCCGGCCCTGGCGCAGGATTTATCCTTGGAAGACTGGCGAATCGAAACGCAAGCACTGAAAGCGGAATATCAATGGCGATATGATCACCCGGGTTCGGCTATCTATGCTCCCGCGTTGCTGCGCACGCTTTCACAACGGGCGCCGGCGGATGCTGTGGTGACCACCGATGTCGGCCAGCACCAGATGTGGGCCGCCCAGCATATGAGCTTTGGCCGCCCAGAGAACTTTATCACGTCGAGCGGTTTAGGCTCCATGGGGTTTGGCGTACCGGCGGCGGTCGGCGCGCAGGTGGCGCGGCCCGATGATACCGTGATCTGTGTCTCCGGCGACGGTTCGTTTATGATGAACGTCCAGGAATTGACCACGATTAAGCGAAAACGGCTGCCGTTAAAAATTGTCTTAATGGATAACCAGCGATTAGGCATGGTTCGACAGTGGCAGCAATTATTTTTTGATGGACGTTATAGCGAAACTACCCTTACCGATAACCCCGACTTCCTCATCCTGGCCAGCGCATTTGATATCCCCGGCCAACGAATAACCCGAAAAGACCAGATTGACAGCGCCCTGGACACCATGTTCAACCACCAGGGGCCTTACCTGCTGCATGTCTCTATCGACGAATACGAAAATGTCTGGCCGTTGGTGCCGCCCGGCGCCGGTAATGAAACCATGCTGGAGAAATTATCATGATGCAACATCAGCTTACCATCGAGGCCCGTTCCCGCCCCGAACTTCTTGAACGTGTTTTACGGGTGGTGCGCCACCGCGGTTTTCGCGTTTGTGCGTTAAATATGGCGCCGCAAACCAATCCGGAATGTATAAATATTCAATTGACCGTTGCAAGCCTGCGCCCAGTCGATTTACTGTCTTCACAATTAAGTAAACTTATGGATGTCGCCTGTGTCGAGATCCAGCAATTGACATCACAACAAATACGCGCCTAAGGCACGAGTAAGGA
>JAATGH010000185.1 GCA_015654745.1 Enterobacterales bacterium
GCGTTATCTTCCGCAGCGATAAATTGGTCGGAATATTTTGTTTATTCTGTCCTGGGATCACGGGTAGGAGCCATTTATGAGCCAAAATACGCTGAAAGTTAACGAGTTACATGAAGATGCCGAGTTCGACGAGAACGGAGTTGAAACATTTGACGAGAAGGCGTTGATCGACGAGCCCGCTGATAATGATTTAGCGGAAGAAGAGTTGCTCTCGCAGGCCGCAAACCAGCGCGTTCTGGATGCTACGCAGCTTTACTTGGGTGAGATTGGATACTCCCCGCTGCTCACCGCAGAAGAAGAGGTTTATTTTGCCAGACGTGCGCTTAGGGGCGATGTCGCCTCACGACGTCGGATGATTGAAAGCAACCTGCGGCTAGTGGTCAAGATTGCCCGGCGCTATGGCAACCGCGGGTTAGCCTTGTTGGATTTGATCGAAGAGGGAAATCTGGGGTTGATTCGGGCGGTTGAGAAATTTGACCCGGAACGTGGTTTTCGGTTTTCAACGTATGCCACCTGGTGGATTCGGCAGACGATTGAACGAGCCATCATGAATCAAACCCGGACGATTCGGCTACCGATTCACATTGTTAAAGAGTTGAACGTTTATTTACGTACCGCCAGGGAACTGTCCCATAAACTGGATCATGAACCTAGTGCGGAAGAAATCGCCGAGCAGCTTGATAAACCGGTAGAAGACGTCAGCCGCATGCTGCGCCTTAACGAGCGCATCACCTCAGTGGATACCCCGTTGGGCGGCGATTCGGAAAAAGCGTTGTTGGACATTTTGTCCGACGAGAAAGAGAGTGGGCCGGAAGACACCACTCAAGACGATGATATGAAACAAAGTATCGTCAAGTGGTTATTCGAACTGAATGCTAAACAGCGTGAAGTCCTGGCCCGGCGTTTTGGTTTGCTGGGTTATGAAGCCGCCACGCTCGAAGATGTCGGCCGTGAAATCGGCCTGACCCGCGAACGCGTCCGTCAGATACAGGTTGAAGGCTTACGCCGTCTGCGGGAAATACTGCAGGGCCAGGGGTTGAATCTCGAGGCTTTGTTTAGAGAATAAAGATTCTCTTCGATGCGGTTTTACACCTTAAAAAAGCGGTAAGGATTATCCTTACCGCTTTTTTTTGTCCGCAACACCGCCGGCGCCGCCCTTCTTTTAGACCAGGTTTTTCAACCGATAAATCCATTCCAGGGCCTGGCGAGGCGACAGCGAGTCCGGATCCAGTCCCTCAAGCGCGGCGACGGCCGGTGCGGTTTCCTCCACGGCATTTAGCAGTGATAGTTGCGAACCTTCCACCGTACTGGTGGTGGCACTGTTGGATAAGCTCTCCAGCTCCTTAAGCTTCTGGCGCGCCCGTTTAATCACATCACGTGGCACGCCGGCCAGCGCCGCTACCGACAGCCCGTAGCTTTTACTCGCCGCGCCATCCTGTACCGTATGCATAAAGGCGATGGTCTCACCCTGCTCCAGGGCGTCAAGATGGACATTGACCACTCCATCCATTTTTTCCGGTAATGTGGTCAGCTCAAAATAGTGGGTGGCGAACAATGTCATGGCTTTTATCTTGCCAGCCAGGCATTCGGCGCAGGCCCAGGCTAGGGACAGCCCATCATAGGTAGAGGTACCGCGGCCGATTTCATCCATCAGCACCAGGCTTTGCGGCGTGGCGTTATGCAAAATATTGGCGGTTTCGGTCATCTCCACCATAAACGTCGAGCGGCCGGACGCGAGATCGTCAGCCGCGCCCACCCGGGTAAAGATACGGTCTACGGGGCCAATCACCGCTTTGGCCGCCGGGACAAAACTGCCTATATAGGCCATTAGCACAATCAGGGCATTTTGCCGCATATAGGTGCTTTTACCGCCCATATTCGGTCCGGTAATGATCAGCATCCGGCGCTGCGCGGACAGCGCCAGCGGATTGGCGATAAACGGCTCGCTTAATACGCGTTCCACCACCGGATGGCGCCCCGCGGTAATGTTAATCCCCGGCTGGTTGGTCAACTGAGGGCAAACATAATTCAGCGTTTCGGCTCGTTCGGCCAAGTTGCTCAGCACATCCAGCTCCGACAGCGCGGCAGCGCATTGTTGCAATGGAGCCAGGTGGGGTAGGAGCAGATCAAACAGCTGGTCATAGAGCGATTTTTCCAGCGCCAGGGCTTTACCCTTGGAGGTGAGTACCTTGTCCTCGTATTCTTTCAATTCCGGAATAATATACCGCTCGGCATTTTTCAACGTTTGTCGGCGCACATAATGTATTGGCGCCTGATGGCTCTGCCCGCGGCTTAGTTGGATATAATAGCCATGGATGGCGTTGAATCCCACTTTGAGCGTATCAAGGCCGGTTTTCTCGCGTTCACGGATTTCCAGCCGGTCCAGGTAGTCCGTTGCGCCGTCGGCCAATGCCCGCCATTCATCCAGTTCCGCGTTATATCCCGGCGCAATGACGCCACCGTCCCGCACCAGTACCGGCGGAGCCTCAACCACGGCGCGTTCGAGCAGCGTTTTCAGTTCATCAAATAAACCGACCTGTTCCATCAGGTACTGGATGTGCTCGGTGGGCCGAGTGCCCAAGACGAGATGTATCGCCGGCAACTGCTGAAAAGCGTGGCGCATGCGCGCCAGATCGCGTGGACGGGCCGAACGTAGCGCCAGACGCGCCAGTACGCGCTCCAGGTCGCCCACCTGACGCAGTAGCGGCTGCAATTCATCACAGTTGAACTGCAGGCTGCTGATGGCCTGCTGGCGATGATTGAGGGCGGCGATATCCCGGGTCGGCATATGCAGCCATCGCTTGAGCATTCGGCTGCCCATGGCGGTAACCGTATGATCCAAAATATCAGCCAACGTATTATCGAAGCCGCCGCTGAGGTTTTGCGTCAATTCCAGATTACGCCGGGTAGCGGCATCCATGATGATGCCGTCTTGCTGGCGTTCGAGGGTAATCGCGCGAATATGGGGCAACGAGGTCCGCTGGGTATCCTTGGCATATTGCAACAGGCAGCCGGCGGCTCTTAACGCCGCGGTGGCGCGCTCGATGCCAAAGCCGTTAAGATCGCGGGTGCCGAATTGCAAATTCAGCTGCTGGCGGGCGGTATCGAGCTCGAATTCCCAAATGGGGCGCCGGCGCAGACCGCGCCGATGCTCGATCAGCCCCATGTCCTGCAGGGTTTCGGGAAATAACAGTTCGGCGTGGTTGGTCCGCTGAAGTTCCGCCAACATGGCTTCGGCGTCGACGGGCTCACAGACCAGAAATCGTCCCGAGCTGATATCAAGCGTGGCGTAGCCAAATCCTTGCGGCTCCTGCCAGATGGCGGCCAGCAGGTTATCCTGTCGTTCATTAAGCAGCGCTTCGTCGCTTAGCGTACCCGGAGTGACGATGCGTACTACCCGTCGCTCCACGGGACCTTTAGTGGTGGCCGGATCGCCAATCTGTTCGCAAATGGCCACCGACTCGCCCAACTGAACCAGCTTGGCCAAATAGGTTTCCACCGCATGATAAGGCACGCCGGCCATGGGAATGGGCTCGCCGGCGGATTGCCCGCGTTTGGTCAGGGAGATATCCATCAATTGGGATGCGCGCCGGGCATCATCAAAAAACAATTCGTAAAAATCACCCATGCGATAAAACAGCAAAATATCCGGATGCTGCGCCTTAAGGCGAAGATACTGCTGCATCATAGGAGTATGGTCGGCGGAAATTTCTGGTGTACTCATGGAGTTATGCTATCCATTTCTTTGAATTTGATAGGTTTAGTGATGATGATTGTTCTCATGAATTATCACTATGTCTCAAGAAATATCGCTACATCTTACATTTAAGTGTAGGTCAAAGTGTAGGTTTTCCTGGCTGCGACTGGTATAATATGGATATAAAGCAACCAACCTACACTTTGCTCGTCTGATACCCTATAGATTTCGAGTTGCAGGCAGGCGGCAAGCGAGAGAGTCCCGATGAGCTTACATAGGTAAGTGATTCGGGTGAACGAGCGCAGCCAACGCATCTGCAGCTTGAAAGATGAC
>JAATGH010000329.1 GCA_015654745.1 Enterobacterales bacterium
ATTGTGCAAAAAATCGGCGCAACCGCCCCCGCCATCGACTTTCACAGCCAGCAAATGGCGCTGCCCGCCAGTACGCAAAAAGTGATTACCGCTCTGGCGGCGTTATTGCAGTTAGGCCCTGATTATCGTTTCACCACCACCCTGGAAAGTTACGGCCCGGTCACAAACGGGGTTTTGCATGGAAATCTGGTGGCCCGCTTCGGCGGCGACCCTACCCTGACCCGCCAGCAGCTGCGCAATATGGTTGCCGGACTGCGCAAGCAGGGTATTCGGCAGATCTCGGGGGATCTGATCATCGATACGTCGGTTTTCGCCAGCCACGACAAAGCCCCCGGCTGGCCGTGGAATGATCTGACCGAATGCTTCAGCGCCCCGCCGGGAGCAGCGATTGTCGATCGGAACTGTTTTTCCGTTTCACTTTACAGCGGCCAGAAAACCGGCGATACCGCCTTTATCCGCGTGGCGTCTTATTACCCGGTGCAGATGTTCAGCCAGGTGCGTACCCTGGAAAAGGGATCCCCCGATGCGCAATATTGCGAGCTTGACGTGGTGCCGGGGGAACTGAACCGGTTTACCCTGACCGGCTGCATGCCCCAGCGGGCGGAGCCTTTGCCGCTGGCCTTCGCCATCCAGGACGGCGCCAGTTATGCCGGCGCCATCCTGAAAGATGAACTGCAGCAGGCTGACATCAGCATCAGCGGCACCCTCCGGCGCCAAACCAATCCCACAGCCGCCGGTACGGTGCTGGCGCAGGCCTATTCCGCCCCGCTGCACGATCTGCTGCGGATCATGCTGAAAAAATCCGACAACATGATAGCCGACACGGTTTTTCGCACCATCGGCCACGAGCGCTTCAAAGTGCCCGGCACCTGGCGCGCCGGTTCGGACGCAGTGCGGCAGATCCTGCGCCAGCAGGCCGGCATCGATTTGGGCAACACCATCCAGGTGGACGGTTCGGGATTATCCCGCCACGACCTGCTCTCGCCGGCGACCATGATGCAGGTGCTACAATACATCGGCCAGCACGATCAAACGCTGAATTTCATCTCTATGCTGCCGCTGGCGGGCTATGACGGAACGCTGATGTATCGCGCCGGCTTGCATGAGGCGGGCGTGGACGGCAAGGTCTCGGCAAAAACCGGCTCCTTGCAGGGCGTCTATAACCTGGCGGGCTTTATCACCACCGCCAGCGGTCAGCGGATGGCGTTTGTGCAATATCTTTCAGGTTACGCGGTGCCGCCGCAGGATCAAAAAGATCGCCGTATTCCGCTGGTGCGATTTGAAAGTCGCTTGTATAAAGACATCTACCAGAATAACTGATGCCGGCCACAGCGCCGGGTCACGTCAGTTTACCGCGGATGATCACTTTACCGGGTTTAACACCCGCATCCGTGGCCCTTCTGATGGCCAGATTCAGCGCCTGATAGGCAATTTCATTGATATTGTGGGCGATGCAGGGAAAACTGAAACCGTAGATATCGGCATCGGGTATTTCGTCAATACTGAACAGCGAGACGTCTTTTTGCGGTTTGAGTGTATGATCAATAATGGATTTTATGATGCCCAGGGAAATCTGGTTATTGGTGCCGACAAAATAGTCCGGCAACGGGCTGGTTTCAATATAGCGGCTGGCGATCTGATAGGCCGGCATCATGAAAAAATCGGCGTGCAAGATGTCCAGACGCTCAATGGCCCCCTGTAATACCGCGCTGATTCCGATGATGCGATCCCGCGCTACGTTTGAGTCTTCCGGGCCGGAAACCACCGCCACATGTTTAACCTGTTTGGACATCAGGTAACGGCCGGCCTGCAGTCCGCAGTCAACGTTATCGATATACACGCCGCTGCAGTGCTTGACATTGAGATCCCGATCCACCAATACCACCGGGATGTTCAGTGTTTCCAGCCGTTTTAAATAAGCGGGATGGTACGACCTGTGGGAAGAAATAACGGTAAGAATGATCGCATCGACGCCGTAGCCGATGAGTTTGTGAATGATGCGGTTTTCCAATTCCTGCGACTCAAAGGAATCGTAAATCAGGGTGTCATATCCGGCCTTGTATGCTTCCAGCGTCATTTCCCTGGCCAGCCGCCCAAAGAAGGGATGACGCATGTCGGGATTGACGATCCCGATGGTTTTGCTGGCCTTGGCCCGCAGGGTGCGGGCCGCGGCGTTAACGATATAACCCATGCTTTTAGCCGCGTCCAGGACGCG
>JAATGH010000224.1 GCA_015654745.1 Enterobacterales bacterium
ACAAAAACGGCAAAGTAAAACATTCCCCCTCAGTCATTAAGCATTGGAAACGACTCTGAACAGGCGCAGGATAATGTTTTAAACTCTATTTTGTACACAACCATATTTAATGACGGTCCGACGACGATAACACCCCTGCTCTTATCGGGTTATCATCGCGTTGTTTTCCGACACTGGCTATTATTCGTCATGTGTATTCGATCGCATCATCAGGTCATTATAACCACCCGGTGATCTAGGCATTTAGAATTGTTTAGGATATGGTGAATTTTCATTTCTGCGTTCTTTGGATAAAAATATCGCCATCATTTTTATCCAGGCGGCAAAAAATAAAGCAACATAAAAACAATCCCAGACTCATCAATAAAAACGATATATGGTAATTTTCCAACCCCCTTACATTATTTTCGTAATTAACATAGCGAAGCAACGAGAACGTTAACGTAACGCTTATTATGATTGAAAGCAGCTGACTCAGTATAAGCAAGCTGTTGCCGGCATTATAGGTATCATCGGTTAACTCACTGAATGTCAGGGTATTCATGGTGGCGTAGAGAACCGAGGTAAACACGCCTAACATAAAGATGACCACCACAATGACGCCCAACGAATCGCTCAAGGCGGAGAGAGTCAAGAAATACATCAACGTTGCGCTCGCCGTTGTCGCGATAAGTAATAATCCCCGGTAGCCGCACCATGCCAATGCCGGTTGCAGCAGAAACCTGGCGCTCAACGAACCCGCCGCCAGTGATAACAGAATGATGCTGACTCCTTCAGGTGAATAATTAAACTCCAGTTGCAACATCAGCGACAGGACCAAGGGCACCGATGCCAGGAAAATCCGCACGCAAATATTGCTGGCGATGCCTACGGCAAAGGTTCTGTGCCTGAATAACGATAGCGTAAATAACGGTTCTAGGGTTTTATCCTGGTGGCGTTTATACCCATAGAGCAATACCAGTGCAATAATAAAAAAAACCACCACCCACGCGCCGGTAAAATACTGTTTGCCGATACCCAATAAACCAAGCAAGATAAACAATAACGCCGGCACCATCAGCATAAAGCCGGTAATATCGAAGTTTACGCGCCTGGCTGATTTTAGCTGTTGCGGCATAGCGTTTTTTGCCAAGGCAAAACAGATCAGGCATAAGGGGATGTTGACCAAAAAAATCATTCTCCAGGAAAAAGCGGTGATCAAGAGTCCGCTTAACGGCGGTCCCAGTAGCGTCCCGCCTAATCCCACTAAAGTTATCTTATTCAAAGCGGATAATTTTTCCGCCGGCAAGGTGGTTTTCAGAATAACCACCCTGACCACCGGCAACATTAATGCCCCCCCCACTCCCTGTAAAAAACGCGCCAGGATAAGCGAGGTTAACGTCAGCGCCGACGCGCACAATAAAGAGCCCAAGGTGAACAAGCCCAACGACAATAGATAGATCCGCCGATAACCATAGGTATCCACCAGCCATCCGCACACCGGGGTAAATACCATCACCGTTAGCATATAGGCAACCACCACCATCCCCATGCTGAGAGAAGACTGATGTAAGGCCTCCGCCATGGAAGGAATCGCCAGATATAACATCGTGGTATCCAGTGATTGTATAAAAAAAGTTAATGATGCAATGCTCAGCAACCCGGTTGTGTTGTTCATTTATGCCATTACCATCTGTCCCGCATATAATATAAACATGCGAAGCATGAGCACGCTGCACAGTCCGATTCCTGACATGGCCACCAGGTAAACCTTATTGAATTTTATACGTTCGTTGCACAGCAGCCTTAACCCAATGGGCAATACTATTCCCAGCCCCACAATGCCCACCCAAAATACAGCCCCCCAAAAACCCTTCAACGCGGTTAACGCCGCCACCTCCTTCTGGCCGCCGCCAAAAATCAGGCCGATAAAAAAAACCGTCAGCAGGCCAAGCTCAATGATGATGAGCGGCAGCTCTAGTCGATGGATAAAGGTTAGCGACGGCGAATGTACTGATTGTTTATAGAACACCAGTGCGCAAAATACCGCCATGGCCACGGCCGATGTCAGGCCGGAAGCCAGGAACAGTAACGGCAACACCGGATTATTCAATAAAGGGTAAGAGGTTAATGCCAACAGGAGAAAGCCGGTATAGACCCCTAATAGGACGGCCAAAAGGAGCATAATGATATCAAGTCCAGGTTCCCATTTGGCGATCGGGCGCACCAGCCGGCTTGCCCAGGCCATGTGCGGTAAATTGACTAACTTTGCTTGATAAATCGCAATGATCCAGAGTATCAACGCCAGCATGTAAACCTGGAATAACATGACTCCCAGCGACATCACCGAATGAGGATTGTAGTACACCATCAAATACCAGAATGTCCATGAGCGCGCCAAATGAAAAATAAGGATCACCAATCCCAGAATGACCGCTAATGGCGCAATAATGGCTGTTGCCTTGATCACGCTGTCGTTGGCGGCATCGGCCACCAGAATTTGCCTTTTAAGCAACACGGCGATGATGACCATGCCAGAAGAAATACCTATCAATAACAGGTAGATCGCAATGGGCCAATCCCAGACCAGGGTCTCGAAATGAAATGCGTCGTTCATCCGCGTATTTCTCCAAATTTACCCGCCATATGGTAGAGCTTGGGAGCCGTGCCCAAATACGGTTTGTTGCGGTATACCGTTCTGCTGGCAATGAGTTTGGCAATATCGCTGTCGGGATCGTCCAGATTACCGAAGGTCAGCGCCTTCATCGGGCAAATCGCCACGCAGGCGGGAGGTTTGCCCTGGGCCAGATTGGTATCCCGGCAAAAATTACATTTCTCCGCCGTTTTGGTCTGCGGATGAATATAACGCACATGATAGGGACAGGCGGCAATGCAGTATCGGCACCCGACGCAACGATCGTGGTGAACATCCACAATGCCCGTCTGAGCGTCTTTGTAGGACGCTCCGGTAGGACAGACGGCTACGCATGGCGGATTATCACAATGCTGGCAGGATTTCCGCACAAACTGCCGCGAGGTTTTGTTCAGTTCCCGATACGTGCCGTTATCCAGGATATCCAGTCGCGTGACTTCGGCCGGAACCTGGTTCACTTTATGGCAGGCGAGAATGCAGGCACGACATCCAATACAGCGGGTTTCATCGTGCACCATGCCATAGCGGATATGGCCAATGACCAGGATTTGCGGATTAATGACGTCTGCCAGAATACGGCGAACCGGATTGACCGCCAATACCGCGCTGCCTATTCCCATAATAAATCCGCGACGCGAAAGGCCCATACCAACCCCTTAATAAAAATAAAAAGCAAGCAATACGTCATCTGTTCGCCGGAATCATCCGGCGAACGAGAATGCTGCCAATATCAATAATAATTACCGGTCAATCAAACACGCTATTATTACCCCGGGACCTGGGCCGGGGGAATATTGCCTCCCGGCGGCTTATATTGCGCCCCGGTCGCCAATTAATGCGCCCTTGCCACGGTTTCCGCCGCATTTTCCCCGGCGATACGCCCTGAATTCAGGGCAAATCCATTAGCCAAACCTTCATAAGGTGGATAACCCGGCCCACTATAAAAACCCGCGGCGACATTGCCCACTGCATAAAGTCCCGGTATTGGTTTGGCATTAATATCGGTGACCTGTAGTTTGGCGTTTACCCGGACCCCACCAATACTGCTTAAACTGACCACTTGGGTTTCGAATGCATAAAAGGGACCGGACTTAACCGGATAAACCAGATAGGCAGGCTTTTTACCAAAGTCCGGATCGGATTTAGCTTTAACCAAATCATTATAATGTGCGACGGTTTTTTCCAACTGCCCGGCCTCCACACCCATATTCTTGGCTAATTCCTCTATGGTCTGGCCTTTGAAGATATTTTTACTGTTACCGCCGTCAACCGCGGCCTCCGCCAGTGCAATAAAATCTCCGCCCTTGGGTGGATTGGCTGGTCCCGCACCCGATAATGCAAAGGGGAATGTTTTCTTGGTATAGGCATCCAGCGTCTTGCTATCGAGAATAATGTAATATTTTCCTCCCACTGAATACGATACATTGGCCCAGTACGCTGTATCATAAACCAGGCCTTCATCGCCGAAACGCTGGCCATTGGCATCCACCCATAATAACGGTGATTTTAATAGCCAGATAAGCGGGCTGTCGTTTTCGGCATGTCCCTGATCGGCTGTGGATGACGAGGTAATCCCCACCAATTTGCAGGCATGAATCAACGCGGAATGCAGGTTCCATTGCGCCCCGCCGGCCGCCCAAGCCATTTTGGTGCCTTCACCTTGATTCGGCCAGGCCAATACATGAATATTCGGTGTATTCATCACCTCGCGGATCATTTTTTCATTGCCGCCAAACCCGCCGCTGGCAATAATTACCGATTTGGCATGGACAACTAATTTTCCGCCGTCCGCTTTTTGCGCAATTAAACCGGTGACAGTACCGTCTTTATCCTGAATCAGCGATGTCGCCGCGGTATTCTTCATTAATTCCCCGCCGGATTGCTGAAAACTGGCATAGAGACTTTTGTAGGCGGCGGTGGTATCGAGATAATGGTGGTAGATATCCGATTTAATCGGGTCATCCCGATGAGCCTGCTGTTCCTGATTGGTATCTTTAGCCACCGACTTAATGATAAATTTCACGCCGTGCTTGGCTATCCAGTCGGCCGTCGAACCGGATTTATTCACAATGGCTTCGGTAAGCGGGCCATTGGATAAATATTGGTTATATTCCAGCAGCCGGTGCGTCAGATCCGCAGCGGTATATTTCATGCCTTGGGATTTTTGCAGTGACGATTCAACCGCGAAAAAGCCGCTGGCCATATTGCCGCTGCCGCCCACTACCGCCGACTTCTCCACCACCAATACCTTGGCGCCTTTTTCCGCGGCGGCGAGCGCGGCGGCGGTGCCGGACGTACCTCCGCCCATCACCACCACATCTACCGTTTTTTCCTCATCGGCCACGGGCGCGGCGACCGGCGTCGGCCCACCGGTGTATTTGCCGATATCCGCGCCGGCCTTGATCAACGCGGCCTTGGTTGCCTGCTTAACGGCATTGCTGGTTTCCGTGGCGCCCGTCATGCCATCCACGTCCAGGCTTTGCCGATCGACGATGGATTTCGCAACCTGCGGCCCCGCCACGCCCCCCAGTTCTGGGGTTTCACCGGACGCATCGGCCACAATATTGCTAATGGTGCCGGTTTGATCAATGGAAACCGTGACCTTGATATCACTCTCCCGACCCTTGGCCGAAGCCGTGTAATCGCCGGCGGTAACGGCCGCTTCGGCCGAAAAGCCCACAGAGCAGCCCAAAATGAGCGCGATTAAAGCCGGTACTCTTTTTTTCATATAATCGTTTTTCATAGAATATCGATCCGCTTATATACGTTATATTTACCGCTTTATTAGAATGTATTGGAAATGACGTGGATTTAAAAAAAGCGATTCACCTTTTACCTCTGGATCTTCCTGACATTAAAAAACGTATCATCGTTCGCCAAAACGGGGGAAATTCTTTTTATATTATCAATTATGCATTTCCAACATAGCCATGTCGGAGATACCGTCGTGACAAGGGTATTCTTTTAAAATATACAGTTTGACTGGCAGGCAGGGTGTCGTCGCTTATAAATTAATCATTACCGCTTGATGGCGTCGGCGCGCCCCAAGCCGGCAAACGTGATTGACGGTACCGGTACGGCTAGAGGGGGGGTCCCCATCCCAGCCCCAGGCTTTTTTGAAGCGCCACATAATACACCAATAGCTCCACCTGCGCCTGCGCTTGGTTGTCGTCGGCGGAGAGCTGCTGGCGCTGTACATCCAGCGCATCGATTAACGA
>JAATGH010000013.1 GCA_015654745.1 Enterobacterales bacterium
GGACAGATTATCGATACCAATGCGGCCTGGCTGGCGAATTATTTGTTTGAGCAAGGGTTGCCCATGTGCGCACGCATGACGGTGGGAGATAATTTGTCCGCCCTGGTGGCGGCGTTGACCGAGCGAAGCCTGCGTGCGGATATCATGATTGTTAACGGCGGCCTTGGCCCTACCAGTGACGACCTCAGCGCGCTGGCCGCCGCCACCGCCGCCGGCGAGGAACTGGTGGAGCACCCGGAATGGTTGGCGAAGATTGAAGCGTTTTTTGCCGAACGGGGCCGGGTGATGGCGCCGAGCAACCGCAAACAGGCGCAAATTCCCGCCAATGCTGAAATGATCGATAATCCGGTGGGCACCGCCTGCGGATTCGCACTGAAGCTCAATCGCTGCCTGATGTTTTTTACCCCCGGCGTGCCGTCCGAATTCAAAGTCATGGTGGAGCAGCAAATCGTGCCGCGCCTGCGCGATCGTTTTGATTTACCCGATCCGCCGGTATGCCTGCGCCTGACGACGTTCGGACGCGCGGAAAGCGAACTGGCCAGCCAACTCGATAGCCTACCCTTGCCGGAAGAGGTGGTGCTGGGATATCGCTCGTCCATGCCGATTATCGAATTGAAGTTGACCGGCCCGGCACATGAGCGGGAGGCGATGGAGCTTGCCTGGCAAACGGTGCGGGAGGTGGCGGGAGACAGCGCTATCTATGAAGGAACCGACGATTTGCCGACCCAATTGGCGCAGCGCCTGCGGCAACGACCGCTGACCCTGGCCATTGGCGAGGGTTTTACCGCGGGAATGCTGACCTGGCAGTGCCAAAGTTCGGGCATGCCGGTGGTCGGCGGAGAATGGTTAACCCATGGCGATAGCGCCGCGGCCGGCGAAAAACACGCGCTCGCGGATGCTGGCCTGCCGGCACTGGCGGGTCGGGCCGCGGCGCTGGCCGCTCAGCATGGCGCCTCCCTGGCGCTGGTGGTGGGGGGAATGGCGCAGGATACCGTGAGTCTGGCGCTCCATACGCCGGAGCGTGATTATGCGCAAACGGTCACCTTTGCCGTCAGTATCCAGCGGCATGGTCTGAAAACCCGGCAGGAAGTGGTGGCGTTGATGGCGCTGAACATGCTGCGCCGCTGGCTAAACGGGTGGCCGGTGTATGGCGAACACGGCTGGATACGTGTTGCCGCCACGCTGGATTAACGCACGGCGAAGCGGGCCTCGGATCCGGCCGCTTGTCCATTATCGTAACTAAACCCGCCTTGGCGGGTTTAGTTTGATGACAAAGTTGCGCTTTCTGGCATGATGGGCAAGATCGTAAAGACGCCGCAATTCCGGCCATAGAGGCTCGTGCACGCGATTATGGCTCTCATCCATGAGCGCCACCCTACGGGCCAACGCCTTTGGCGTGGTTCCAATACGCTCCCGGCGTATTGGTCCCTGGCGCGCTACGCTTTGCTCTTCTGACCCATCATGCCCTCGGGTACGGCTTATCGTGCACCGGTCGCCGCCGCGGGAGCAAAATCCTCCGCATCCACATCGTAGCCTGAAGGTTCCCAACGAATGCTCAGCAACGCCGCCAGCCCCGCCAGCGGCGCCAGGGCAATCACCCAGAAGACCCCCGTGCCGAGCAATGCCGCCAGCACCGGAAACAGGAATAATGACACCGTGGAGCTGGCGCGCATCAGGGTCTGATTAAAGCCGACACCCACGCCGCGCAGCGATGTGGGGTAACTTAATGACGCAAACGTCATGCTATGGGAGCCTGGCCCGATACCCTGTCCGAATAGGAATAACGCCAGCATGGCAATGGCCAACCCCGCATCCATGCCGTTCGTCGGCCGCCCGATTAGCCCCAGCCCGATCAGGGCCGCCAACTGCATCACATAACCCAGCACCGTCATGTTCCACGCGCCGAATCGAGGCACCCATCTCACCGCAATCAGTCCGCCGACAAAGGCAAACAGGAGGTTTAGCCCCAGAGACGCCAAAATGGTCGTCAGCATCGACTGCGCCAGGAAACTGCTGATAATCACCGGCAGGCCGAAGGCGACCGCATTGTAAGCAAACGACGACGCGACGGCGATAATCGTGGCCAGCACGGTGCGCCGCAGATAAATACCCTTAAGCAGTTTTGCGTAGTTGCTCCAGCGGGCGCTGTGGACACGGGTAGCCGGCGCTTGTCCGTCAGCCGCCGGCGCCGCCTGGACGTTAATGCCATACGAGCGGCGAAGGATTCGCGCCGCGCCGGCCAGATCGCCCTGATTGGCCGCCCATACCGGCGATTCGCTCATATAACGGCTGCGAATGGCGATGATCGCCAGGGCCGGCACCGCGCCAAAACCAAGAATCAGGCGCCACAGCCAATCGGTAAGTCCGGCCGGCAGCACGCCGTACCACAAGAGTACCAGCAGATACGAAATACTGATGGCGGCATACCAGGTGGGGCACCACATGGCGATACTGGCCGCCTTATTGCCGCGGCCGCGCAGCCGGGAGAATTCGGCTAAAAACGCCATTGCCACCGGTAAATCGATTCCCACCCCCAGCCCCATAACGAACCTGGCGGCGGCCAGCACCCACTCATTGGGCGCGAAAGCGCAGGCCAGCGCCGCGACGACAAAAAAGAACATATCGGCCATAAATACCCGATAGCGTCCAATCTTATCGGTCAGGTAGCCGCCGAAGAACGCGCCGACAATGGCGCCAAAGGTAATAGCCGAGGCCACCATTCCGGTTCCCGCCGGCGTAAGATGAAATTCGCGGGTAATATCCTTTATCCCAAAAGCCAGCGCGCCCAAATCGTAAGCGTCAAGAAACACACCGCCAAGCGCGATGCCAATAATAATTCCGGCATGGTTACGCGTTTGCGTACCGGAGTTGACCAGCGATGAAACATCGGCGGCGTGCCGAATCAGAACCGGTTCGCCCGCCGGCGAAACGGGATCGTCCAGCGTGGCGACATAGGCCATGGAAAGAAGTTGGGACATAGCGAATGCTTTTTCTTAAAGAAATGTAAAGGTAAAACAGCATAACCAGCGTCATGGCTGAGGGAAAGGCTAAAAAGTTATAAGTTAAAGCCAAATGATAGAGTAGGCGATGTCGGTTTCACCTTGCCATTCTGCCGTAGATTTGCATGGTGGCTATCACTCTAATTCGATATCTCCGTCCGGCAGACAGCAGCAGGGCAGGATCTCGCCAGGCTGAATAAACGCCAGCGGAGCCTGCCGATACGTGACCCGGCCGCTCAACAGACGCAAACGACAGGCGCCGCAATAACCGGAGCGGCACTGGAATTCCACCGCCACCCGGTGGGCTTCCAGTATCTCCAGCAGCGAGCGGCTGTCCTCCCCGCAGGCGAGCCGTGTCCCCAGGGAACGCAGGCTGACGGTAGGCGGGCTCATGGCCTAGAGCTGGAAATCGCTGAGGTCGTCGGCGTTGACCTCGGAGTCAATCTGGCC
>JAATGH010000410.1 GCA_015654745.1 Enterobacterales bacterium
GCAGGTCGGAATTATCCCAACCGAAATTTCGTTCAAGGCGTTATAGCAAAAGACGCTATTGAGCTTGGGCACCCGACACGGCCAGAGGTTGACGATGCGCTGGGTCGGGTCCCCGTTGCCCGCCGATAACTTGCGGTCGCACCCGGTGCAAAACTTGCTCTACTGGTCAATATGTAGTAATGTTACTACATATTCGGCGTTTCGTCGGGAGGCAAAGAATGAGCGTAACCTATATATCAAGTCGGGAACTGAACCAAAACATCACTAAAGCCAAAAGAGATGCTTACCAAGGACCGGTTTTTATCAAATCCCGCAATAAGATTACCCACGTTCTGCTGACCGAGGAAGCTTACCGCATCATCACCGGTGGCCGTAAAAGCATGCTGGACGCCTTATCGCCGCCCGATGGGGAATCATTCGATTTAACCACTGAGCGGGTGAATATTCACATGAGGCCGGTCGAGTTTTAATATGTATTTGATTGATACCAATGTGATATCCGAACTGTTTAAATCCCATCGGGCGGACCAAAAAGTCAAGGATTGGGCGGCCAGTATTGAACAAGCTGAAATGTATACCTCAGCCTTGGTCATCATGGAAATCGAAAAGGGCATACTCTTAAAGGAAAGAAAAGATGCAGCCCAATCGGCTAAAATACGTCTTTGGTTTGAGCATGTGGTCATTAGCGGTTTTCATGAGCGCATTCTCGCGGTGGATGCCGACGTGGCGTTGTGCTGCGCCAAAATGCACGTACCCGATCCGAAATGCATGACCGACTCGCTGATTGCGGCCACCGCCATCATTCACAACCTTACGCTGGTGACCCGCAATAGCAAAGATTTCACCGCCACCGGCGTAAAGCTGTTCAACCCCTGGCTGTAATGCGTCCGCCTCACTAGGCATCCACTGGCTTATCCCGGGCCACCCAAAGCGTTTCTACCCAAGAAGTGTCGCCTGGCTAATCGGGCCGCCAGTATCAATACCGCTGGGGAAAATCGGGTTAATGTCGTGCAAGGGCCGTGGGATTAACGCAATTGGTCGTCACATCGCCCGCCAACGCCGCGATCAGATTGTCCACCGCGCAGACCACCATGGCGTGGCGGGTTTCATGGGTGGCCGAACCAATATGCGGCAGGGCCACCACGTTCGGCAGCGTCAGCAGCGGCGAATTGACCGGCAGCGGCTCCTGCTCGAACACATCCAGGCCGGCGGCACGGATCACCCCTTCCTGCAGCGCCCGGATCAAATCGGTTTCATTCACTATCTTGCCCCGCGAACCGTTGATCAAGATGGCGCTGGACTTCATTTTCGCTAATTGGGCATAGTCGATTAATTTTTCGGTTTCCGGCAGCAGCGGCAGCACCACACACACAAAATCCGCCTCGGCCAATACCTGATCCAGGCTACGCCGCCGGGCGTTTAGCAAAGTCTCCGCCTGGGGGTTGGCGACATCATTGTAATAAATCACGGGCATGCCGAACCCCAAAAACGCGCGCTTGGCCACCGCATAGCCTATGCGCCCCATGCCGAGAATGCCGATAGTCTTGCCGTTGACATCGGTACCGTAATACTCCTCGCCGATACTGCGCCGCCATTTCCCCTGTTTCACCCACTCGGCCAGCTCGATGGCGCGGCGGGCGCTGGTTAATATCAGGGTAAAGATGGTATCGGCGGTGGTTTCGGTCAACACGCCGGGCGTATGCATCAGGACGATGCCCCGGCGGGTCAGATCCGGTACGCTAAACTGATCATAACCAACGGAAATGGTGGAAATGGCGCGCAGCTGCGGCGCGGCATCCAATAATTGCGCGCCGATGGGATGGCTGGCGCCAATCAACCCATCAGCCTGGGCCAGGGCGGCCAGCACCGCCCGATGATTGTCCGGGGTAATACTGTCAAACTCGGTCAGGTTAAACGCCTGCCGCAGCCGCGCCAACTGATCGGCGGGGATTTTTTTATACAATACAACGTTTGGTTTCATGGCTATGCCTCTTGGTGGCCAATGGGAAAGTAAACGGCGCCGGTTTACGGTCGCCGTGTATTGACGCCGGGTTTTATCTGGCCGCCACATCAGGGCCGAATTACCGGTTCGGCGCCTAGCATGGCATCGGCGGCTAGGCGGTTAGCGTAGCGGCGTCGGCGTGGGCCATGGCGCGGGCCAAACCTTGGCGATCGGGCAATCCTTCGCTGTCGCCAATGGCCTGGATCGCCAGCGCGCCGATATGGTTGCCGCGCATAATTGCTTCGGGTAGCGGCAAGTCTTCAAGCAGGGCGCTTACCACACCTACCGCAAACCCATCGCCCGCGCCTACCGTATCCACCACCCGCGCCACCCGAATGGCCGGCACCACGCCGGATTGCCCCAGCTCGGTTTTATAAAACGCGCCGTCGGCCCCGGTCTTGATCACCACCACCCGCGCACCGCCCGCCAGATAAAAATCGGCGATTGCCTCGGGTTGGGTAAATCCGGTGAGGATCACCCCTTCGTTTATCCCCGGCAGCACCCAGTCCGCGCCAAAGGCCAGCTTATTGAGCTGGGTAACCATTTCCTGGCGCGAGCGCCACAGCACCGGC
>JAATGH010000167.1 GCA_015654745.1 Enterobacterales bacterium
GGAGGTGCCGATCAATACGGTAAATTCGCCTTCGGCAATATTCAGATTGAGATCGTCTACCGCCGGTTTACCATGGAAATATTTACTGACCTGCTGAAATTGAATCATCGGCGTACCGTTTCAAGTAGAGAAATGATCAGTTTAAACAGTGCATCTACCAGCACCGCCAGTGCGATGGCCGGCATCACCCCCAACAAGACCAGCTCCAGCGCGCTGCTCAGCAACCCCTGGAACATCAGCGCGCCGAAGCCGCCGGCTCCGATCAGCGCGGCTATCATGCTCATGCCCACGGTCTGTACGGCGATCACCCTGATGCCGGAGAGGATCACCGGTAGCGCCAGGGGGATTTCAACACGGCGAAAAATCTGCGCTCGCGTCATGCCCATGCCCAACGCGGTTTCAATCACGTCCGCGGGTACTTGCTGCAAGCCTGCGTTAACGCTACGCACCAGCGGCAACAGCGCATAAAGCACCAGGGCAATCAGCGCTGGCGCCAGGCCGATCCCGCCAATGCCGGCGTCCCGTAGCCAGGGCCACGCGGCGGCCAGACCGCTCAGGGGGGCGATCAATAACCCAAACAGGGCAATGGCCGGAATGGTCTGAATAATATTGAGCGAGGAAAACAGCGCCGGCCGCCAGCGCGGTGAATGATGGCAAAGCAACCCTAGGGGAATGCCGATGGCCATGGCCGGGGCCAGCGTCCCCAACAGCAGAATCAGATGCTCGCCCAGCGCCTGCTGAAAAATATCCTGCCGGTTAGCATACTCCATGAATAGAGATAGCCGATCCAGACGGCCGGTTAGCGCCAGCGCCAGCAGCGGTAGCCACAGTTGCGCGTTGGCCAGCACCCGCAGGGCATGGTTATCCGTCATTCGGCCAATGGCATCGGCCGCCATCAGCAGACACAGCGCCGACATCAGCCAAAATCCACTGCCAAACGAAGTGCGCGCCAGCCCGCCCGCCGGTTGCGCCAGTTCGCTGGCGGTATGCCCGGCCAACGCCGCCAGGCAAAACAGCAGCACCTCGGCCAGCAGCATCGCCGCCAGCCGCGCCGCACGAGACGGCGCAATAAAACATAACCAACCGAGGGCCAGTACCGGCGCCAGCATCAATACACGCACGCCATCCAGCAGGCTGAGCAAACCGATGCCATGTCCCGACATCAGCCGGTTCGGCGCATGATTCACAAACGGCAGCACTGCCCCGGCAACCAGCCATAACAGGGTTAAGGTCAGCAGAACGCGGTTTTTAACCACTATCACAGGCTCTCTGCGCTCCCAGGCCGCATCAGGCTTTCACAAAACCTTTCTGCTTGAGATAATCCGCCGCCACTTTTTTGGCATTTTGCCCTTCCACCGCAATGCTGGCGTTCAGCCGCTGCAAGGTTTTGGTATCCAGCGACGCAAATACCGGCTTGAGCCACTGGGCTATTTGCGGATGCTGCTTCAACACCGCTTCGCGGACGATCGGCGCCGGCGCGTAGATCGGCTGCACGCCGTTGGGATCGGTCAGGGTTTGTAATCCCAACGCCGCTACCGGTCCGTCGGTGCCGTAGGCCATGGCGGCGTTGACCCCGGAGGTCTGTTCCGCCGCGGCTTTTAACGTCACCGCGGTATCACCGCCGGCTAATGACAATAATTGATCCTGTTGCAGTTTAAAATCATAGGTTTTTTCAAAGGCCGGCAACGCATCGGGCCGCTCGATAAACTCCGCCGACGCCGCCAATTTGAACTTGCCGCCGTCTTTCAGATAGCGGCTGAGGTCGGTGAGCGAGGTAATATGATTGTCCTTGGCCAAGTCTTGGCGCAGGGCAATGGTCCAGGTGTTATTGGCCGGCGCCGGCTCCAACCAGACGATGTGGTTTTTGTCATAATCGAGTTGCTTGACCTTTTGGTAGCCGCCATTGACGTCCTTCCAGGCCGGATCCTTTTCATCACTGAAAAAAAACGCACCGTTGCCGGTGTACTCAGGATAGATATCAATCGCGCCGGAGGTAATGGCGCCGCGCAGCACCTGGGTCGTGCCGAGCTGGGATTTATTGATTGTTTTTACACCATGTGATTCAAGCACCTGTACGATGATATTGCCGAGCAGGGAGCCTTCGGTATCGATCTTTGATCCGACTTTTACCGGCGAATCCGCCGCCTGTGCGCCGGATACCATCCCCAATACGGCTGCGGCAAAGCACAGCGCCCTTCCCTGCTGATAAAATTTGCCCATACGTTTGTTTCCCCTCGGAGGTAATTAGTCAATGGTCCGCCAGGCAGCGACGATGGATATGCCCATGAAATAATAGTTCAAACTGAAAATTATTCATTGAAAAAAGAAAGCATAAGAATAGAACCTAATGTCCGCGGCAGGGGAACCGGGTTCGCCGGTTTTATGCCGAACCGGTATCACGGCCGCCGACAAGCCTTAACCCGCGCGCCGTTGACGCATAAATTCGTAATAATAATCGGGGATGGCGGCCATGGTCAGTAAAAACCACGGGGTATAGCGGGAAGGCTGCCGCAAAATGTCCTCTTGGACTTGGGATAAGGAGAGATAGCGATAATCCATGGCTTCCACAGGATTGAGCTTGGGGATCTGACTGGTAATACCGAAATAGACATGATCAAATTCGTGTTCGACCAGACCATTGGACAGCGGTAGGTAATACTGCAGATCAAATATCGGCGTCAGGACGCAGTGCAGCCCCATCTCTTCGAATAATCGTCGTCGGGCCGCCGCCGGCGTTTGCTCATTGGGCACCGGGTGGCCGCAGCAGGTATTGCTCCACAACCCGCCGCAATGATATTTTTCGATAGCCCGCCGCTGCAACAAGAGCTCGCCCTGGGGATTAAACAGGTAGACCGTAATTGCCCGGTGCAATAATCCTTCCCGGTGCGCCTGGAGCTTTTCCATGGTGCCGACCGGCCGATCCTGTTCATTCACCAGGACCACTTCGGTAAATGCCATAACCCTGCCTTGATTAACCTAGTCTTAAAATAAGTTTATCGGCTACGCTGATAAAAATCTGCGCTAAAAAGAGTGATTACTGCAACATCACGCTATTCTTTGCAATAAAGCATGTCTGGACGCACGGCCATTAGCGACCTTGGCGCCATCCGTATCCCCTAGCCCGTGGTCAGGGCGCGGCCCCCGGTCGGAGAAACCGGGGAGCGCGCGCAAGAAGCCGCTACAACAGGGTAAATCGAGCGGTTTTAACCCGGGCGGAATCGAGGCCGACCATAACATCAAAATCACCCGGTTCGGCGGCGTACACCATTTGCTGGTTGTAAAATTTCAGCGCATTGGCATCGAGCGTAAAGGTCACGCGCTTCGATTCACCGGCCTTTAGAAATACCGGTTGGAAGCCTTTCAGTTCTTCAACCGGACGGCTGAGGGAGGCCGTCACATCGTGAATATACAATTGGGCGACGGTGCCGCCGTCACGATCGCCGGTATTGGTCAAGGTTACGCTCACCAAAATCGATCCATTACGGCTTAGCGTCGGACTGGATAACGCGACGTCGGATACGGAGAAGGTGGTATAGCTCAGGCCAAAGCCAAACGGAAACAGCGGCCCATTCGCTTCATCATAATAGTGCGAGGTATATTTATCCGGTTTTTCAGCCACATAAGGCCGACCGGTGGGCAGATGATTATAATAAATTGGAATCTGTCCCACGGAACGTGGAAAGGAGATGGGCAATTTGCCGGACGGATTGTAATCGCCGAACAACACGTCGGCGATGGCATTGCCGCCTTCGGTACCGCTGAACCAGGTTTCCAGCAACGCATCGGCCTGCTGATTTTCACGCACCAGCGCCAAGGGGCGGCCGTTCATCAAGACCAACACCAATGGCTTGCCGGTGGCCTTTAGCGCCTCGATAAGCTGGCGTTGGCCGTCAGGGATGGTGATATTGGTACGACTGGACGCTTCATGGGCCATGCCCTGGGATTCGCCCACCGCCGCGACAATCACATCCGCCTTGCGCGCCGCGCGAACCGCTTCATCGATCATGGCCTGCGGTGCGCGAGGATCGACACTCACCGCCTGGTCATAAGAGTTGAGAAACGCCACCATGTCCTTATGATTGGTAATATTGGCGCCCCTGGCGTAAAGGATCGTGGCTTTATTGCCCACGGCGTTGCGCATCCCTTGCAGCAATGTGACGGACTGATCGGGCCGCCCGGCGGCCGACCAACTGCCCATAATATCCCGTTGGCTATCCGCCAGCGGACCCACCACCGCAATGGTGCCGTGTTTTTTCAGCGGCAACGTACCCAACCGGTTTTTGAGCAGGACCAGGGATTGCCGCGCCACCTGTCGCGCGGCGTCGCGGTGCAGGCGGCTCTCGGCGTTGGTATCCTGCGGATCGCTGCCCAC
>JAATGH010000472.1 GCA_015654745.1 Enterobacterales bacterium
ATTTACAGCAGCAACCGTTGGTGAAAAAGCTGTATTATCCTGGACTGCCGGAGAATCCCGGCCATGACATTGCCTGCCGGCAGCAAAAGGGGTTTGGCGCCATGCTGAGTTTTGATCTCAACGGCGATGAGCAACTGCTGCGGCGTTTCCTTGCCAACCTGGAATTATTCACGTTGGCCGAATCTCTTGGCGGGGTGGAAAGTCTTATTTCCCATGCGGCGACCATGACCCACGCCGGCATGGCGCCGCAAGCGCGTGCCGCCGCCGGTATCTCCGAGACGTTGTTGCGTTTATCGGTGGGGATTGAGGACTGCGAAGATTTAATCGACGATCTGGAGCAGGCTTTCCAGGCGGCGGCAAAGAGGTAGTTATGAGTGCTTTAGGAACGACGGTGCGCCCGGCCGGTAGGCAATTACATAAATTTGGCGGCAGCAGCCTGGCCGATGTGAAATGTTATCAACGGGTGGCGGGGATCATGGCTGAATATAGCCAGCCCGGCGATCTCATGGTGGTTTCAGCGGCCGGTACCACGACCAATCAGCTCATCAGCTGGCTAAAGCTAAGCCAGACCGATCGTCTCTCCGCACATCAGGTTCAGCAGTCGTTGCGTCGCTACCAGCAGCAGCTGTTCGCCGGTTTGCTCGCGCCGGATTTAGCCGATGGGATGATGGCGGAATTTATCAGTGATTTGGAGCGTCTGGCGGTACTGCTTGACGGCCCTATCACCGATGCCGTGTATGCGGAGGTGGTCGGCCACGGGGAAATATGGTCGGCGCGGTTAATGGCGGCCCTGCTTTGCCGCCGGGATATCGACGCGGTCTGGCTCGACGCCCGGGACTTCCTCCGCGCGGAATATGCTGCCCAGCCTCAGGTTGACGAGGTCCTTTCCTGGCCATTATTGCAAGGCACTTTGGCCAAGTATCCCAATAAACGCCTGGTGGTGACGGGTTTTATTTGCCGCAACCAGATGGGGGAGACCGTGTTGCTCGGGCGCAACGGCAGCGACTATTCCGCTACGCAAATCGGTGCCTTGGCCGGCGTGTCGCGCGTGACCATATGGAGTGACGTCGCGGGCGTCTATAGCGCCGATCCTCGCAAAGTGAAGGACGCCTGCCTGCTACCCTTGCTGCGTCTTGATGAAGCGAGCGAATTGGCGCGTCTGGCGGCGCCGGTACTGCATACCCGCACGCTGCAGCCGGTTTCCGGCAGCGATATCGACTTATTATTACGCTGCAGCTATCAACCCGAGCAGGGGTCGACCCGGATCGAACGGGTGCTGGCGTCCGGCACCGGCGCGAAAATTGTTACTAGCCATGATGACGTCTGTTTGATTGAGCTGACGGTAGCGGCGGAGCACGATTTTATCCAGGTCCAAAAAGACCTGGATCTGGCCTTAAAACGCGCACAAATCAAGCCACTGGCGGTGGGCGTCCACCGGGATCGGCGGTTGTTGCAACTCTGCTATACCTCAGAGGTGGTTAACAGCGTTTTCCAAACGCTTTTGCAGTCGGCCCTGCCGGGACAGCTGCAGTTGCGTGAAGGATTGGTTTTAGTCGGCATGGTTGGCGCGGGCGTCGCGAAAAACCCATTGCATTGCCATCGCTTCTACCAGCAATTGAAGTACCAGCCGGTGGAATTCTTTTGGCAGGCAGAAGACGGTATCAGCCTGGTGGCGGTATTGCGGGTCGGGCCGACTGAACATGTGATTCAGGGGTTACATACCTCGCTGTTTCGTGCTGAAAAACAAATCGGCCTGATTCTGTTTGGTAAAGGTAATATCGGTTCGCGCTGGCTGGAGCTGTTTGCCCGCGAGCAGGAGAGCCTCTCGGCCCGTACCGGTTTTGAATTCATCCTTAGCGGGGTGGTGGACAGCCAGCGCAGTCTGTTGAGTTACGAAGGGCTTAACGCCAGCCGGGCACTGGCGTTTTTTGACGATGAGTCCATCGAGCAAGATCCGGAAGAATTGTTTTTATGGATGCGCGCCCATCCTTATGATGATTTGGTGGTGCTGGATGTTACCGCCAGCGCGGAGTTGGCCGATCGTTATCTGGATTTTGCCAGCTATGGTTTTCATGTCATCAGCGCCAACAAGCTGGCCGGCGCGTCCAGCGGTGATAACTATCGTCAAATCCGCGATGCGTTTGCCAAAACCGGCCGTCATTGGTTATACAATGCCACCGTGGGCGCCGGGCTGCCGGTGAATCATACGGTTCGGGATCTGCGCGATAGCGGTGATAGCATCCTTTCAATCAGCGGTATATTTTCCGGCACCCTGTCGTGGCTGTTCTTGCAGTTCGACGGTACCGTGCCCTTTACCGAACTGGTGGAGCAGGCCTGGCAGCAGGGATTGACCGAACCCGATCCTCGGGTCGATTTGTCCGGTCAGGATGTGATGCGTAAACTGGTCATCTTGGCGCGTGAAGCGGGATATGAAATTGAGCCAAACCAGGTGCGCGTCGAGTCGCTGGTCTCTCCTGAAAGTGTGCTGGGTTCGGTAGATCAGTTTTTTGAAGATGGCGAGGCGCTGAATCAGCAGATGGTCCAGCGCCTGGAGGCGGCCAATGAAATGGGGCTGGTGCTGCGCTACGTGGCGCGCTTTGATGCCAATGGCAAAGCCAGGGTCGGCGTGGAGGCGGTCCGTCAGGAGCACCCATTGGCGGCGCTCCTGCCGTGCGATAATGTGTTCGCCATCGAGAGCCGCTGGTATCGCGATAATCCCCTGGTGATCCGGGGACCCGGCGCGGGCCGGGATGTCACCGCCGGTGCTATTCAATCGGATTTGAATCGTTTGGCGCAGTTGCTCTGATAGCGTAAACGGGCATATATTCCGCAAGGGATTTATGCTCGTTTCGATTGACAATGTATGCTCATTAATAAGAACTGGTCGGCAAGCGTCAGAATGTAAGGCGAATGAGAAATTTTTATTAACCGTATCCTGGTTGTTATGCAGTTTACCCATTGAATTTTTAAATGACTTGCTGCCGAAGTGAGAATTGTATTGATCACCCGTTTGTCTATCATTTTTCTTCCCCTAGTTCATTGGAAGGAAGAAAAATGCACCAAGCACAAGTCGGTCAGAAAAGAAATGGGAATGATATTTTAGTAAATGATTCGGATAATATTCCCTCAGTGCCACCCAAAAAAAGCAGGATGAAATTAAACGCTGCGACATCCAGCTGCGTGATTTTAAACAAAGCATACCAGGAGGCGGGGGATCAACCCGGCCATACCAGTACCTCCAGCACCTTCGCGCCTCAGAATCGGGGTAATTGCGTTATCAGTAGAGTAGACATATTGCCGTTCCCGTCTTACGGCGCGCCCGAATTAACAAATGCAGCGGCACCACCGGCTAAATTTCCTGCTTGTTCGAAACGATCGTTATCGTCAGGTTCCCGCCTTGATCTCCGGTTGCATCAGGCGGTGAAAATGTGCCATGCCAAACGGGTCGAAACGCTTCTGCTGGATGAGAGAATCAACCCCAATGCAGAAGATGAGGGTTTAAATACCCCCCTGTACCTAGCCATTTTATTGGGTTTTGAAAGTATATTTATTCGGCTCGTGGAAAATAAAAAAATTGATGTCAACAAAGTCGATTCGAACGGTTTCACCCCGTTGCAGTTAGCCGCTTATCTCGGCAATGAATATATGACGAAACGACTGATTGAGCATGAAAATATCCAATTAAATGCTAAAAATTCTATAGGACTAACGGCATTGCATGTTGCCGTGATGAGAGGGTTCCCCAATATTATATCGCTTCTGATCAGACGCCAGGATATCGAGGTGAATGAAAAGGATGCATATGGCTTTAATGCGTTAGGTCTGGCCGTCGAGAAAGGCGATTATGGTATCGTCGAACTGCTGCTGAAAAATAATGCTGGCGACGTCAATATTCTCGATAATAATGGCTTCACGCCACTGCAATATGCGGTGATAAATGGCAATCTGGAGATGGTCAATCTGCTGTTAACAAAATCTGCCGCTAATGTGAATGCCATTAATCACTATGGCGATAACGTATTGCATATTGCCGCGATAAAAAAATATCCAAGCATCATAAACCGGCTGCTTCAGCAGCCTGAAATCGACATGAATGTGCTCAATCATTTGGGTTGGCATGCCTTGGGTATCGCCCTGGATAGCGGGGAAAACGATATAGCCAAGCGCCTCCTCTCACATCCCGATGTTGATGTTAAACTTTTAATCGAACATGATGGGACACCGCTGCAGATTGCCGTGGTGAAAGGCAACCGGGAGGAAATGTCGGCCATTACCGACGCCATTGCCCAAAAGCTTGCCGCTAATCGCCTCAGGCAAGCTGAACATTGACAGCTGCAAAGTGAAACTATCTCATCATGCTTGAATAATTGTACCTGTCTTTGTTAATGATTATGTTGACTAGGCAGCTGCTTTCGTTCAAATTCTATTTAGACGTCTAAACGTA
>JAATGH010000357.1 GCA_015654745.1 Enterobacterales bacterium
ATCTATATCTGGGCGGACGCCAATTTCTACCGGCCGATCACCATGCAGCGCGCCAATTTACCGCTCTCCTATCCGATGACCGCGCGCCGGTTCCTTGAGCGCCATGGTTTACTCAATGCCCAGGAGTACGAGCGTCGTCTGGTGCAACAAGGCAATCCCGAAGCGGTGACGGTGGAATATCCATTGGGCCCCATCGCGTTTCAGGACCAGGGCAGTGGCTATAATCTTCTGCTGATCGCCACCGGGACATTACGTAACGACACGCTTGACCAGCGGATGCCGGTGGTCAAGCAGTTCGGTCAGGACAATATTCGCTTTATCAACCACTTTAGTACCGGCAACCGCCCCGATACCGGGCTGTTCGGGCTGTTTTACGGCATTTCGGCTTCCTATATGGACGGCATTATGGCGGCGCGTAAAACCTCGGTATTGCTGGATGCCCTGGCCAGGCAAGGCTATCAGTTAAGCCTGTTCTCCTCTAACGGATTCAGCAGCCCCCTGGATCGCCAGGCGCTGCTGACCGATTTCAGTCTGCCGGAACCCGCGCGACAAACGGACGCGCAAACCGCGCAGCAATGGCGGCAATGGCGCGCGGCGTTCAATGGCACCGCCCCCTGGTTCTCCTATGTGGAATTCAACGGTACCGATGTCGCCCCCGGGCAAAATAATAACGCCACTGGCCTGGTTACCCATTACCAGCAGGGCGCGCAACGCCTTGACGGTTATATCGACCAGATTTTGTCAACGCTGCGTGATAAAGGCGATCTGGAACATACGGTGGTGGTCATCACCGCGGCCAGCGGACTGGAATTAAACGATCGGGACAATGGGCATATTGAAGCCGGCACCCGACTTAACCGCTACCAACTGCAGGTGCCGCTGATTGTGCGCTGGCCGGGCACGCCGGCGCAGACGATTGGCAAATTGACCGACCATAACGACATTACCGTGACCTTGATGCAGCGCTTGCTGCACACCAGTACCGATACCAGCGACTACTCGCAGGGCGAGGATCTGTTTGCCCCACGCCGGCGCCATGGCTGGGTAGTCAGCGGAGAAAACGGTACCTTGGCAATCAATACACCGACGCAAACCATTTTACTGCAAAACAACGGCAACTATCTGACGTATGACCTGCGGGGCAACCTATTACGTGAGGAAAAACCTCAGTTACCGCTGCTTTTACAGGTGTTGATGGACGAAAAACGCTTTATTGCCAATTAACTGTTTAAATCTAAAGCAGTCAATTCAATGGGCTATTGCATTCAACGCAGGACAAGGTAGTATAGGCGCCCATGCAGTCGGCATGTAGCGCAGCCTGGTAGCGCACCGTCATGGGGTGTCGGGGGTCGGAGGTTCGAATCCTCTCATGCCGACCAAATATCCCGAGAAAAACCAACCACTTGTAGTTGGTTTTTTTTCGTCTGGAATCCGGTTAGGGTAACATGGGGGAAACCAGGGAAAAACTCGTCTGTGTTGATTGCAATTTCCTCTCATTGATTCTCTTCAAACCCCTTCTCAATGATTTAATTTTCATTACTGCAAAATTTGTCATCCAAGGCTTGATCCTTTTCCCTTTTAGCTGTACATATACACAGTGCAAATTAGAGGAAAGAAATCATGCCCGAGGGGTCGAATATTGGCCACATGCGCCAGCTAAAAAAGTTCGCCATAACGCACTACGCCGCTGGCGAATTTGTCATATTAAGATCCGCCTTTATTGACAGTCTATCCGGCACAAAATGGTTTACGCCGGAAAAATTTCCAGATCAAACCGTAGTAATCAACCTGGCCGACGCTAAGCGCCTTCTCTGTGAGCTGAAAAAATCCATTGGCTACATTGAAGCCGGCATCGAACACCCTGCCGGAAAGATAATCGAATAAGGACAAATAGATGCTTGTTGAACTGATTTACGATAAAAGGAATATGAACGGCTTGAACGGCGCAAGCCAGGCCATCCAGGCAGAGCTTGAGAAGCGTGTACAGCGCGTTTTCCCAGATGCGGTGGTGAAGGTCAAGCCTATGCAGCGAAACGGCATAGAGACCGATGCCAGCAAAGGAGACAAGGCAATTTTAGCCCGTATCGTTGAAGAAATGTTTGATGAATCTGCGGAATGGTTGGCCGAATCTGAGTAACATGTGTGCCAAGTCTAGGTCGGGGCATCCATATCCGCGACCCGTCATCAAATGACCCGCGAGTTCAGGTAGCGAATGCTAACAATAACCATTTATTCAATTGGCAATCTTTGATACGTTGTTTTGGTTTTAGCTAACTTTCCTGGTGTGACTTTGCTCATTCGAGTATGCGGCGTGCTTTTTATGTTTCAACTTATTGGTATAGGGTGAAGCACGCCCTTCATGGTATATATCCGATTTAGCGCCCTAGTATTGATTTTTGACAATTTAGGCTTACAGTAGGAAAGCACAACGTTTTGAAAAGCTTAACTACGCAAAGCCCTATGAAAACAATAATCATCGCCCTTATTGCATTTGCTTTATCCCTTCCAATGGCATCAATGTCTTTTGCAAAAGGAGGACATTATTATCCTAGCCACGGTTCGTCTCACAAAGGTGGGAAATATCACAATCCCCGCACGGGTAACCATTACATAAAAAAACGCTGATTTGATTCCATAAGTAAGGCGCGGTGATGAAATAGGATAATAATATTACCCCTGCCTAAATGCTTTTATCGTACCTGAAATGATTCGAGGGAGAAGCGGTACACGTTGATCTCCCTCCGCTCAAAACCGCGCTGCTGATATTAGGTGCGGGCTGCTTCGGGAGCGGTTAATGATATCGGCGATCTGGTCGCATCACCATCAGTCGCCCTGCTCCGCCATCGCGACGAGTTATTTGGTCGTCCCGCGGGCACCCGCGCCGCTCAATATGGCTCCCGGCCCGGCCGTGACAGCGGCGCCATCAGGTACGGTCACCACCACATCATCAAGTTTTACATGCGCATACGCGATATTAAAACCTGTGCCTTTGGCTTCAATTCTGACGTGTTCAATGGTCACGTTTTTTGCCAGCGCCTCGGGCAAGCCTTCGATCACGCCGGCCGCCTGGGCGCCGGTGGCGAGGACATCGCCGATTGTCCCGTCCTGTACCCTAGGGGGGGTCGCCGATATCGGCCGCGGGTCGATTGCGGGCCACGCGCCTTTGACC
>JAATGH010000114.1 GCA_015654745.1 Enterobacterales bacterium
ATTACAACGGTTCGTGGGCAGGGCTATCGTTTTGATGTCAATTAAGCTTTATGGCCCAGTCTTTTTTTCATCATAAAAAGCCCTTTTCGCTTCGCGTCAGATTCCTGTTGGCTACCGCCTGCGTGGTTCTGGCGCTTTCCCTATGCTATGGCATGGTAGCCGTCATCGGCTACAGCGTCAGCTTTGACAAAACGTCTTTTCGCCTGTTGCGCGGCGAAAGCAATCTGTTTTTCAGCCTAGCCCAATGGAAGGACAATCGGCTGACCATCGCCGTCCCCCCCAATATTGACATCAACTTTGCCGCCCTGGTGCTGATTTATGACGACAAAGGACACATTCTGTGGCGGCAGCGTTATGTGCCGGCCCTGGAGCCCAGGCTTAAGCCGGAATGGCTGATGAAGACCGGCTACTTTGAAATGGATACCGATACCCGGACCAGCAGCGCCGTGCTGGGGGACAACCCCAGCGCGCAAAGCCGTTTGAAGGATTTCGACAGCACCGATAGCAGCGCCCTCACCCATTCGGTCGCGGTCAATCGCTACCCGGCCACCGAACGGCTGCCGCCGCTGACCATCGTCGTGGTGGATACCATTCCCCACGAGCTGCAGCGTACGGATTTAGTGTGGGAGTGGTTCAGCTATGTATTACTGGCTAACCTCCTGCTGGTGGTGCCGCTACTTTGGCTGGCGGCACACTGGAGCCTACGGCCCATCAAGGACCTGGTCCAGCAGGTGCGGGAACTGGAAGGGGGCGAGCGGGATCGGCTGGATGAAAATCCGCCTCGCGAGCTGGGCATACTGGTGCGCAACCTGAATATTTTGCTGAATAATGAACGCCAGCGCTACCAAAAATACCGCTCCACGCTCGCCGATCTTACCCATAGCCTGAAGACGCCGTTGGCGGTACTGCAGACCACCCTACGCTCCCTGCGCACCGGTCGGGATGTCAATATCGAACAGATAGAGCCGATCATGCTCGAGCAAATCAGCCGGATCTCCCAGCAGATCGGTTACTATTTGCATCGCGCGACCGTCCATTCCGACCACAACGTGCTGAGCCGTGAACTGCATTCCGTTCCCGCTCAGCTCGATAGCCTATGTTCAGCGCTAAACAAGGTTTACCAGCGTAAAGGCGTCTCCATCTCACTGGACCTCTCCCCGGAGTTAACCTTTATTGGCGAAAAAAACGATTTTATGGAGGTCATGGGCAATATTCTCGATAACGCCTGTAAATACTGTCTTGAGTTTGTCGAGGTCAGCGCGCGCGCCAACGAAAAGGAGCTGCATCTGCTCATTGAGGACGACGGGCCGGGTATTCCCGCATCCAAACGCACCCTGATATTTCAGCGTGGCCAGCGCGCGGACACGCTGCGCCCCGGACAAGGGCTGGGGCTGTCGGTGGCGGCGGAAATTCTGGAGCAGTACGACGGCGATATTATCGTTGGCGATAGCGCCTTGGGCGGAGCATTAGTGGAGGTGGTTTTCAAACGGCAACAGGGCTATCAGGATGACGATTAACTTTCGATCGGGCCTCGAGGAATATCTTTCTTTAATTACCGGTCTAATAAACGAATTTCATCTCGTTCTTTTGCGGCATGTCAGATAATTTCCCCTCCACCGTCCGTCGGCTTCCGTTATAATCCAGTCAAGGTCCCTTACGTGGAAAAGACTATGGAATATCAACTCGATCTTGACTGGAGTGATTTTTTACAGCGCTACTGGCAAAAACGGCCGGTGATAATCAAACGCGCATTCAAAGACTTTATCGATCCACTGTCGCCGGATGAACTGGCCGGGCTGGCAATGGAAACCGAAGTGGATAGCCGCCTGGTCAGCCACGATGAGGGGCGCTGGCAGGTCAGCCATGGACCTTTTGAGAGTTTTGACCACTTGGGAGAAAACAACTGGTCTTTACTGGTACAGGCGGTGGACCATTGGCACGAACCGTCCGCGGCGCTGATGCGCCCTTTCCGGCAACTGCCCGATTGGCGCATTGATGATTTAATGATCTCTTTCGCCGTACCCGGTGGCGGCGTCGGCCCTCATCTCGATCAATATGATGTTTTTATCATCCAGGGGTCGGGCCGACGTCACTGGCGAGTCGGTGATAAAAAAATACTTAAGCAGCTTTGCCCTCATCCCGATCTGCTACAGGTGGAACCCTTCGACGCCATTATTGATGAAGAAATGGAACCTGGCGATATGCTGTATATTCCACCTGGATTCCCCCATGAAGGGTATTCATTGGAAAACGCCCTTAACTACTCGGTCGGTTTCCGAGCGCCGAACGGCAGGGAATTGGTGAGCGGTTTTGCCGATTACGTTTTGGCCCAGGAGTTGGGTAGCGCACGCTATAGCGATCCGGACATAACCTTGCGTCCCGATCCGGCTGAAATCCTGCCGGGGGAGATCGACGGATTGCGAAACATGATGCTGGATTTAGTCCAGCAACCGGAACGATTTAATAATTGGTTTGGTGAATTTATTTCTCAATCTCGCCACGAACTGGATCTGGCTCCGCCGGAACCGCCCTACCAGGCCGGTGAAATTTATGATTTGCTCCGCCAGGGCGACAAGCTGCAGCGGTTGGGCGGGTTGCGGGTGGTGAAAATAGGCGCGGAATGTTACGCCAACGGCGAGCAATTGGTTACCGAGCACAAACAGGCGGCGGCGATCCTCGCCA
>JAATGH010000139.1 GCA_015654745.1 Enterobacterales bacterium
CGCCCCCCTCGCGAAATTTTTCAGATCGGTGTGGGTTTCACCTTTGGTTGCCAGCGTAACGGGATCGAGGCCATAGAGAATGCCGCCGTTAACGTTTTTAAACGACTGTGCGCTCGCGACATAAAGCGTCTTCGATTCTGGCGCATAGGCCATCTCATACAATCCATCCGCTAACATGCGCTGGGAAACCCGGGTATCAACCGGCTTCGGCGTTATCGAGGCCGCAGCCTGGACGTCGGTCTTTTTTGCCGGCGCCTGACATGCCGCCAGGCTTAACGCGGCCATAACCGCTATCGCCACCGCGGCTTTGCGCGTACTGGACACAGATTTCATTCTCAACTCCATCAATAGATGAGCCATACCCGCCTGGCCGCAGCCGTGGAAGGAATATTACGAAAAAGAATGAGAATCATACGCATTAACAAAATATAAGTAAATGCACGATTTCATGCCTAATCACGCCAATCCGCTGATCTTACGGCAAGTAATATTCTGTTACGTATATTAATAAAATCCTTATGGTCTTTTAAAGGCAAATTATTATCATTAGCATTCTCATTTATAGCCTTTACTGCTAAAGAAGCGGCATTGCGTCGGATAACGAGCATTCCCTATAGGACGTATTATGTTTTTTACTCGCAAGGAACCCGGCGCACGCATACCCGCGCCGGCTCTCAAAAATACTGTTACCGTTTCATTGCTGGCCCTGGCGGTTCATGCTTTATTAAACCCTACGTTGGCGCAGGCAGCCGCAGGCAGCGGCGACGCCACTGCCCCGGCGGCGGCTTCACAGGATGTCATGGTCGTGGATGCCACTGCCGCCGACCCAACCCAGGCGCAGCAGGATTACAGTGCCAAAACCACGCGCGCCGGCACCAAGATGTTGCTGACGCCGCGCGATGTACCGCAATCGGTCAGCGTGATAACAGCAGCGCGCATGCAGGATCAGGAGCTGCAATCGGTAGGCGATGTGCTGGATAACACCACCGGCATAACGACTGAAATCATTGACAGCGAACGCTCCGCTTATTTTTCCCGTGGTTTTTTCATTAACAATTACACCTTTGATGATATTCCCACGTCAGTCAGCGACACATGGAACTTTGGCGATGCCGGCGAAGATACGGCCATTTATGACCGCATTGAGGTAGTACGCGGCGCAACCGGGCTGATGAGCGGCGCGGGCAATCCGGCGGCGTCGGTAAACATGGTGCGTAAGCACGCAGACAGCAAAGAATTTACCGGCAATGTGTCGGCCGGCTACGGCAGTTGGAACAAGCAGCGTTATGTTCTCGATGTCTCCGGTCCGCTCAGTGAAGCCGGCAACGTACGCGGCCGCGTCATCGCGGGCTATCAGGATCAGGACAGTTGGCTGGATCGTTACCATAAAGCCAAAAAATTCCTGTATGGCGTGGTAGACGCGGATCTGACCGACAGCACCACCCTTTCGCTTGGCTACGACTATCAGCAGAGCAATACTGGCAATCCGACCTGGGGCGGGTTACCTACCTGGTACAGCGATGGCTCGCGCACGCATTTTGATCGCAGCACCAGCACCTCGGCCGACTGGACACACTACGACCTCGATTCGCGTAAAGTTTTTGCCAACGCGACCCATAGCTTCGATAACGGCTGGACCCTGCGCCTGAATGGCACGCATGCGGAAGAGACCTTTAACGATAAGCTGCTCTATATCATGGATTTTCCTGATGTTGTGACCGGAGAAGGGCTTTCCGGGTTTGGCAGCAAAGACCGAGGGACGCGTAAGCTTGACTCGGTGGATACCTACGCCAGCGGCCCCTTCGAACTGTTAGGCCGCAGGCATGAACTGGTGGCGGGCGTCAGCTACAGCCGTCAGCATAATGCCACTTACAGTGCGGACGGTAGTCTAGACACGGATCAAATGGGCAGTTTCAACCATTGGAACGGCGATGTCGCCGAACCTGAGTGGGAGGATTGGTACCTGAATGCCGATGATGTGGTGCGGCAGAAATCCGCCTATACCGCTGCGCGTTTCTCGTTGACCGATCCCCTATCGCTCATCGTCGGCGCGCGCTACACGCAGTGGAGCACCAATGGCAGCAGCGGCGACATGAGTAAAAGCAACCTCACGCCCTATAGCGGCCTGGTTTACGATATCAATGATACCTGGTCAGCTTACGCCAGCTACACATCTATCTTCCAGCCGCAGACCAAACGCGATAGCAGCGGAACCTACCTGGCCCCCATCACCGGGAAAAACTATGAAACCGGTTTGAAATCGGACTGGATGAACGGCCGCCTGACGGCGACGGTCGCCGTATTCCGCATCGAGCAGGATAACGTTGGGGTCGAGGATGGCAGCCATTTCGTCAATGGTTCCAGCGAACAGGCTTATTACGCCGCCAAAGGCGCGATGAGCAAAGGTGCGGAGTTCGAGCTGAACGGCGCGGTGACAGACAATCTGCAGATGACGTTTGGCGCAACGCGCTATGTGGCAACAGATTCAACCGGCCGTTTCAATAGTAATATGCCGCAGACCTCGTTCAAGCTGTTCACCCGTTATCAGTTGCCGATGCTGCGGGAACTCACCCTCGGCGGTGGCGCGAACTGGCAAAACCGCACCTTTCAGGACGCAACCGGACCTGATGGTGAAACCCGGCGCGTTTACCAGGGCAGCTACCCGGTGGCCAGCCTGTTTGCCCGCTACCAGATGACGAAACAGCTTGCGCTGCAGGCCAACGTCAACAATCTGTTTAATCGCACCTATTACTCTTGGTTAAGCGACTATGCCGTCTATGGCGAGCCGCGTAATTACTCGGTAAGCCTCGCCTATACCTTTTGATGCCACCACGCCCCGGGAAACTCCCGTGGGCGTGAGTGAATATTGCCCCACATCGCCATCCTTTAACGCATAACCTCTGGTATCACTTTACCGTTGTGCGTCATCGGCTCGTTATCCAGCGATAACGAGCAATTGCGCAGCGGTATATCAAGATGGCACGGCGTATCGCGCGTGCCGCCAGCTTCGGTATTAGGTCCGCTTGAAAACAGGAAGTTACCGGCAAACGCCCGGGCATCCATGCCGATGGTCGACTCGCGATCGTACAGGCCTAGCGTACTCCAGTGCGCACGCGTCATTAACCCCCAGCCGACATGCGCCATCGCATAAGCCTCGGCATCGTTAAACGAGTCCATAAAGCTACGCATAAATTCGGCATCAAACCCGCCCTCGATTTGCCGGATGTATCCCTGTTCAATAATCAGCGTTACCGGTTCACGTACATAACGTTTAAACGGCAGAATAATATCGCCACTATCAATCACAATTTTACCGCGTGAGCTGCCTTCGTTCGGCCAGGTGGCGACAAAGCAGCTTGGCCAGTGGTCCCACTTGCCGGCCACATCTGAAAAACCGTGCTGCGTCAGCACCGGATAGGCGCCAAGGGAACAATGGAAATCGGTACCGGCAGGCGAGGTGACGGTCATGGTTTTTGCCAGCCGCAGGCGTTGGGTGGCGGCCATGGCACGTTGTTGATCTTCCAGCGTCGGGAGTAGGCGCAGCAGGATTTCCGGCGGCTCAACCGCCAGGAGCATGCGCGTATTGGCCTTTAGGATCTCTTCTTGTTCCGGCGAAAACAGCAGCATCATGGTATCGATAATCAGATCGCTGCTTTTCAGCGCACTCAGCGCCACCTTATTGGTTTCGAGCGCGGTTTTACCGACATAGCCCGATTTATCGGGACTCAAGGCCTTTTCACCGTTCATGGGCGGCAGCACCAGGCGCGTGACGACGGCCCCCATCAGGCCACAGGCAATCTCGCAGGTGTTGACGACCTGGGCGTGGGAGTCGGTGCTGGTCAGCAGCGTCACCTGTTCACCAGCCTTTAACCGACAAAGGGTAAGGACCCGTTGCCAGCCACTGACTAAATCGCTATCGCTTACAGCCATCTTATGCTCCTCATTCAGGTGTATTTCAGCCAATGCTGGCCGTCGCCAGCGAGAAATAGTGATGATCAAAATGTAATAACGGGTCATGTGGCCGCCCGAAACGTATTGCCTCAACCGCACCGAAAAACACGCTGTGGGTGGAGGTTTGAACGCGCTCGGCAATACGGCAATCAATATTAACCAGCGCGTCATCCAGCGCGGGTGCGCCGCTATGAAGCTCGCTCCACTGCGCATGCGTAAACCGCTCGGCGGAGGCCAAACCCGCCCGGCCGGCAAACATATCAGCGAGAAAGCGCTGTTCGGTATTCAGTACGTTGACGCAGAAAGTGCCGTTCGCCAGCATGGCGCGATGCGCCTCGCCAAAGTGATTAACGCAAATCAGCACCATCGGCGGCGTCACGGTGAGGCTACACACCGCCGAAGCGGTCAGGCCGCATCGGTCAGCGCCCCTGCCGGTCGTAATGATATTGACCGCCGTCGCCAGTTGGCGCATTGCTGCTTTGAACTGTTCTTCCAGCGAATGTGGTTCAGTTGTCATGATGGTTCCTCTTTTTCCCAGCCAGGCAAGCGGCGTAATTGTCGAACAAAAAACGGGGCCCCCAACACCACCACGAACATGCGCACGGTCTGCAGGGCCAGAACAAAAGTCACATCAACGTGACTGGCAATGGCGACAATCGCCACCGAGTCGATGCTGCCGGGGACCGTCGCCAAAAATGCCGTCAGCAGATCCACCTTGATCAAAAAACTCAGCAGCAGTGAGAACAACGCGCTCATGCCGATCAGCACCAGTGATGCCAGCAGCGCCAGCGGGATCAGGCGCACCATCCGCAGCAGGATTTCACGGGTAAATCTCTGGCCCACCTCAAGCCCTATGGCGGCAAACGCCAGGTTAAGCACCCAGCCGGGTAGCGTCATATGGTAAATATCGCCGGCGCTCAAGACGGTTCCGACCATCAGCGGTACCATCATCGCGGCGGCCGGTAACCAGGTCAGATAACGCGCGGCCAGCGGACCGAGTGCGGCAAGGGCGAACGTGCCGCACAAAGTGCTGATGGCGATCGGCATAACGCTAAACAGCTCTGCGCCGCCCCGCTCCGCCGACGGCGCGGCAAACAGGTGCGATACCATGGTTACCGCAAATACCACCGCGGCCAGACGAATGTATTGCACCAAGGCCACCACGCGGCCATCTGCATGCCGCTCATAGGCGATGATGACCATCGCACTGGACATTCCGGGCATCGCCGCCCAGATGGCGGTTTCCGCCGACACCTTGCCGAAATAACGAATGCCCCACCCAATACCAAACGAGAACAGTAAAGTGGCTGATACCGACAGCAGCAAGATCGGCCAGTTAACCATCACCGACAGTAAAATAACCGGCGTCAGATTGGTGGCGATCAGGCAACCGGTCACCCCCTGAGCCAGTAAAAATAACGGACGCCACAGCCTGAGTTCATTACCGCCGATGGCGAAAAACACGCCGGCCAACATCGAACCCAGCAGTGCCGCTGCGGGGAAATTAATCAGCGTTAACAACTGGGAAATACCGGCGGCGAGAGTAAGCAGCCCGCACCAGTTCAGGAACTGATGACAACGCGAGGGCGTAACGGCTGACGCGGTTAGCTTCATACTGATCCTGTAAAAACATCGGGTCCATTGGCGATTAACGGCTGACGAGGCCATCCGCTAAACGATCTTCGATCCAGGCCGCACACTGCAGCAAACGCGCATCTTCGCCAATCCGTCCCACCAGCTGAATGCCTACCGGCAATCCTTTAGGCCCACGCCACGCAGGTAAGGTAACGCATGGCGTATGCAGTAACGTCCACACTTGGTTAAACGCCGGATCGCCGGTGGCGGATAACCCTTCCGGCGCTTCGCCCGGCGCCGCCAACGTCAGAAACAGGTCATAACCGTCCATCAGCGCGGTGATATCGGCGCGCCAGCGGCCAATGCTGATCATTGCCTGTTGATATTGCTCAAGCGTTGACTCGGCTTTGCGATCGAGAAAGCGGCGCGTCACATCGGTGATCTCGGCGCGCTGATGTTCGAACGCCAGCGCGTGGGTCACCTCCCAACCCATGACCGCATCGTGCATGGCGAACAGTTCGCTGAAATGATCCGGCGTCGCCACGTCCCTCACGCCGGCTCCGGCAGCCGCCAGCCGGGTAGCGGCATACTCCAGCGCAGCGTGCGATTCTGCTCCGGCCTGCGCCCAGTTTGACGAGCGGAACAGCGCAATGCGCGGCATATGGCTGGCGTCGCCGATGTCCAGCGCCGGCTGACCGGCCAGCACCGCGCTGGCAAATCCTGCATCGCGTAGATTGCGGGTAATCACCCCGAGGGTATCTAACGAGTGGGACAACACCTTGGCGCCGGTGCTGTTAATGGTGCCGAAACTGGGTTTGTACCCGACCACGCCGCAATAGGATGCCGGACGAATAATCGATCCCGAGGTTTGTGTACCGTAGGCCACTTGCGCCATGTTGGCCGCCACCGCCGCGCAGGATCCGCTGGAAGACCCTCCCGGGGTATGCTGCGGATGATGTGGGTTGCGCGTCTGATTGGGACTGGCCATAGCAAACTCGGTCGTGACCGTTTTGCCGAGGATAATGGCATCGGCACGCCGCGCCATCGCCACGCAGCTGGCGTCCCAGGCGGGCTGGAAGCCGCTGTAGAGCGCCGATCCGTAGCCTGTCGGCAGGTCGGCGGTATCGATCACGTCTTTCACGCCAATCGCCACACCGGCCAACGCCCCTTTCCGCGCATGGCTATCCACGGCCCGCGCCGCCTGTAACGCCCGTTCACCGGCCAACGTTTGCCAGGCCAGAATCGCCGGCTCCCGCCGCGTGATTTCGGCTTGCCGCGCGATAGTGGCCGCCGTGGCGCTAAGTTGCCCAGCCCGCACTTTTGCCGCCAGCTCACGGGCGGTTAAGGCAAGTATGGCTTGCTCGGTCAGAGACATTCGGAACTCCTGAAATTAAAGAGAAGGACGGCGATTAAACCAGGGTTGCGCCACTTCAAGCTGACCGGCCAGCGCAAACAGCGTGGCTTCGTCGCCGAAAGCAGCGCCAAAATGAACGCCGATCGGCAATCCCGCGGCGGACATGCCGAGCGGCATGCTCATCGCCGGACAGCCGGCTGCATTAAACACGCAGGTAAACGGCCCATGCAGCCAGAAGCGTTGGTAAAACGCGTCGAGATCCGTTGTATCCCCCCGCATGTCGCCGAGTAGCGGCGCGGTTTCGCTGGCCACCGGTGAGAGTAAAATGTCGTATTGGCTAAAGAATTGCCCCATGGCGCGCGCCATGGCGTGCAGCTGATTAACGGCCCATAGGTAGTCGGTCCCGCGCCAGCTGAGTCCTTCCACAATCCACTGCCGATTGACCGGCTCCAGCAGCGACAGCGGATCGTTGATCGCGTGCGCGGCGGCGAAGCCGTTCATGCCATTCGCCACGTTCACGCCCAGGATAATGCGCCAGGCGCGCATCAGGGCGTCCACGTCGTAGGTACAAACCGCAGGCTCGACCTGATGTCCAAGACTGCCGCACAGGGATGCCGCCTCGTTCACTACCCGCAGAATCTCGGGGTCAACCGCATTGCCCAGCGGCGAACGCTCGACCAGCCCGATGCGCAGCGTCCGCGGTGGCCGGCTGACGGCGTGTAAAAAACCGTGCGGACTGGCGGGCGCGGCATAGGGATCGCCACGATCCGCGCCGGCGGTAGCGTCCAACAACGCGGCATTGTCGCGTACCGACCAGCTCAGCGCATGGGGCGTCGACATACCCGCGATGGCCTCCGCCGCCACCGGCCCCAGCGGATTGCGCATCCGACTGGGTTTAAAGCCGAACAAACCGCAATGTGAGGCCGGCACGCGCGTGGAACCAGCGCCATCCGACGCGTTTGCCAGCGGCAACCAACCGGCGGCGACCGCCGCCGCCGAACCGCCGGACGAGCCGCCCGCGCTTCGTTGCAGATCCCAGGGGTTAAGGGTGGCGCCATACGCCAATGGTTCGGTCGTAAAACTCAGGGCAAACTCCGGCGTATTGGATTTACCCAGCAGCAGCAATCCCGCCTGGCGATAACGCTTTATCAGCGTACTGTCCTGCGCCGATACCACGTTGCTAAACAGGCGCGAACCGCTGGAAAGCCGCTGTCCGCACACCTCAAAGCCGGTGTTTTTAATCAGCATCGGCACGCCGGCAAAGGGCCCGTCCGGCACCCCGTCGCGCAGTTGCCGGCGCGCCAGATCGTACGCGGGATGGACCACCGCGTTCAGCGTTGGGTTTCCGCGTTCACACAGAGTGATTGCCGTTTCCAGCACCTCTTGCGCGCTGATCTCGCCCTGGCGGATCAACTGTGCCAGCCCCAGGCCATCGTAGTCTGCATACTCGTTAAACATGCGCTTCCCCGCCACGGTTAATGACGCGAGACAACGGCAGTGCCGGCTCGCGCGTTGAGCTAGAATGGGATACCCACGCGGGCGATCAGGCCAGACCCGCCAGTTTTTTGACCTGATTAACGAAGACATCACGCTTCACTTCGTCATAGAGGCGCGCGCGCAGACGCGGCGCCGGGCTGGAGTTTACGTTTTCGAACAGCGCGACGCGCCCTGCCAAAGAACTGGTGGTCATGTCCCAGATAAAGTTCATTAACTGCTCTTTTTCCATCGCGCTGGCGCCGTGGCCCACCAGCAAATCCCGCAGGTAATGGCCGATATCCGGATTATCATATGCGGCCTTGCCAAAACGCATCACCAACCCTTGTCCGCACATCTCCTGTAAGACATGAATAATATGTGGGTAGTGCTGAATGGAGTAGAGACGACCGGCGGTCAACATGCCGACATCCGGCGCCATCACTTCGCCTTCGGTCATTTGCGCTTTAGCTTCGGCGGCATAGACGAAAGCACGCAGGGTTTGCGCATATTCGATCAGTTCGCCAAGCATGGCCTGCACCGCCGGGATCCTGCCGGTGCCAAGCACATCGAGCACCAGTTGGCCGGCGCCGACAAACAGTTCCGCCTTTACCGCCAGGCGGGTTAACACGTGCCAGTGGGCAAAGGTACAAACCGGCCCGTAATACTGCATGGCGGTCGGATCGCCGAGGTTAAAAATACGATCGGTAGGCACAAAGACATTGTCGAAAACGATAAACTGGTCAGCTTCCTCACCGAGGCGAGCCATCGGGTGGTCGAAGGGATCGGCCTCGGGATGAGAAACCATTTCGCGCGAAATTAAACGAATACCTTCCGAGTTAATCGGTATGGATCCCCAAATACAGGCTTCCGCCGGCGTTTCCTGGATGCCGCCAAGATTAGTAAAAAAAATTTCATTCGCCTGGGCCGCGATGGAACCCACGGTTTTGGCACCGGAAACCCGAATGCCGCCGCGTTCAATACTTTTTACCCGCAGCAGCGAGGCTTCGCCGGCTTTCGGTGATGAACGGTCGGTTTGCGGCCCGGCCAGACTTTCCGATGCCGTCAGGTTATTGTCGCGGCCATAAGCCAGGTAGCGCTCAATATTCTCGGCGAAGTCAGGCTGGCAACCATCGAACGTGGATTTTTTGGATTTAAAGGTTGGCAGGTAAGCGTAGAGTCCCACGGCAATGGCGGGAGCCAGATCGGGCGGCCGGCCATAAGTACCACCGGTTTTCAATGAGGTATATTCGATCATTTTGCGACGGTCCTGCAGCTCCGCAATAGTACGCGGAATCTGCCAGGAACGGCTGTAGACATCGCCGGTGATGTGATCGGTTACGGTGGTGGCGTCAGCGTGCTCGGCGCTAAACTGATCGTCGAACATGGATGCCAAAAGTTCGATGCCGGCGGCGAGTGCCGGTTCATCCGTGACTTTCTCCAGTTTTCTACCGTTTACCCACAGCTGGCGGCCATCATCCAACGACGCTTTGAACTCCGCGCCGGTTTTCAGTTTTTGTTGTGCTACACCTTTCAACATCGCTTCCACTGGCTACCCCCTGAGTTTGAGAACCCGTAACGGCACTGAACGCTCAGTGCCGTACTGAACAGCAAAACCATTAACTCAACCATTTCCGGGATTTCTCTGGTAACGCCCTACCCGGTCTAGCCAGAAAACCACAACGACAAAAAAATTTCAACCAATAATGGCAAACAAAAAAGTATTGGTTAAAAAACCTAATCAGCCCTGCGGCAGTGCAAAACCAGGCGTCGGCACGTCTAATAAATTCATATTATATCTATATTTAACAGATTATTATAAAAATACTTCCCTATTAATCCATAAGCCGATGCCGCCAGCGGTCAGCGACAGCCAGTAGAAAAGTCTATGACCTTTCGCCCTATGATAACCAAACGATATGGATCAACCAAAAAAATTGGTTGCATATTGATTATGCCGATAGCTTAATGAAATGCATCTGGGTGTTACGGCGGCGACCTGAACAGCGTAAGCACGTCATTACGCTGTTTCATTCCGTTAATTGACTAAGCGCGGAGGGGATGATGGCGGGAACAAAGTCTACTTCATCAGATTGCGAGTCGACACTCGGTGCCGTTCGTCGTTTCACGGCAGGCAAACCGGCGGGAATACGGGCGTTGCCGGCGCCGATCGGGCAGCATGAACTGATAGCGGGTCTGCCAGCTATTATCACGTTGACCGCACCAGAAGCGCTGCACCGGCATGCGATCCTGCAGCTGATTAAGAATAAACACTTCGCCACTACGTCGGTTTTTCCACAAGGCGGTATGCAGGGTATGTCCCGGCGTTATGTCGCCCAGCGCCACCGAATACCAGTGCGCGGTAGCCACTTCGCACGACAATGTCTGCGTCCCCTGGTTGTCAACCGTAATCACGAATTTATCGAGTCCTTGCGTCCCCCGTTCGACATGCAGCGTTTCCTGTGCCACCAGAGGGGATGAAAAAATAACGGCAAAAATAAACAATCGACTAATTCGCATAGCGACTCCAAAAAACAAGGAAGGAAGGAATGAAATGATGAACATAAAATTTAATTAATTTAAGACAATGTCAATAATAATTTTAATGAGGAAACAATGATGATGAGAAATTGGCGAAATAGGCGTTGTTCACTGGTGGTTAGTTTATTTTTTTGTGCCGTCAGCCATGCTACTGAAATTAAATCGATCGCTATTTTAAGCCCGGAACCGGGAACCGACTTTGGCTGGAATCAACAAGGTATTGACGCCGCCAAAGCCGCCGGCGCCAAAGAGGGCGTGAAAGTGATGGTGGCGGAGAACCTGGGTTATGGCGATGTGCGTCCAACCATGCGCGATCTGATTGATGATGGCGCCCAGTTGCTTATTGCCCATGCCAGCGGCTACAACCAGGCGGCGCCCGAAATCGGTTTGCAGAGCAAGGTGGCGGTTGCGGTGACCGACAGCCCCGCATCCCTGAAAGCCGGCAAAGTGGCGGACTATACCGTTAGCGGCCATGAAGGCGCATATCTGGCCGGAGCGCTAGCCGCGACAATGACGCGCAGCGGCACCTTGGGCATCGTCGTCTCCGGCGAACCGCCGTCGTGGAATGCGCAATCCAACGCCTTTATTCGCGGCGCTCGCGCCACCAAACCCGGGGTTAACATTCGCTACGCGGTGATCGGTCCGGCCGCCTATAGCGACGCTGCCGGCGGCAAACGCGTCACCGCCTCGGTGATTGCCGCGGGCGCGGATATCATCTTTGGTCAGGGTAATGGCTCCAGCTTTGGCATGCTGCAAGCGGTGGAGACCGCCAAAGCCGCGGACGGCGGCAAAGTATATTTTATCGATGTGGTGGGTGATAAATCAAAAATTGATAAAGGTAATTTATTAAGTTCCGTCTTATGGAATTTAACCCCGGTATTTACCGCCATGATTAGCGACTTAAAAGCCGATAAATATGGCAGCCATAACTATTCCACATCGCTAGCCGATGGTTCAATTAGTCTACTAAAAACGTCTCATATTCCGGATGACGTTTGGCAAAAAGTCAATCAGGTTAAAGAACAGATTATTGCCGGAAAAATTAAAATACCGGCACAATACGATGCCAAATCTCTGCATGATTTATTAAACGCCGGTAAATCATAATGTGCGAGTCAGGGTTTTATACCCTAAATAATGCTACATCACCACCCATCCTGTCGGTACAGCAGATAACCAAGCGTTTTCCCGGCATTGTGGCCAACGATCGGGTGGACTTTGCCTTGTGGCCTGGCGAAGTCCATGTGTTACTGGGGGAAAATGGTGCCGGGAAATCCACCCTGGTCAGCATGCTGGCGGGCCTGTTGCAGCCTGATGAAGGCACCATTCAGCTGGCGGGGGTAACACAGGCGATTAATTCGCCGCAGCGGGCGCTGGATTTGGGTATTGGCACCGTCTTTCAACATTCGATGATGGTGCCCTCGCTGACGGTGGTTGATAACTTCGCGCTGGGTGCGCGCTGGTGGACGCGACCGCGCCGTAACCAGATGGCGACGGAAATCAGGCGCGTCAGCGAGGAGATTGGCGTAAACGTCAATCCTTATGCGCCAGCCGGTTCGTTATCGCTGGGAGAACAACAGCAAGCGGAAATTGTCCGCGCGTTGCTGCGCGGCAGCCGGGTGCTGATTCTTGATGAAGCCACCGCTATGCTGACGCCGCAAAACGCCAGCGAACTGGGACAGCTGATGCGCCGGCTGGTGGCGCAGGATTTGGCGGTGGTGTTTATTACGCACAAACTAAATGAGGCGCTGGACTGGGGCGATCGTATCTCCGTACTGCGCCTTGGTCGTAAAGTGGGAGAAATTGCGCCGGATGTCCTGCGAACCCTGCATCGTCAAGAGGCGACCCGGCAGGTGGTGCAACTGATGTTTAATCTTGATCCGGCATTGACCGGCGAAGCGAACGGCGGCGCGCGTCAAAGCAGTTGTCGGCATGAGATGAAACCGGTACTGGAAATCCATGCGCTGGACGTCGCTGATAGCCTGGTGCCGGTCAGCCGGGTTGAGCTGCGCATTCGTCCTGGTGAAATTATCGGCGTAGCCGGTATTGATGGCAACGGCCAGAAGCAGTTGGCTGAGGCCATTGCCGGCCAGCGCCCGCTGAGCGGTGGCCGTATCTGGCTCGACGGTGAATCGATCGAAAGTTGTTCCATCGGCGAACGGCGCCGTCGGGGCTTACGCTATGTCACGGATGATCGCCATGGCGAAGGCACGGTAGGCACTTTTCCGGTCGCCACCAACCTGCTGTTAAAGCAGATCGGCGATGCACCGTTCTGGCGTAACGGAATTGAACAATCGGCGGAGATCACCCACTGGAGCAATGCGCGCATCCGCGAATATGACATTCGCGTGCCGCGGCCGGACACCCCGATCGGCAAGCTCTCCGGCGGCAATATCCAAAAAGCGGTGCTGGCGCGCGAGCTGGGCGACACGCCGCATGCGGTCATTTTTTCCAAACCCACCTACGGACTGGATCTGCAGAATACGCGCTCCACGCGCCGCCGCATCCGCGAGTCCGCCGAGGCGGGGAGCGCGGTGCTGCTGATTTCCACCGACCTGGAAGAGATTATTGAACTGGCCGATCGCATTGCCGTGATGTCGCAAGGCCGGATTGTCGGCATAGTTGACAACGATCCCGCCGCCCGTGCGCGCGTGGGTGAATTGATGAGTGGGGTACAATGATGAGTAGTCAATCCGGACCAAACGGCATCGCCGCCGTCGTCATCACGCGCCCGGCGTGGTTAGCGCCATGGCTCCCGCGGCTCGCCTATTCGGTGGTGCCGCTGCTGATTGCGCTGTTCATCACCGGCGGCCTGCTGCTGATGATGGGGGTAAACCCGCTGGCGTATTACGGTTTTATCGTTCGCAAGGGTCTTCTGACCGCATCAGGGCTGGATGCGACGTTAACGCGCATGGGCCCCCTGTTGCTGATTGCGGCCAGTTTAATTGTGGCCTTTCGCGCCGGACTGTGGAACCTCGGCGGCGACGGACAGTTCCTGCTCGGCGCGGTGACTTCATCGGCAATAGCACCCGAGTTGATCGGCTGGGGCGCCCCGGTATGGCTGACGCTGACGCTGGCGATGCTGGCGGCGGCGGCGGTTGGCGGCATCTGGGCGTTGTTGCCCGGTCTGCTAAAAGCCTGGCAGAACATCAATGAAATCATCACTACCATGATGATGTCGTTTTTAGGTATTTCGCTGGCGAATGTGCTGGTGAAACTGGTGTTTTTTGATCCCGATACCACCGTCCCGCAAACCCGGACCTTGCCGTGGGACGACCGCTTGCCGATGCTGTTTGGCAGCAATATTTCCTGTGGTTTACTGCTTGGCCTGCTGGCGGTTCTGGTGGTGCACTGGATGATGACGCGCACCGCTTTCGGCCTGCAACTGCGCGTTGTCGGCGCAAATCCCCAGGCGGCGATCCATGCCGGCATCCCGGTGAGCCTGCTGACGCTTCTGGTATTCGCTCTCTCGGCGGCGCTTGCCGGGCTGGCCGGCGCAGTAGACATTGTTGGGGTACAGGGCAATGTGCGCGCCGACTGGAATCCCGCCTACGGTCTGGTGGTGGTGCCGCTGGTATTTCTCGCACGCTTTAACGGCTTCGGCGCCATTGCCTTTATCTTTCTGTTTTCCATGCTGTCGATTGGCAGTGAAAGCGCGGCGCGTCGCATGGATATTCCCAATCATTTCACACTGGTTACCATTGCCGTACTCATGCTGGTGTTGGGATTGACCGAATGTGTCGAGCAGCGTCAACGACAAAAATCGCGAGGATAGTATGGATCTGTTTACGGTTGGTTTTCTTACATCGTTGCTGCTGGGCGCCATCACCGCCGGCGTGCCGCTGCTGCTGGCGGGTCTCGGCGAACAGCTCTCGGAAAAGGCCGGAGTGCTGAATATCGGTCTTGAAGGTATGATGCTTAGCGGCGCTTACCTTGGGTTCTACATCGCATGGCAAAGCCATTCGATGGGCTTGGGGATACTGGCGGGCGGTTTGGCCGGTGCGCTGACCGGCGGACTCATGGCGCTGCTGTGCGTAGGATGGCGGCTAAACCAGATTGTGGTGGGGATTGCCATTACGCTGGGCGCCGAAGGCGCCACGGCATTGCTGCACTACTTCCAGTTCAGCCGCACCTATCCACGGCTGGGAAATGTCGAAAGCTGGTCAATTCCCGGTCTCAGCGCGATACCGGTAGTGGGTCAGGTGTTGTTTAGCCAGCCGCTGATTGTCTATCTGGCGGTATTGGCGGTGCCGCTATTTGCCATTATCTATCGCGCTACGCTGGCCGGTTTGTATCTGCAGGCGGCCGGCGATAAACCGGCGGCGCTGGATGCCGCCGGCGTTAATGTACTGCGCACACGCACGTTGGCGGTGGTGATCACCGGACTATTCGCCGGTCTGGGCGGCGCCTTTATGTCACAGATCGGTGCCGGGATATTTGTGCCCTTTATGACCCAAGGCAATGGGTTTATCGGCATTGTGCTGGCGATGCTGGCCCGAGGCAAACCGCTCTGGGTACTGGCCGGCGCCCTGTTGTTCGGTTGCTGCCTGTCGATGACCACCGCGCTACAGGTTCTAGGCGTCGATGTCCCCACCGATGTTATTCAGATGCTGCCGTTTATTACCGTGATGCTGGTGCTACTACTGTTTGGTCGTCGCGCCAGCCTACCGGCCGCGCTTGGCGCGCCCTATATTCGCGGCGCGCGCTAAGCGACATTCCAGGGTAATCAGCGCCGGGCGATAATGCCCGGCGGCCATGACGCCAGTATGCTCCTTAGCCCATCACAACCATTGCGGCCGCGATACCCGCCCCGATATCCAACTGGGGTTGACGTAATTGGTTAAGCGCTCCCGCCAGCGCGGCAAGCGCAATAATGGCGAACATGGGCTGCGCGGTAGGCCCCATATGGCCGACGCGCAGCACTTTACCTAGGGTCTCGCCGCGTCCCGCGGAGAACATCACCCCGTAAGCCGCGCGCGCGCGCAGTCGCCATTGTTCTTCATTCACGCCCTCCGGCACCCGTACGGCGGTTGCCGTCGGCGAAGCGATGCTTTCATCCGCCGCCCACAAACTGAGGCCGAGTGCCCGCACGCCGGCACGAAATACCCGCGCGGTTAACGCATGCCGTGCCCAGACCTGCTCCGGTCCCTCCCGCAGATACCCATCGAGCGCCGCTTCAAGCGCATTAATTTCCGCCACCGACGGGGTATAGGGGAACGGTTTTTCCGCTGACCAAGCTTCACGCCAGTCAAGCAGGCTAAGTACCGAAGCCCGCGGCGCGGAGGCATTGGCCTCCATTTTCAGCCAGGCGGCATCGGATACCGCCACCAGGCTTAATCCCGGCGGGCACCCCAGGCATTTATTCGGTCCGGTGATAAACAGGTCGGCCTGGCAACTCGCCGCCGTGACCGCTACGCCGGCAAAGGAGGAAACCGCATCCACCAGCAGTAATTTACCGTGTTTTTTCACTACCCGACCAATGTCATCCAGCGGATTCAGGGTGCCCGAGGGCGTATCATGATGACAGACCGTCACAATGGTGACCTGCGGATGGCGGCTTAACCATACGTCGACCGCCACGGGATCGATCGCCTGGTTAAACGCAACCCGCAATTCATCCACCTGCGATGTATAACGCCGCGCCCAGTCGGAAAAACCGGCGCCATAGACTCCGGAGACCAGGTTCAGCACGCTATCCTCGGCGCCGATCAGCGACGCGGCCGCCGCTTCCAGCGCCAGTACCGGCTCCCCCTGCAAGATGAGCGGTGGTGTGGAAGACTGCAGCGCCTGCGCGGCTTTCAGGCTGACGCGTTCAAAACAGGCCTGAAACGCCGGGTCATAGTCGTACCAGACCGGCATCGACAGGGCACGGGAAACCGCCGGATAGACATCAACCGGGCCGGTAGTCAGGGTAAACAACGGATAGGCAAAAGCGGAACGCATCATGACCTCACAGTTCATTTGTCGGAGGGTTTCACAGTATGTCTCGCAACCTTAAAAATCAACCAATTCATAAATGGTTTTATCAGTACCGGTTTTCGGTTATGATACATAAAAACGGCATCGGCCTGCGGCCAAGGTGTGCAATGTATATCTTATTTATATGTTTTTAATCATATTTTTAGATAACCATTTTTATCGTTTCATGGCATGGCAAAACCACGCCGCCTCCTACCCACTATGCCGGGAACTAAAAAAACTGATAGGACTGCCTCATGACAACCATTAAATCCGCAATGACGGAGCGATCACCGGTCAAGGAGAAACAGCACGAGAAGCTGGAGCAGCTTGCCAGTGAGATCAAAAAACTGTTGCCGGCGAAAGGGATGTTACCCGCGGAGCGCGTGCTGGCCGAAAAACTGAATATTAAACGCCATCTGTTGCGTTTAGCGCTGCAGCTGATGCGCGAACGTGGCGAGATACCGCTCGCGCGGCCCGGCCGCCGCATCAGCGCGCCAAAAGCCAAACTCCCGCTGGTCAAACCCCAAGGTCGCGGTGATGGCGGGAAGGATGCGGTAAGCAACTTTATCGGCAGCGATTTGGTGCGCTCTACCAATCCGCTGGAAGTCATGGAAATGCGCATGATGCTGGAACCGGCGCTGGCGCGGTTGGCGGCGTTACGCGCCTCGCCGGAAGAAATTGCCGCCATTAAGGCCGCGGCCAGTACGCCGGATGACCTTACGCCGAGCGAAGCCGACCAGCGTTTCCACCGGACGATTGCCATCGGTTCGCGCAACAGTTTGGTCAGTGAACTGTTCGTGTTATTGAATCAGGTCGCCAGCGATAGCCGCCTACGCTTTGCGCAAAGCGACGAGGAAACCACGCATGATCGTATCGAACAGCGCGACCGTGAACACCATGTGATTGCCGATGCCATTGCCAATCGCGATTCCGACGGCGCCGAGCGCGCAATGTGGCAACACCTGGCGGTGGTACAGGAAAAAATCATCAGTCGCTTGGGTTTTGCGCCTTCCAAGAAGGATTACGCCTGAGCCCACCGGTCATAGGAGATAGGTATGCGTCATTTTGATGTACTGATCGTTGGTGGTGGTTCCGCAGGTTCCGTACTGGCGTCCCGTCTCTCTGAAAATGCCGATTGTCAGGTTGCGCTACTTGAGACGGGTGAATGGCCCACCGATCCGGATATAGCCAAACCCGATATGTGGCCGCTGATCCAGGGACGAGATTATGATTGGCAATACGCGACGTTACCGCAGGCCGGTACCGCTAATCGCATCCATCCCTGGCCGCGCGGCCGTATCGTTGGCGGCTCCAGCTGTCTGCATGCCATGGCGCATGTACGCGGCCATCAGGATGACTTTGCCGCCTGGGCTCAGGTGACCGGCGATGAAAACTGGTCTTGGCAGGGCCTGCTGCCGTGGTTTATCAAAAGCGAGCATTTTTCCAATGGCGCCAGTGCGGTACATGGCGTCGATGGCCCCTTGGACGTCTGGCTTCCGGACGCGGAAGTGCATCCACTGGTAAAAAGCTATATGCAGGCCGGACTGAATCAGGGCGCGCCCTGGCTGGGCGATCATAATACCGGATTACTGTGCGGCGTCGCGCCAAATGCGCTGACAATCCGTGACGGCAAGCGCGTTTCCGCCGCCGATGCCTGGTTGAAACCGGCGCGTGAACGCCGCAATTTGACCCTGCTGTTACGGACACAGGTGGAAACGCTGCTGCTTAAAGGCAGTAACATCGCCGGTGTTGCCTGCACCATTGCCGGCGAAGCACACACCTTATCGGCGGATACGGTGATCCTGGCCGCCGGCGCGTTAGCCTCCCCCGCGCTGTTGATGCGCTCCGGTGTGGGTTGCGCCAGTGAACTGGAAGCGCATGGAATCGTCTGTCAGCTGCCGCTTGATCTGGTAGGTAAAAATCTACACGATCACCTGCTGGCGGCGGGTAATGTCTGGCTGGCACGTCAGCCCATCGGCAAAACGCGCTTGCAGCACTCCGAGTCGCTGATGTACCTGCACTCAGCGGATATCACCCGGCGCGATGCGCAACCCGATATTGTCCTCGGCTGCGTCTGCGCGCCCTCCGTCGCCCCGACGTTCCCCCAACCCGAACCCGGTTCCACCTATACCCTGCTGTGCGGCGTCACGCGGCCGACCAGCCGTGGCCAGATCACGCTCACCGGCGCCCATAGCAGCGACAAGTTACGAATCGACCCCGCCTATCTGCAGACCGAACAGGATCGCCGGACCTTTGTTAAAGCACTGAAAATTGCCCGCCAGATCGGCAATGACGCGGCGCTCGGCGCGTGGCGGGAAAAGGAGTGGCTACCGGGAGAATCCGTGCAGGACGACGCCGCGCTCGCCGATTTTATCGCCCGGGCGGTGATTACCCACCACCATCCGGTAGGCACCTGCCAGATGGGTAAAACCGCCCAGGACTCGGTGGTTGATGGGCGGCTACGCATTCACGGTCTCGACAACGGTTATGTGGTCGATGCCTCGGTGATCCCGAGCATTACCTGTGGCCCGGTACACGCGGCCATACTGGCGATTGCCGAATCTTTCGCCGGACGCTTTCGTCAGAACTAACACGGCGTGCTCATCATTTCGGCATGACGCTGCGCTCGCCCGGAAAGAGGGACTGGGAGGACGGCCATAAGGCCCGCCCAATCCATGACATTAATCACTTATGGTTAAATCAGCTCTTTCCAGGCAGATGCGCTAATTCACTATTTTCGGTAGCCGCGACCACCATTTTGGCTTGTTTTCCCAAAAACCTTATCCCCACCAAGGTAATGACCCACGCCAGCGCCCCCATAATAATATATGTTTTAGCAAAGCCGTATTTGTCATAAAAATATCCCGCCAAGGGATTAATAGCCGTGATCCCTAGGTAGTTAAAACAGCCCAAGAGCATATAAATGGTACCGGTGAGACGTTTATCAAAATTTTCGGCCAGGAATTTAAAAATCGAGACCAGTAACAATGCCATTTCTAAACCGTAAAACGGCTTAATGATGACAATCATCCATGTTTGCGTTGCAAAACCTGAGAGAATAAGACGTGCTCCAATGACAAATCCGGCTAAGAGCAGACCGTTGCGGGCGCCGACCCGATTGATCAAAAAAGGAATGGAAAACATCAACACAAATTCACAGGCCGACTGCGCAAACCCCATATATCCCAGGACGGCGTTTCCGGCCTGCCGGCTGGGAAAAAAAGTCACAAAATAACGCGGAAATTGCTGTTCGGCACTTTGCATCATCCAGATAACGCCACCATAAAATAACATCAAGACCCAGAAGCTCGCATGCTGGAACAGTAATCGAACGTCTTTACGATTGACCTTTTCTTTTTTGGCTTCGTTTACCGCTTGCCAATTGATCCCTTCACCGCTGGTTTTCAGCGTGAGTAGCATCAATAGCACCAAAATAGCGACTGATGAGGTAATCCCGAAATTAATATGCGGATTGAGGTTGAACAGCTGTCCGGAAAATATGGAGGCGATAGCCCAACCCAGCGATCCCCACATACGCACACGCCCAAATTCAAAACTATAAGCGCGCGCGTAACGATCGGCATAGGATTCAAATACCAGCACTCCCGCCAAATAGGCAGTGCCCAGGTAGAGTCCACCAACAATGATGCCTAAAATCATATGAGTGGTTAACAGCGCCTGATAGACATAGATAAAAAAGGGCGCCGCCAGCACCGACGCCAGCGCCACGGCAATCAGCAGCGACTTGTTCAACCCCAGCTTATCCATGACAAACCCAAATATCGGTTTTATCATCAGGGCAAATAATGCATTTACTGATAACGTATAGCCTATTTGCGTACTGGTAAAACCAATGCTATCGCCCAGCCAAATGGCCAGGAATGACCAACTGATTGACCATGCGAAATAGTACAGAAATAGACAGAGGCTAATCCGCATATAAGCAGACTTATTTGCAGCAGGCAGTGACATCGTTTAGTCCTTATTGACAGTATCCGCGGTCAGGCTGATCACCGATAATTGACTGGGTGGAAGGTGAAAACCCGACGCAATATCGCGTTGTATCGGCAAGGCTTCCCAACGCAAGAAATGGCGTGGCGCAGATTGGTACAATTCAGGGATAATTTGCACCGCCGCCTGGGGATGGAGCCGCTGCAGACACTGATAATAGTCAGGCGGCAACGGCAGGGCCGGATCTGAACGCGTCCGCGTCACGGTCAGGGTGTCTTCATCCACCTCCCATGCGCCGCTACGGCCGTCGCTCAGTTGGAACCTCACCACCAGTTGGCCCCGCTCGGGATGAGCCGCCGAGAGAATGACGTCGGGCGCAATAGAACCCATTCCTTTGAAATCCCAGCGAAAATGCCAATCGCTAAGCTGATTGACCCGCCAATGCCGACCTTGCGACCGCGCGATCCAGGCTTGGGAACGACCCGCGTCATCGTAACGATGCCAGGTGATCACGGCCCGGCCATGGCTATCAAAGCCGAGATGTTGACTCATATTGATCAGACCTTGCCCCACCGGCGCCGGATCGACGATATCGCCATCATTTAGCGTGATGGGCAGAGGCAAGGGCTGCCCGTCATGACGATACCAGTTCAGCAGGTCCGGACTGCGCGCATAGCTCAAATGATGATTGGTTTCACAATGCGGCGTATCCCGCCACATCCAGATCATGTGCCACTGGTCATCAGGTCCGAATACGGGCAGACGCGCATAGGCGTTGCGCAATCCCTGCCCGCTAAGCAAAGGCTGTTCCAGCAATCTTTGCCAGCATTGGTGTCTATCGTTCCAACGATTATAGATATCATCGCCGTTGCCGCTTTCGCCATCCCGATAACGGAACAATAGCTCGCCTGAGCGGCCGTTAAAAAACAGCGGATAGGTCGCGCTGTTTTCACGTTCGCCGGTCATCGGCTGTTGGACCAAAGAGTGGATATCATAGGCTTGGGTCGAGCGAAACCAGACCATTTTATCTTTATGCATATTGCCCGATAAATGGAGATGTCCCTGATTATCCAGCGCCAGCGTAAGATAATTATGACTGTCAAAGTCGGTTTGGTGCATATAGCGTTTTTTATCTTCAAGCCATTCACCTTGCGGATGGCTGATAAGCCAATTTTTATCACTAGGCGCGCGGCTGGCAACCGTAATGCAATGCTCGGCATCATAATATGCCACGTAGAATTTATCCTTCACCAATAAGGCATATTCCACGGCAAAATCAGCGCAACACGGGCCAATGACGGATTGGCTGGTCTCGATTATATTGTTCAAGGAGGACATGTCTCACTCTCTTATCATTCAATTATATTTAATATTACCAATACAACTGCCATACCTTGGTCAGACGTACTAACGCTTCCACATAAAAGTAGTCGCCCCAGCTGCAGCATTCATCCACGCCTTTGCCGTCGGCTAAATGATAGACAGCATGTTTTAACAGGCCGTTACCGACATCCTCGTCATTTGACAGATAGCGTTCCGTCAAAGACAGCATCATGTGCAGCGCCCTGTGCTCATACGCCGCACGGTCCGGATCGGTCACCGGCAGGTGTTTCGCCAACTCCAGCAGCCCGCACACCGCGATAGCCGCCGCCGAACTGTCGCGATAGGCATCCGTTCCCAGCAGCGCCAGATCCCAGTGGCACACCCCATCCTCAGGCAGTCGGTTAAGAAAGTAGTTGGCCAGCCGCGCTGATAGCTCGACAAACTCACGATTGCCGGTATAAACGTAACTCAGCGCAAAGCCATAGATACCCCATGCTTGCCCGCGCGCCCAGCATGAGCCATCGGCGTAACCCTGCTGCGTATTGCCGTAGCGCGGCTCACCGGTGAGCGTATCCATATAATAGGTATGCCAAGTGGAGGCGTCCGGCCTGACGAGATAGCGCGCCGCCTGACGAACGTGCGCCTCTGCCGCCGCGGCAAAACGGGGATTGCCGGTCTGTTCGCTGGCCCAGTACAGCAGCGGCAAATTCATATTGCAGTCGATAATCATCCTGCCAGCCTGTTCCGGCTCGTTCAGGTCGCCCCAGGCCTGGATGATGTGCGCTTTTCCATGAAAGCGCTCCATCAGCGCGTCGGCGGCCAGCAGGGCAAACCCGC
>JAATGH010000324.1 GCA_015654745.1 Enterobacterales bacterium
ATAGGCTCCCTGCAGGCGATGGAAGCCATCAAAGTGCTGACCGCATTTGGCAGCCGGCCCCGGGGCCGGCTGGTAATCTATGACGCCATGGCGATGCAGTTTCGGGAATTAACCTTAAAACCCGACCCCCACTGCGAAGTGTGCGGCGGCGATCGGACCTAGGCTGTGTTCCAATGTGACTCGCCGGCGAACGTGGACTCGATTAATTCAACCCCTGGCTACGCAGGTAATCCTCATAATTGCCGCTGAAATCGATGATTTTTTCCGGCGTAAATTCGAGGATACGCGTGGCCAGCGAGCTGACAAATTCACGGTCATGGGAAACGAAAATCAGCGTGCCCTGATACAACTCCAGCGCCGAGTTCAGTGATTCAATGGATTCCATGTCGAGATGGTTAGTAGGTTCGTCCATCAGCAGGATATTGGGTTTTTCCATCATCAGCTTGCCGAACATCATACGGCCTTTTTCACCGCCCGATAACACGCCCACCGGTTTATTGATATCGTCCTGGCTAAACAGCAGGCGGCCAAGAATACTGCGTACCGCCTGTTCATCGTCGCTGGGCTGCTTCCATTGGCTCATCCAGTCAAACACCGTCAGGTTATCGACGAATTCACTGGCATGATCCTGCGCGTAATAGCCGATACTGGTGTTCTCGGACCATTTAACCGTACCGCTCACCGGGGCCAGCTCGCCCACCAGCGTTTTCAGAAAGGTGGTTTTACCAATACCGTTGGCGCCCAGCACCGCCATTTTTTCGCCGACTTCCAGCATCAGATTCATTTTGCTGATCAGCACCGGCTGGCCTTCATAGCCTTGGGTCAACTGCTGAATTTCCAACGCATTGCGGAATAATTTTTTATCTTGGTCAAAGCGAATAAACGGATTTTGACGGCTGGAGACTTTGACCTCGTCGAGGGTGATCTTTTCAATCTGACGCGCGCGGGAGGTAGCCTGCCGGGATTTGGACGCGTTGGCGCTGAAACGGCTGACAAAGGATTGCAACTCGGCAATTTGCGCTTTTTTCTTGGCGTTGCCGGACATAAGCTGTGCCCGCGCCTGGGTGGAAGCCGTCATGTAGTCATCGTAGTTGCCGGGATAGATCCGCAGCTCGCCATAGTCCAGATCCGCCATGTGGGTGCACACCATATTCAGGAAGTGCCGATCATGGGAGATAATGACCATAGTGCTGTTACGATCGTTGAGCACCTGTTCCAGCCAACGGATGGTATTGATGTCCAGGTTGTTGGTCGGTTCGTCGAGCAGCAGAATATCAGGGTTGGCAAACAGCGCCTGCGCCAGCAATACGCGCAGCTTCCAGCCCGGCGCCACTTCGCTCATGAGGCCATAGTGCTGTTCCAAAGGGATACCGACGCCCAGCAGGAGTTCACCGGCGCGAGCCTCCGCGGTATAGCCATCCATCTCCCCGTAGAGTACTTCAAGATCCGCCACGCGGTAGCCCTGCTGTTCGGTCATATCGGCCATAGCATAGATACCGTCACGCTCCTCTTTCACCGCCCAGAGTTCGGCATGGCCCATGATCACGGTATCCAGTACCGTATACTGCTCAAAGGCAAACTGATCCTGGCGCAGTTTACCCAGACGCTCATTGGGGTCAAGAGCAACGTGGCCGGCACTGGAGACTAAATCGTCGCCAAGGATCTTCATCAGGGTTGACTTACCGCAGCCGTTGGCGCCGATCAGGCCATAGCGGTTGCCACCGCCGAATTTAACGGAGATATTTTCGAATAGCGGCTTGCTACCGAACTGCATAGTGATGTTGTTACAGATTAGCAAAAGAGGCACTCTTCATTAAAAAACGTGACATTACCCACATTATGCCACACTCCGCTGCAAGATTGCTCTCTCTGTATGCGGTTGCGTCAATTTGGCAAAAAAAATTCCGCCACCAATGGCCAAGGTGCCGGTACGTTGGCTTTCGGTTGAGATAAGGGATGTTGAACCAGGCGTAACGGAGGAAGCGTTGGCGCGTAATGGGTATAACATGCTGCGTTTGGCGGGCGGTGCGGAGATTGAAAAAAGCATGGCTGATGTTTTTAGCCATGCCCTTCATCATACGGCCGACAGGCAAGGCGCCCGTCAGGCCCTATAACCGTAATTAGAAGCGGTAACCCACACCGGCAATCCAGGTGCCGACATCAACACTGCGGATACGGCTTTGTTCATAGGAAACGTCAAGTGCAACATTTTCTATAGGATTGAACTGCAGGCCGGCACCGTAAGATACGCCAACATCGCTAAAGCCGCTTTTATCACCACCGGTTTGACGATTGTCAGTGAATTTGCCCGCGCCGATACCAACCACGCCGTAAATGCTGGCCCAGTCATTGATACGGTAAGCCGGACCGGCGGTTATGCCGTAATATTGGCCTTTCTGGTAAAACCCTTTATCAGCCTGATCTTTTTCCAGGTAAGTAAACGAGCTTATTACGCTCCAAGGTTCAGTGCCGTCCATTTCGTAACGGTACTTCAAGTTAAACCCGGATGCTTTATTGATAACGCCCTGCATATCACCTTGGGCATAACCCGCGGTAACGGTGCTTTCACCTGCGGAAGCGGAACCTGCCGCTACTTGCAATACACAAGCTAACGCTGAAAGAGCTGAAAGTTTGTTTATAAACACCCAAAATATGTATGGAGTCCCTTAGCCTAAACAT
>JAATGH010000243.1 GCA_015654745.1 Enterobacterales bacterium
AAAACCGGCTACGGCAAATCCTGATCAACCTGTTGTCCAATGCCATCAAGTTCACCGACAGCGGCACGGTCACGCTGGATTTCAAGTATCGCAGCGAAGTGGCGTTTTTTGCCATCCACGATACCGGCGTCGGTATCGACAGCGTCAACCTGGAACGCATTTTCCGCCCCTTCGAGCGGGTCGCGCAGCGCGGGGGCCGCGCCGGTACCGGGCTGGGTTTGACCATCACCCGGCTGTTGACCTACGTGATGGGGGGCGATTTGCAGGTGGAAAGCATTCCCGGCGCCGGCACGACGTTTACCTTGAGCCTGATGTTGTCGAGCCAAAATGCCGGCGGTTATCTGCCCTCGGTGCCCCGGCGCATCGTCAAATACCGCGGACCGGCCAAACGGCTGATGGTGGTGGACGACGACGATGCCCATCGCCGGCTGATGGCCGACATGCTGACGCCGCTGGGTTTCGAGGTCTTGGTGGCCGAGAGCGCGTCTGTGTGCCTGGCACAGCTGGGCCACACCGCCGTGGACCTGTTTTTACTGGATGTGGCGATGCCGGTAATGAACGGTTGGGAACTGCTCAATCACCTGCGGGCCGAAGGAAGGGAACAGCCGGTGCTGATGATTTCCGCCGAGGCGGACGAAGGGAAATGGCGGCAGATCAAAAAGCGGGGAGAAATCCGTTTTCAAACCAAACCCCTGCGAATGTCGCTGCTGCTGGATAACATCGGCTCGCTGCTGCGTATCGACTGGATCAGGGAAACCGATAAATCGGCGTCGCAGCCCCCTCCGGCGGGCAATCACCGTCTGGATGAACAGGTGTCGCCTCTTCTTCCCGCGGGCAATAACCGTTTGGATGATAACGAGTACCAAGAGCTTATCGGCCTGGCGCGCCTAGGGTATGCCAAAGGGTTTCGCGAGCGGCTGCGGCAATTGACGGCCCAAGGCAAGGTCACCCCCCCCAGCGCCGAAAACCTGGATCTGCTGGCCAGCCGTTTCCGTTTTGAATCGGTGGTAACGGAATTAGCCTTACTGGAGAAAGAAGATGTCCTCCGCTGACAAGCCGACGGTGCTGATTGTCGACGACGATATCAACACCGTCAGCATGCTTAACGACAACCTGGATAATGCCGGTTTTACCGTATTGGTGGCCCTTGAAGGCAGCCAGGCGCTGTCGATTACCCAACAAATCGTGCCGAATATCATTTTGATGGATGCCATGATGCCCCATCTGGACGGATTTGAAACCAGCCGGCGCCTGCGCCTCAATCCCACCCTGCGCCATACGCCGATTATCTTTATGACCGGCCTGAGCGAAACCCGCAATGTGGTGGACGCCTTTGATATCGGCGTGGTGGATTACGTGATCAAACCCATCCGCATTGAGGAGCTGCTGGCGCGGATGCGCACCCATCTGCATAATTCGCAGCTCACTTCCAGCGCCTACAACGCCCTTGAATCGGTGGGACAGCTCACCTGCGCCTTCAGCCCACAGGGCCGGCTGCTGTGGGCGACGCCGCACTCCTATCGCCTGCTGGAACAGTGTTGCGATAAGGAGTTCACCCTCAGCCGGCCCTTTGTCAACCGGCTACTGGCCTGGCTGCGGTCGGCTCCCTCCCAGCCGCTGGTATTGTCCGGCCTGGCGCTCCCGCTGCGCCTTCATCTTATGCGCACCACCGACAACGGCGAGCTTTTATTGCGTCTTGAGGAAACGGCAAAAAAGGACGACGAATGCGCCATTCTGCGCCGGCATTTTGCTCTTACCCAGCGGGAATCGGAGGTGATGTCCTGGATTGCCAAAGGCAAAACCAACCGGGAAATCGGGCAGATACTCTCACTGAGCCCGCGCACGGTAAACAAGCATTTGGAACAGATTTTCCGCAAGCTGGCGGTAGACAACCGCACCTCCGCGGCGGCCCTGGCGTTACGGATACTGGAGTCCTCCCCCGCCCACTCCTGACGGCCGCGTCGGCGGCAGGATATTGCTCCGCATTTTTTGCGGCCAGCAGCGCAATTTGCCGACTTTAAGGCTTTCAACCGGTTACGCTCCTTGCTTCAGCTTCACAGGTAAAGTAGCCTGAGGGCATGACATTGCAGCAGGATCCGGTTAAGGCTTACGGCATGTGGAAGCGCCTGATATATTTCCTGATTGGTATTGCGGGCGTGTTGCTGTTTACGGCGTTCGGCTTGGATCGCTGGATCAGCTGGAAAACCGCGCCCTATATTTACGAAGACTTAAGGCTTTTGCCCCACCGCCAGGTCGGAGTGGTACTGGGCACGGCCAAATATATCCGCACCGGGGTTATCAACGAATACTACCTCTACCGAATCCAGGGGGCGATTAACGTCTACAACAGCGGCAAGGCCGATTACCTGCTGTTAAGCGGCGACAATGCGCTGCAAAGCTACAACGAACCGGTGACCATGCGGCGGGATTTGCTTTCCCACGGCATGCCCGCCGGGGATATCGTGCTGGACTATGCCGGGTTTCGTACCCTGGACTCGATTATCCGCACCCGCAAGGTATTCGATACCAACGATTTCACGATTATCACCCAGCGTTTTCACTGTGAGCGGGCGCTGTTCATCGCCCAGCATATGGGCATCCAGGCGCAGTGCTACGCGGTCCCCTCCCCGAAAAACATGTTCTCGGTGCGGATGCGCGAGATTGGCGCGCGGCTGGGCACATTGGCGGATCTTTATATCATGAAGCGCGAGCCCCGTTTCCTTGGCCCGCAGATTCCCATTCCCGCCCGGCAGGAAGAAATTCCCCAGGGCGCGCAGGACTACCCCGCCGTCTCTCCCGAACAGCTGCTGGAAATCCAGCCAA
>JAATGH010000429.1 GCA_015654745.1 Enterobacterales bacterium
TAGCAGGAAGCGCTGATTTTAATAAATCTGTCATAAAAGTGACGCATAATGCCGGGGCACGTTAACCGCAGAGATTAATGGCAGGAAAATAATGGCAAAACGCATATTGGTTGTGGAAGATGAGGCGCCGATTCGAGAAATGGTGTGCTTCGTCCTAGAACAAAATGGTTTCCACCCGATAGAGGCCGAGGATTACGGCGCCGCGGTCGGCCTAATGGCGGAGCCTTTCCCGGATCTGGTCTTGCTCGACTGGATGTTGCCCGGCGGTTCGGGGATCCAATTTATTAAACACATGAGACGTGAGGTCCTCACCCGCGATATTCCGGTGATGATGTTGACCGCCAGGGGCGAAGAGGAGGATCGGGTCCGTGGATTGGAAGTCGGCGCGGATGACTATATTACCAAGCCTTTCTCCCCGAAGGAGTTGCTGGCCAGGATTAAAGCGGTAATGCGCCGGATTTCACCCATGGCGGTGGAGGATAAAATCGAGGTACAGGGATTGAGCCTGGATCCTTCATCGCATCGGGTCACTTCCAATGAGCTGGCGTTGGATATGGGGCCGACCGAATTTAAATTACTACATTTTTTCATGACCCATCCAGAACGGGTCTATAGTCGAGAGCAATTGCTCAACCATGTCTGGGGCACGAATGTCTATGTGGAAGACCGGACGGTGGATGTGCATATTCGTCGACTGCGCAAAGCGCTGGAATCCGGCGGGCACGATCGGATGGTGCAAACGGTGCGGGGCACTGGCTACCGTTTCTCGGCCCGCTATTAACCCGGCATCAGAGGAGATCGCTCGGTGCTAGAACCTTTATCCTGGCGAAAATTGATGCTGGAGCTGGGGCTGTTTTGCCTGCCGGCGTTGATATTATCGGCGCTGGTGGGACACCTCGGCTGGCTGCTGGCAGCGGCGTTGCTGGGCGCGCTGATACGGAACTATTTCTATCAACTGCGGCTATCTCGCTGGCTATGGCAGGATCTGCGCCGCACGCCGCCCGTGGGCAAGGGCTCGTGGGAACCACTGTTTTATGGTCTTCATCAGATGCAATTGCGTCATCGGCGGCGGCGGCGCGAATTGGCAACCTTATTCAAACGCTTTCGCAGCGGGGCGGAGACCCTGCCGGACGCCTTGGTCATGCTTACCGAAGACGGGCATATTTTTTGGTGTAACGGCCTGGCTCAGCAACTACTGGGGTTTCGCTGGCCGGAAGATAATGGGCAGCATATTCTCAATCTGCTGCGCTATCCTGAATTTAATGAGTATATCCAGAGCCAATCTTATCAGCGCCCGCTGACCTTGCTGCTTAACAATCAGCGCTATGTGGAATTCCGGGTCATGCCTTATACCGACGATCAGTTATTAATGGTGATCCGCGATGTCACGCAAATGCGCCAACTTGAAGGCGCCAGACGTAACTTTTTCGCCAATGCCAGTCATGAACTGCGCACACCGCTTACCGTACTGCAGGGTTATTTGGAAATGATGCACGATCAGGATATGGATGAGGCAATGCGACTCAAGGCCGTCCAGACCATGCAGGATCAGACCCAGCGGATGGAGCGGCTGGTGAAGCAATTATTGGTGCTGTCCCGTATCGAAGCCGCGCCCCAGGGCGAAATCAATGAGCGCATCGATATTCCGGCCATTCTTAAACGCCTGCAGCAAAGCGCGGGGGCGCTCAGCCAGGGGCGGCACGATATCGTATTCCGCATCAATGAACAACTACAGGTGCGCGGCAACGAGGAGCAGCTGCGCAGCGCCATGTCGAACCTCATTTATAATGCGGTGATCCACACCCCTGCCGGAACGCGTATCGAAGTATGCTGGCAGCGGACCTCCGCCGGGGCGCAGTTTCAGGTCAGCGACAATGGACCTGGCATTGCCCCGGAACATTTGCCGCGGCTGACAGAACGTTTTTACCGGGTTGATAAAGCCCGCTCACGCCAGACCGGGGGCAGTGGATTAGGATTGGCCATCGTTAAACATGCGCTTGGCAACCATGACGCAAGGCTGGATATTATCAGCGAACCGGGCGCGGGCACCCGGTTTGTCTTTACCCTGCCTAACCGGTTGATTGTCCCGGTCCTTTTATTGGAAAATCACCCTATCACCCAGCCACCGGCTTAATCCTCATGCTCAATCCCGTACGAATCGGGTGTTGCCTGCTCTGGCTGCTGCTGCTCCCGGTGGCCGGAGCGCGTCCACCGGCGGTATTGCCCGGCACCATTACCAGCAGCGGTTCGGACACATTGGCGAATATGATGACCCTATGGGCGGCAGACTTTACCCGTGATTATCCCGATGCCGGGATTCAAATCCAGGCGGCCGGGTCGGCCGCCGCGGCCACCGCCCTGGCGGTGGGGACCGCGCAAATCGGGCCGATGAGCCGCGAGATGACGTTGCCTGAAATCGCCGCCTTTCGCCGCCATTACGGCTACGCGCCGGTGGCGATCCCGGTGGCTCTGGACGCACTGGTGATTGTGGTTAATCAGGATAATCCGCTGCCGTCCCTGACGTTGCGCCAGCTGGATGCCATTTTTTCCTCCACCCGCAACTGCAGTGAGACGCCGTCGATCGCGCGCTGGGATCAGCTTGGGCTCGGTGGCGGCTGGCGTGGGCGGGTTTTGTTGCGTTATGGCCGCAACTCGGCTTCGGGTACTTATGGTTTTTTCCGCCAACGCGTGTTATGCGCGGGGGATATGTTGCCGTCGGTGAACGAGCTGCCGGGCTCGGCTTCGGTGGCGCAGGCGATAGCCGCTTCGTCTAATGCCATCGGCTATGCCAGCTTGGGATTCCGTACCGCCGGAGTGCGTATCGTCCCGCTAGCTGACGACCGTGGTCATCTGGTTATGCCGGATGAGGCGGCGATACGCGATGGTAAGTACCCACTAATACGTTATTTGTACCTGTATATCAATAAAGCGCCGGATAAGCCGATGGAACCGCTAATCGCCGCTTTTATGAATCAAATCTTATCACCGCAAGGACAACAGCGCACCCGACAGGGGGGATACCTACCTCTGCCGGAGGCGGTCCGGCTTCGGGCCCGGCAGGATATAGGATTGGATTAAATGGAATATGAATATATTTCATCTACTGTGAAATTTTCTCGCCGCCGCGCCCTTTGGCGCATGTTACCATGCGTCATGGTAATTAGACGTCTGGATGTCCTTAAGTAACTGTCCGCAACTATTTACCTGATAAACTACCAGGTAATGAGGTTGTTAGCTGCGAGTCTGCGGTTGGAATGACGCCATTACCAAACCCCCATTTTCGGGCGACACTTAGCCCCCGCCGTGATATCGGAGCCATGCCATGACTAACAATTTGCAACGAGATATACCCCCTTTTCGCGCTGACGTGGTCGGCAGCTTGTTACGGCCGGACGCCATTAAGCATGCCCGCCGTCAGTTTCAGCAAGGTGAGATCGGCGCCGCGCAGCTGCGCACGGTGGAAGATCGGGAAATTACCCGGGTTGTCGCCCTACAGCGGGAGCTGGGTTTGCAAGTGGTCACTGACGGCGAGTTTCGCCGCGCCTGGTGGCATTTTGACTTCTTTGAAGGATTGGAGGGAGTGGAAGGATACGATGTCGATCAAGGAATACAGTTTGCCGGGGTGCAGACCAAGGCGCGCAGCATCAAGGTGACCGGCAAAATTGCCTTCAACCACCACCCGATGCTGGAGGATTTCCGCTTTCTGCACAGTATCGCCGGCGACGCCGTGGCAAAAATGACCATCCCCAGCCCGAGCGTGATGCATTTTCGCGGCGGTCGCGGCGCGATAGATGCCGACGTTTATCCCGATCTGGCCGACTATTTCGCCGATTTGGCACAGGTGTGGCACGATGCCATCGGCGCCTTCTATGACGCTGGCTGCCGCTATCTACAGCTTGACGACACCGTGTGGGCTTATCTGTGCTCGACGGATCAGCAGCGGCAGATCCGCGAACGTGGCGAAGATCCCGAGCGTCTGGCGCAGATTTACGCTCAAGTGCTCAATCAGGCGCTGGCGGGCAAACCCGACGATATGGTGATCAGCCTGCATGTATGCCGGGGAAATTTCCGCTCGACCTGGATTTCCGAAGGCGGCTATGAGCCGGTGGCGCCGATACTGTTCGGCCAGGTTAATGTGGACGCTTTTTTTCTCGAGTATGACACCGATCGCGCCGGTGGCTTTGAGCCGCTACGTTTTATCAGGCCTGGTCATCAGCAGGCGGTGCTGGGGTTGATTACCTCAAAAAGCGGCGAGCTGGAAGACGCCGATGCGGTACTGACCCGTCTGCATGAAGCCACCCGTTATATTGCGCTGGACCAGCTGTGTCTGAGCCCGCAGTGCGGCTTTGCCTCCACGGAGGAGGGCAATAAGCTGTCGGAACAGCAACAGTGGGACAAACTGCGCCTGGTGCTGGATGTATCAAAGCGCGCGTGGTAATCCCGCCGGGGTGGGCCTGCTTGCCCCGTGCAGGTATACTGTTCTATTATGGGTGGATTAAGGTTTAATCTGATCTTGTTCAGCTGATTTATCGTGAAAACTCCCACAAAGGTGAAATGATTCACTGCCATTAGCGCTTTTTTTCAGGCGATAGCTCTGCATTGACGTTCGTCTATTGCCTTGGAACACATTAAACGTTTAAATTGCGCCGTTTATTGCGGTAAACGGCCTCAGTGACCCTAGCGTCATAGGATTTACTTATTTCTTCTTTTTCGAACAGGCATGGCACTATCCCATGAGTCAGCGTTTACGCTTCAACGATATCCTCGCACTCGGTTTTATGACCTTCGCCCTGTTTGTCGGCGCGGGCAATATTATTTTCCCTCCCATGGTGGGTTTACAGGCCGGGCATCATGTCTGGTGGGCGGCGGCCGGCTTTCTGGTGACCGCGGTTGGCTTGCCCGTGGTCACCATCATCGCGTTGGCGCGGGTTGGCGGCGGTATCGACGCGCTCAGTTTACCCATCGGGCGTAAAGCCGGGCTGTTGCTGGCGGTCGTGTGTTATCTGGCGGTGGGGCCGCTATTTGCCACGCCGCGTACCGCGACGGTCTCTTTCGAGGTAGGCCTGGCGCCGTTTATTGGCCAGGAGGTGCTGTCGCCTCTGCCGCTTTTGCTTTATAGCCTGGTGTACTTTGCCTTGGTGATCGGCATTTCGCTGTATCCCGGTCGGCTGCTGGATACCGTCGGACATGTTTTGGCGCCCTTGAAGATTGTGGCTCTGGGCATTCTCGGCGTGGCCGCGCTGCTATGGCCGGCTGGCGCGCCCATCCCGGCCACCGACGCCTATGCCCAGGAGCCATTCTCCACCGGCTTCGTTAACGGTTACCTCACGATGGATACGTTAGGCGCCATGGTCTTTGGCATCGTGATCGTTAACGCGGCCCGATCGCGCGGGGTTAATAACGCCGCGCTGCTGACCCGCTATACCATCCTGGCGGGATTGATCGCCGGCGTGGGGCTCACCGCGGTGTATATCAGCTTATTCAAGCTGGGTTCGGGCAGCAGCGTATTATTGCCCGGGGCCAAGAATGGCGCCGAAATTTTGCATGCCTATGTTCAATATACGTTCGGTTCGGGCGGCAGCGCGTTCCTGGCAATCTTGATTTTTGTCGCCTGCATGGTGACGGCGGTGGGTCTGACCTGCGCCTGCGCTGAGTTTTTTAGCGAACATTTGCCTTTATCCTATCGGTCACTGGTATTTATTCTCGGGATATTTTCCATGTTGGTGTCCAATCTAGGGCTGAGCCATTTGATCCAGTTTTCCATTCCGGTGCTGACGGCGATTTATCCGCCATGTATTGTGTTGATCCTGCTCAGCTTTACGCTGCGTTGGTGGCACAGCAGCACCCTGATCATCGCGCCCGTCATGCTCATCAGCCTGCTGTTTGGCTGCGTGGATGCGGTAAAACTCTCCACCTTCCACTACTGGCTGCCCGAGTGGATTGCGCATTTGCCTCTGTCGACGCAGGGACTGGCCTGGCTGCCGCCGACGCTGGCAACCGGCATGCTCTTTGCTCTTTATGATAAATTCGGCGCCAATCACGAGCTCACCATCCGGTCGTGACCGTTTGACTCGCGATTAACCATGGGGGATTTCCCGTGGTTATTTTTTTGCTTAAAACAACAGGGTTAATGGGTTATGCAACAACCACCCGCCACACTAAAACGGGGTCTTACTACCCGGCATATTCGCTTTATGGCTTTGGGCTCCGCCATTGGCACCGGGTTATTCTATGGCTCCGCCGACGCCATTCAAATGGCGGGTCCGAGCGTATTGCTAGCGTATTTGATTGGCGGGATCGTTGCCTATATCATCATGCGCGCGCTAGGCGAAATGTCGGTTCATAACCCCAGCGCCGGCTCGTTCTCCCGTTATGCCCAGGATAATCTTGGCCCGCTGGCGGGATATATCACCGGCTGGACCTACTGTTTTGAAATTCTGATCGTCGCTATTGCCGACGTCACCGCGTTTGGCATCTATATGGGCGTCTGGTTTCCGGCGGTGCCGCACTGGGTATGGGTGCTCAGCGTGGTGTTGATCATCGGCGCCATTAATTTACTCAACGTCAAGGCCTTCGGCGAGCTGGAGTTTTGGTTTTCATTCTTCAAGGTTGCCACCATTATCGTCATGATCATCGCCGGACTGGGCATCATCATTTGGGGACTCGGCAATGGTGGGCAGCCGACCGGTATTCATAACTTATGGACTAACGGCGGATTCTTCAGCCATGGCGTGATGGGGATGATTCTCTCGCTGCAAATGGTGGTGTTTGCCTATGGTGGGATTGAAATCATCGGCATTACCGCCGGAGAAGCCAGTGAACCGGAAAAGTCGATTCCTAAAGCCATCAACTCGGTGCCTTGGCGGATCCTGGTATTTTATGTCGGCACGTTATTTGTCATTATGTCGATCTTTCCGTGGAATCAGGTTGGCACCGAGGGCAGTCCTTTTGTGCTGACCTTTCAAAAGCTGGGCATCCACACTGCGGCCGGCATTCTCAATTTCGTGGTGCTTACCGCCTCGCTCTCCGCCATCAACAGCGATGTTTTCGGCGTGGGGCGCATGCTGCACGGCATGGCCGGGCAGGGGCATGCGCCGGCGATATTTGCCCGAGTATCACGCCACGGCATCCCGTGGGTGACGGTATTGGTCATGATGTCGGCTCTGCTGCTGGCGGTCTATCTGAACTACATCATGCCGGAAAATATTTTTCTGGTGATCGCCTCGCTGGCGACCTTTGCCACGGTGTGGGTCTGGATCATGATCTTGTGCTCGCAGATCGCTTTTAGGCACAAGCTCAGCGCTCTGCAGGTTAAGGCGCTGGCGTTCCCGATGCCGGGCGGTGCGTTGACCTCGGTCGTGGGAGTGGTGTTCCTGCTATTTATCATCGGTCTGATCGGCTACTTTCCGGTAACGCGTGTTTCACTGTATGTCGGGGCGGTTTGGGTCGTGGCGTTGTTAATGGGTTACGCCATTATGCAAAGGCATAAAACTCAACGGCTGGCGAGAGAGGAAGGTTGAACCAGTCTGGATTTCGCGGGTTGTTAACCTCACATAAAAAAATCGCCGGCAAGCCAGCGATTTTTTTTGCCGAAAGCGCGCCCGAATGAACAGGGCAGGCTACGTTGTTTCTTTTACAGCAGGTTAGCGTTTTCGGATAAATATTTGGCTACGCCTGCAGGGGATGCGCCCATGCCTTCAGCACCTTTTTCCCATTGGGCGGGGCATACTTCACCATGCTCTTCATGGAATTGCAGGGCATCGACCATGCGGATCATTTCGTCGATATTACGGCCCAGCGGCAAATCGTTGACCACCTGATGA
>JAATGH010000461.1 GCA_015654745.1 Enterobacterales bacterium
CTCCCGGTTAGGTGCAACGGCGTCAATCTCATCGAAGAAGATAATGGCCGGGGCGTTTTTCTCTGCATCGGCAAAAATCTGACGCAGCAATTCTTCCGATTCGCCGTAGTGCTTCTGAATGATCTCCGGTCCGCTAACGCTGATAAAGTAGGCTCCGGTCCCCTGAGCAACTGTCCGCGCGATAAGCGTCTTGCCGCATCCGGGAGGTCCATAGAGCAGCAAACCCTTGGGCGGGTCAATGCCTAATTGCCTGAACAAGTGTGGCGCGCGCAAAGGCAATTCGACCATTTCCCTCACCCGGGCAATTTCCTTGTCAAGACCGCCAACGTTTTGATAAGCGCTTAATCCCGCCGAGTTTGTAAAAATAACGGCGGTCGAGCCATCAACTACCACTGGGCCCTCGGGCATCGTTTCTGAGACCCGATATTCCCCGATTTCACCGTTTCGCGCCAGGCGCAGGATATCCCCGGCCGCGACAATGAGTCCGATCGGTGATGTGTCGGGATGAGGGTTCTTGCCTGCCGGGGCAGCGTTGATGATTCGCCTCAGTGCGTGGTAAAAGCGGCTACTCAGATCGCGCAACCCGCTGTGGGTTTTGAGTGGATCGGCGGCGCGGATTGCAAACAGGACGATTCGCCGCGCCGGGCAACTCGGCGCGGTGATGCCCGCCACAGAGTTGCCTGTGACTGCACCGCCAGTCGCGCAGGAATGATTTGTCCCGTCGCTATTTTCCTCCACGGACCGGGTTAATCCGTCTATACCGCGGCGGCCAGCGTCATCCTGGTTTCCTAAAACCTGAATATTAGTCAAAGCAGGCGACGGTGACGGATGTGCCAGGATGTCTATCGGCGTTTCCTTCTTTGGGTCCGTTATTCGCTCAGTCATTAAAGTGGCTCTGGCTGATGACTTGCCCCAATCCTGCGACGGCGGGGATTTTGGCTCGTTTGATATCTTGGACCATATAAGGCCCGATGATGGCGGTAAAGAGTCCATAGCTGATGAATGCCACATGGTACGACCAGTACCCATTGAGCGCAAAAGGACCGGATTTGAAGTAAGGCAAAAATGTGATGGGCAGGAAGGATAGGCCGGAAAATAAGGCCAGGCAGGCGACCCAGCGTGGCATGAGCGCGGGTTTTTGCCGGTCCAGGAAGATCAGCAGGAAAATGGCGCTCACCTCGACCGTGGTGATCATATAGGTCATATCGAAGGTATACCACGCCATGAAATGCACCGCCTTGATTAACTCCGGGTTAACCGTCCCGGCAACTTCCGCGCACCAGGCCCAGAGTGCCGGACAGAAGATCAACACCCAACCGGTCAGCAGGCCGCCGGTCAATTGCAGTAAAGAGAGAATCGGGGTGGGTTCCCGTCGCCACATCTGGACCGTTAGCTGACACGCCCAGATAAGATAAAGAATGCCTAGAGCGGTCGACAGCGATTGGCCCAACATGATTTGGTCCCGGTATTTGAGGTAGAAATTATCAACCAGTTCCTGGCCGGTGAACAAGGGATTGGGCGGGGGATAGTTATGGCCGAGCACCACCCAGCTCAGCCCGTACAGGATGACAAATGCCGGGCCGCAATAGGCACAGAAAATTTGAATTCGTCTTGAGGCACTTTCGTTCATGGTTTCCCTCCGGTGGTCTATGACAGGGCTGCGGACACGCTGACCTGGTCTTATTGCTAAAATAGTACGGATGTCCGATTTAATGCAGATTAAGCCAAGATAGCCTGCTTTGTCAATGTCTGAAAGCTGACGGTGGGTAGCCGGATGGAAAGGTTATTGGCTCGGTGCCTTTCACTCTTCCCCGGTCTTCCTGCTCATCAGGCAGCCAAGCATTATGGATTTAATCTAAATGCGGCAAGTTATCATTCTTAATGACGGTTCCAGGCAATACTGCCTGAGCGCATTCTGGCGTAACTTGGGAAACCCATTGCGACTGATTCGGACTGCTGGACGGTTGTAGCCTTGTTACCCCGGGGATATCCCGCTTCTATAGTAAAATCTGTCGGAGAGTCAATATGAGGAAGAATGATTTGCATTATGTTGGAAGAGATGCCAGCAACTCTTATTCTTTGTAACGCATTTCTCATAAAATAACAATTTCATATTTTTTGTACTTGAAGTGTACCACCCAGCAATGCTTATTTTAATATTCTAAAACAAAGTGGGTATATCGCGGATGCCAGTTGCACTGACCAATATTGCAAGTAGAAATGGATAGGGGGCCACATTGTATTGAATAAACCTCATCTTCCCCCTATTGACAAAAATATAGATGTATAGATGGTGCCTTTTGCCAGAAATTGGCTTTTGGCCCAACATCACTTCATCCGACTTCAGCTCGCCAAGATAGAGTGGTTTTAGTCTTTATCGGGCATATAATGAGTCTGTTTAATCGATTTTTACCATTTCCTTAACCTCTTTTGTGCTAATTTGCTGCTCAGTGCCGCCAGCGTTGGTATAGCTAATCATTCCGGTTTCGTCATCAACCTTCGGTTTGCCATCACTGACAATAATGCGTCCGTCGCTGGTACTCATTGCATAATTACTGGAGCAGCCGACGAGGAATGCTGAGAACATTGCGACGGATAAAACACAAAAAACAGTCTTCATACCAAACTCCTTTTATTACGTTGATTAAAGCCTAGTATAAATAAACGTGGGTGTGATTATTTAACGATGATTATTGGCACAAAGGGCACTAATAGTATAAATATCAGTTAAAATGATTGTGTCAGCGTGAATCCGGCTGGAAATACATTTTATTGATTCCTGATTTCCTAATTAAAATAGCTGAATACAGAAATCAATGTGCTAAACCAGAAAGCCCCGTTTCCCTTTGCCGGCATAAAGACACTACGGCGATGTTTTGGCATGGAGGGGCGGGTCTTCTGTCGTTCCTGGAGTGTCAGCTTTTCGGCCAGGTTACCGCTGCTTTATCCAGCAGATCGCGAGCGGTAAGGGGCTTACGTCCCGTGAAGCGTTCGACGACGTTGCTGACGACCCGCATGGTCCCTTCTCGTACGCCGGCTTCATTGGTCACAATGTCTTCACTGCACCATGGATAGGGTGAGCGGGAAAAATCACCGGTGGCCTTACGCGGTACGCCAAGACTGTCATAATAAGCAAAAAGGTCATCGTCACTCATTGCGTCATATTCCAATGGGATACCGGAACGTTTTGCGACCATATTGCAAATATCATGCACACTGATGAGTTCGCCACCGGTGACATCATAACCGGTGTCAGGTTCTCCTTTTCCCAGCAGCAGCGCGACGGCCACCCGAGCGCAGTCATCCCGTGCGACGAAGGCGGCCGTGCCTTCCCCCGCGCTGGTATGCCATTTACGGTCCTTGAATGCGATGGCGGCAAACGCAACCAGATAGTTTTCCAGATAAAGGTTATCGCGCAGGGTGTTCCATAACAGACCGGATTGCTGCAAATAGCGTTCGGTCGCCCGGTGATCAATGGTCACGACCTGAAAGGTATCGGGCCGATCGGCACCCAGGAAAGAGGTATAAGTGATATGTTCAATCCCGGCGGCTTTGGCGGCATCAATGGCGTTTCTGTGCTGTTGCTGGCGGACTTCCCCCACGGTCATCGCAGACAGCAGGAAAAGCCTTTTCCCGCCGCGAAAGGCCTCGGTCATGATATCGGTATTGCTATAGTCGGCGGCGCGAATGCTGACGCCCTGTTGCTTCCAGCGCTCAATTTTTGCTTGATCGATACGTTCAAGAGCCGGACTGGTGAAAATGAGCTGGTCGCCAGAAACTTCTTTCAGTATCTCCTGGGCGACTTTACCCCCGAAATTGCCGTCAACACCGGTAATGATATACATAGAGTTCTCCTGAGCCGCTGGGTTCAACGGACGATTACAGTGAAAAAAAATCACTCCCGCGATGGATAATGCCCAAACAATATTGCTCTGAAATGATAATAACGGGGGCAACCAATTTTAAAGATACATTATGTCAAGGAAACCTCATTAAAAAGTGAGTTGATATTGACCCTGCCCATCCCGATTTGTTGCGCAACCGCTACGGTTTTGGCGGTATCGGCGTCATAAAGGTGCCCGGACAGTCAGGGCGTTTATCACCCGATACCTGTTTCGCTCCAGCATCCGCCAGCACGACGAAGGCATCGCTTTCTCTACCGGGCCACGCTATGAGATGCGCAATCATTCGCTCTTGCCTCCCAATTGCGTGTTCAAAAATGCCATGACGTCTTGACCATAGGGGGCGCGCATCGGCAGATTGGAATGTCCGGCCTGGCTTTGGACGAATATCGGGCGGGCGTGGCTAAATCGTTTGAAACCTTCTATTCCATGATAGGCGCCGGTGCCCGACGCGCCCACGCCGCCAAACGGCAGATCGTGGATCAGGACATGGGACATGACATCGTTTATCACCAACGCCCCGGACAGCGTCTGTTCGCATACTAATTCGATTTCGGCCGGGTCGTGGCCAAAATAATAGGCGGCAAGCGGGTGGGGTAGTCCAATGATGGTGTCAATGCATTCGCCAAAGTCGGTGTAGCCTTGCACCGGCAAAACCGGACCGAAGATCTCTTCCTGCATCGCTTTAGCCGAACTCGGCACGTTCACTAATAGCGTTGGGGCCATTTTATGTTGTGCTTCGCTGTCCAGGTCTTCATGTGCCGGGTTAAGCACGGATACCTCGGCGCCAAGCCGGGCCGCTTCATGGATAAGACCCTTAAGCCGGTTGAATTCAGCAGGATTAACGATCGCGGTGTAATCCGGATTCTCTTTGAGCGTGGGATACGATGAAGCGACAAATTCACCGGCGAGAGTGACGAACTCTGGTATTTTGCGCCTGGGTACCATCACATAATCGGGTGAAATACAGATCTGCCCGGCATTGAAGGTTTTCACGGTCATAATGCGTTCGACCGCCTGACGTAAATCAGCGCTTTCCGAGATAATGACCGGGGATTTACCGCCAAGCTCCAGCGTCACCGGCGTCAGGTTTTCCGCCGCGGCGCGCATGATCTGTTTGCCCGTGGCCGTGCTGCCGGTAAACACCAAATGGTCAAAAGGCTGTGAGGAAAAAAATGCCCCGGCACCGCTGCCCTGAACCGTAGAGATCTCTTCGGCGGCAAAGGACTCCGCGATAAGCTGGCAAAGCAGCGCGGAGCCCCGGGAGGTCATGCTTGAGGGTTTAAGTACCGCGATATTACCCGCCGCAATGACATCGGCCAGGGGGCCGAAGGTCAGGACTAGCGGAAAATTCCATGGGCTGATGATGCCGATAACGCCTAACGGGCGGTAGTCGATAGACGCATGAGTATCCGGAAAGGGTGAGGTGCGCGCTTCGCTTTTCATCCAGGCGGATAAATGGTCATGAGCGTGTTGCAACGCGGCCACCGACCCAAGGATATCGGAAATCAGGGTGTTAACCGGGCTGCGGAAACCAAAATCTTGGCTATAGGCGGCGGCTAACGCGTCTTTATTCTCTTTTAGCAAACGGATCGCACGCGCAAGGCGGTCCTGGCGCTCCGGCGCGGCAGGGATTGAACCGCGATGATGGCGTTTGAGCGCGGCCAGTAACCGGGTAAAGTCTTCATGGGTTGCCGGTTGGTTGTTAACGATCAGCTCAGCGGGTAAGGTCTTATTTGTCATGATGATCACCTGTTATTTTCATTATTTTTCAGCGTGTAGGGTGACTGAATTTTTTAGCCCATGGTAATCACAATGCGGAAACGGGCTTCATTACGCATCATTTTTGCATACCCCTCGGCGGCTTGCTCAAGCGGTATCGTTTCAGTTTTTGCCCGAATATTTTGCAGCAGGCTGAAATTGAGCATGTCCTCGGATTCGCTCGGCGTCCCGGTAATGAAACCCCGTATCGAATGTTCACCGGCCAGCAGGTCGCCGACATTGATAGTCATGGGTTCGCCGCCGGCACCCACGATCACCAGGCATCCCCGGCTATTGAGGCCGCGCAGCAGTGGCCCGAAGGTCGCCGGGCTTGAGGCGGTCGCGACAATGACGTCCGCGCCGCCCAACGCCATGAGGGCAGCCGCCGGATCTTCGGCTCGGCTGTCAATGTAATGATGCGCGCCAAGTTCAACGGCGAGTTGTTGCTTGTCGGTTCCGCGCGCAATGGCGACGGTGCGCAAGCCCATGCGGCGGGCA
>JAATGH010000373.1 GCA_015654745.1 Enterobacterales bacterium
GCCTACCAGACCAAAGTGCTGGGCGATAAAATCCAGCTGGTCGGCGACGATCTGTTCGTGACCAATACCAAGATCCTGAAAGAAGGCATCGACAATGGTATTGCCAACTCGATCCTGATCAAATTCAACCAGATCGGTTCATTGACCGAAACCCTGGCCGCCATCAAGATGGCCAAGGATGCCGGTTACACCACCATCATTTCACACCGTTCCGGTGAAACCGAAGACGCCACCATTGCCGACCTGGCAGTGGGCACCGCCGCCGGCCAAATCAAGACCGGTTCCATGAGCCGCTCCGACCGTGTGGCCAAATACAACCAGCTGATTCGTATCGAAGAAGCTCTGGGCTCACGCGCACCGTTTAACGGCCTGAAAGAAGTGAAAGGCCAGGCGTAAGCCATAGCGAAAGCTGCCTGAAATAATAAGCCCCGTCCTTGGAATAATTATCTGGGGGCGGGGCTTTTTTAATGGGTTGATGCTATCAACGTAAATCTGCATCAAGCGTTGGGGACATTTTATCTTTTCGAATACCAGTACCTTCTACACGAAACAAGGCTGCCTGATGAGGGCAGCCTTGGAAGTTATGTCGCCATTGGATGGCTAAGGTTATGCTGGCAGCATTAACCAGACAAAAGCCCACTGGGGTTCGCCAGGATTAAGCGGCCTGGGTTCTATACCTGCAGCGGCCCAAAAGCGTGCTTCATAGTTGGCTCCTTGCCATGAGACCCTGGAAAACATCTCATAACTTCTGTTTCTTTGCCATTCCGGGTACCTCGGCGGAGGCGGCGGAGGTGGAGGCGGTGGTGGCGGCGGCGGCGGCGGCGGCGGCGGCGGTGGCGGTGGATTTACCCCACCTCCGCCACCAAAGTCTACGTCGATCGCCTGATAAAACCCGGCGGCAGAATCCGAGATCATCCAAACCGCCAAAATAATATGGCGTCCCTGCTTATTATTCGGCAGCCGCAGCGTTTGCTGCGCTATTGGCGGCATAGTAGTGGCATTACCCCATTGCGCGGTATTAAAGATACTTTGGAAGGGATAGCGGTCAAGATCCGCGCGAATCAATGGCCGATGCTGATTCCAGCCGTTGGCGGTAATAAAATAGCGATATCCGCGGGTGGCATGGTAAACGGTGGTATTCCAGTGGATCACCAACTGCCCGCCCGGGGTAACGGGTTGTACCGGCCATCTTAGACCTCGCTGCCGAAACAATTCGTCATCCGGTAAATTGACCAGATTTCGATTATCGGTTCGTCCGCCGCTAAGAATCACGCCATCGGGAATAACGCGCGGTGCGTTATTATTAGCCGACCACTGGTTAGAGTCGGGAAAGGGCGCGCCGAATAGCTCTCTTTCATTGGGGAACCAGATTAACGGATCATAGCTCGATAAGGGAAAGTTTTTTGTCCCTTCCATTTCACTGGCCAGGTGTCCGTTCAGTATTCCTCTAGAAAGCAAAAAACTGGAGCGTGAAAACCTGGTTGGTACCGATGTGCCCGGGGGTGGTGGAAAAAACACCCAGCCATGGGAGGGCGCTATTTCGACCTGATCGGCGAAAAAATCGGGATAACTATTCGAACGACAGGGATCATAACAGCGCGGCGGCTCGCAGTCGTGATGGTGAGGATGATGATGTGGGGACGGCCCGCACTCGCAATGATCATGATGCGGCGGCGGGGGATAGTTACCGCCGGAGTCATAAGGCGGAGGTGGCGGATAGCCGTCCTGAGGGTCACAAGATGGCCGCGGCGGGGGGTAGTTATCGCCGGAGTCATAAGGCGGGGGTGGCGGATAGCCGCCCTGAGGGTCACAAGATGGCCGCGGCGGGGGATAGTTACCGCCATGGTCATCCGGCTGACCTTCAGGTTGGTTTTTATTTTCTTTATCCATAGCTAGCCTCTTCATTAATAATTAATGACAACGTTTAAAAAACGCCATTTAGGTTAAGTGCTATAACGATATTGACTCATAAAATAAGCCATCAAGGATTATTCTATTTGCTACTGGTACCTATTACACAGCCACAATTTCTTTCATTATTTATAGAAATGCCACCCGCTGGAAAAATACCGGCAATATAGGCCTTCCCCGTTCACAGTGAGTTATATTAACCATGCTGTTAATATGGCTGGTCATGGATAGCATAATCCTGGAGTTTTCCGTTGGCGATTGCTAAATTTCGCAGGCTAATGTTATTAATTAGCGAGTCAACCACCGGCGCCGCTATTTGTACGCCCCGGTTGTTTTTATCCTGAATACTCTCCGGTTTATCACAGATAACCTATGCCGCTGACGGCGGCATCGCCGGATCTTGCCGCTGTGGCAACAACATCGTTGGCGTCTTTACGCTAATCTGTAATAATCGGCGCCCTAATGTGCCTTACAACGTGCGAGAACCTTATGCAGTACCCGCTTAACGAACTGTTCCAGACGCTCCAGGGGGAAGGCTACTTTACCGGCGTGCCGGCGATATTTATCCGCCTGCAGGGCTGCCCGGTGGGCTGTAGCTGGTGCGATACCAAACATACCTGGGATGTGGATCCGCAGCAGGAAGTCGCGGTGGGAGACATCATGCTAAAAACCGCCGAGAGCGGGCGCTGGGCCGACGTCACGCCCGAGGCGCTGCTGGAGGCCATCGTGGCCCAGGGCTATACCGCCCGTCATGTGGTGATCACCGGCGGTGAGCCGTGCATCCACGATCTGTATGCCTTGACGCAGCTGCTTGAGCAGCAGGGGTTCAGCTGCCAGATAGAAACCAGCGGCACTCATGAGGTGCGTTGCACCAGCCAGACCTGGGTTACGGTCTCGCCGAAGGTGGGCATGCGTGGCGGCATGGCAATATTGCCTCAGGCGCTGGAGCGCGCGGATGAGATCAAACACCCGGTGGCGCGGGCGCGGGATATTGAGCATCTTGAGCAGCTATTGGCGACGGTGGTGGACGACAAACCGCGCATTATCGCCCTGCAGCCCATCAGTCAGTCGGACACCGCCACCAAACTGTGCATCGACGCCTGCATTGCCCGCAACTGGCGGCTGTCGCTACAGACGCATAAATACCTGAATATTCCTTAAAACCGGCCGGGGCTGCGCGGGCAGCCCACAGGCGCAGCGCCCTGTGCCTACACTATGCTTCGCCGCGATAAACGCAGCCGGCCGTGCAGGTCTCTTTAACGATGATGCCGCTGAGCTGCGGCAGGGACGGTTTCAGTGCATGCCATATCCAGTGGGCCAGGATTTCGCTGGTGGGGTTTTCCAGGCCGGGAATATCGTTGAGATAATAGTGATCCAGCCGATCGATAAGGGGGCTAACATGTTGTTTAAGCTCGGCAAAATCCATCACCCAGCCGGTTAAGGGATCCACCTCTCCGGTGATCTCCACCCGAACCATAAAAGAATGGCCATGTAAACGTCCGCATTTGTGGCCGGCGGGAACATGCGGCAAACGATGCGCCGCTTCAAACGTGAAATCTTTAAATAACGTGGTAACCACTGTAAAACCTCGAGTAACAACAAACGCGGCGGCGAATCTATACGCCGCTTATTATACTATGGTAGGGGGCGGAACCCGATGAGATCAAGGTGTAATTAACAAAAGCGGTATCGGCCAGGACGCGCGCGTCCTTTAAGGTGGCGACGCCTTGCTGCCACGGTGTCTCCCTGCGGCAGGCCGCTCGGTCGTCCTGCGGATTTGCTAACCAGTTTAATCGATTAGTTTAACCAAAATAACTCTTTAGGCTTTTTAGTTATTTAATATTGCCATCACATCCTTTATTGATTGCGTCACACTGAGTAACCTTACAAACTCTGATGATCCTTTAATCAATCCCCGGCCACACTGGTACGTACAAGGAAATTCGAACCGCAATGACGACTCAGGTCTCTTCCCCATCTTTGCTCCCGCTCACTCCGGATCAGCTAACCCGCCTGCAGGCTGTCACCGGCGATTTTTCGCCGCTGCAGCTGGCTTGGGTATCCGGTTTTTTTTGGGGGCAGGTTAACCCCGCCGTCGCGGCCGGCGGCATCGCCGCGACGGCGCAGCCGCAGCCGGCCAAGGCACCTGCCATCACGCTGCTGTCCGCGTCGCAAACCGGTAATGCCCGGCGGCTGGCGGAACAGCTGCGCGACGATCTGCTGGCCGCCAAGCTGGACGTGACGCTGGTCAATGCCGGCGACTACAAGTTCAAGCAAATTGCCCAAGAACGGCTGCTGCTGGTCGTGGCGTCCACCCAGGGCGAGGGCGATCCGCCGGAAGAGGCGGTGGCGCTCTATAAGTATTTATTTTCTAAAAAGGCCCCGCGGTTAACGGATACCCAGTTCGCGGTATTCGGTCTGGGCGACACCTCTTACGAGCACTTTGCCAAGATTGGCAAGGATTTTGACCAACGTCTGGCGGAACTGGGTGCCCAACGGCTGGCGGATCGGGTTGACGCCGACGTCGAGTATCAACCTCAGGCCGCAGCCTGGCGCCGGGATATGGTGGCATTGCTTAAGGCACGGGTGCCCCAGGAGAGCGACGCGCAGCTCAGCCAAAGCCATAGCGGCACGGTAGACGAACTGGACTCCACACCCTACACCAAACAGCAGCCGCTGCTCGCCGCGCTTGCGGTATCGCAAAAGATCACCAGCCGCCAATCGGGCAAGGACGTGCGGCATATCGAGATCGATCTGGGTGATTCCGGCCTGCGTTACCTGCCGGGAGATGCTCTGGGTGTCTGGTATGAAAACGATCCGGCGCTGGTGGCCGAGCTGCTCGGCCTGTTATGGCTCGACGGCGGCCAACAGGTGACGGTGGCGGGAAAGGAAATAACCTTGACCGAAGCGCTGACCGGGCATGTCGAACTGACCCAAAATACCCAGGTTATTGTGGAAAAATACGCCGCCATTGCCCGGGATGAGGCGTTGCTGGCCTTGACGGTGGATAAAGCGCGGTTGCAAAACTATGCGCGGTCTACGCCAATCGTGGATATGGTGCGCCAGGCGCCGGTTGAGCTGGGCGCGGATCAATTACTGGCGCTGCTGCGCCCCCTGGAACCGCGCCTGTACTCTATCGCATCTTCCCAAGCGGAAGTGGGGGCGGAGGTGCATATTACCGTGGGCGTGGTACGGTATGACGTGGATGGACGCCCGCGCACCGGCGGCGCGACCGGTTATCTGGCCGATCGGCTGGCTGAGGATGACGGCGTGCGTATTTTTATCGAACACAATAATCATTTCCGGTTGCCGGGGAATCCCGATGCGCCGGTGATCATGATCGGTCCCGGCACCGGCATAGCGCCGTTTCGGGCGTTTATGCAGCAGCGGGAAGCGGACGGCGCCGGGGGTAAAAACTGGCTGTTTTTCGGCAATCCGCACTTTACCGATGATTTCCTCTATCAGGTGGAATGGCAGCGGTATAAAAAAGAGGGTCTGCTGACCGCCATTGATTTGGCCTGGTCCCGGGATCAGCCGGAAAAAATCTATGTGCAGGACCGGCTGCGCGAAAAGGGCGCCGAGGTATGGCGCTGGATCGAGCAAGGGGCGCATATCTACGTTTGCGGCGATGCCAATCGTATGGCCAAGGATGTTGAACAGGCCATGCTGGAACTGATCGCCGAACACGGCGGCATGGATATCGAGCAGGCCGATGAATTTTTAAGCGAGCTGCGCATTGAGCACCGTTATCAGCGAGATGTCTATTGATGAGCGAAAAACAACCCAATCCTCCCTTATCCGATAATGAACGGCTTAAGGGGCAGAGCAATTTCCTGCGTGGCACCATCGAGGCGGATCTTAAGGATCAGCTGACCGGCGGCTTTAACGGCGACAATTTCCAACTGATCCGTTTTCACGGCATGTATCAGCAGGACGATCGCGACCTGCGCGCCGAACGCGCCGAGCAGAAATTGGAACCCCTGATCAATATGATGCTGCGCTGCCGGCTGCCTGGGGGCATTATTACCCCGGCCCAGTGGCTGGGCATCGACGCGTTTGCCGCGGAACATACGCTTTATGGCAGCATTCGATTGACCACCCGGCAGACCTTTCAGTTCCATGGCGTGCTCAAGCCCGATCTTAAGCAGATGCATCAACTGCTGCACAAGCTGGGACTAGACTCCATCGCCACCGCCGGCGATGTTAATCGCAACGTGCTGTGCAGCGCCAATCCTGTCGAGTCGGTATTACACCAGCAGGCGTATCAATGGGCCAAAAAAATCTCCGAGCACCTGCTGCCGAAAACCCGGGCTTACGCCGAGATTTGGCTGGACGGCGAGAAACGCGAAACCACCGACCAAGAGCCGATCCTCGGGCCAACCTATCTGCCACGCAAGTTCAAGACCACGGTGGTGGTGCCGCCGCTTAATGATGTGGATCTGCATGCCAACGATTTAAACTTTGTCGCCATCAGCGACAATGGCCAACTGGTCGGCTTCAACGTGCTGGTGGGCGGTGGCCTGGCCATGACCCATGGCGATAACTCGACCTATCCGCGTAAAGCCAGTGAGTTCGGTTATATTGCCGCCGAGCATACCCTGGCGTTCGCCGAAGCGGTAGTGGGCACCCAGCGGGACTGGGGCAACCGTTCCAACCGAAAAAATGCCAAAACCAAATATACGCTGGAACGGGTCGGGGTCGACGTGTTCAAAGCCGAGGTTGAACGGCGCGCCGGCATCAAGTTTGAACCGATCCGTCCGTATCATTTCACCGAGCGCGGCGATCGGTTCGGCTGGGTGAAAGGGGTGGAAAACCGCTGGCATTTAACCCTGTTTATTGAAAACGGCCGGATCCTGGACTATCCGGATCGCGCCCTGAAAACCGGAATGGCTGAGATTGCCCGTATCCATAAAGGGGATTTTCGCCTGACAGCCAACCAAAACCTGATTGTGGCGGGGGTGCCCACCCGGGACAAGGCCAAAATCGAGGCCCTGGCGCGTCGCTATGGCTTGATCAATGATGGCGTCAGCCAGTAGCGCAAAGCGTCTATGGCCTGCGTGGCCTTACCACCTGTCCGCTGGCGATGGCGGAGGCTGAACGTTTTTTACCGCAGTTTGTCACCAAGGTGGAAGGTATTATGGCCGGCCATGGACTGGGCGACGATGACATTATCCTGCGGGTGACCGGCTGCCCGAACGGCTGCGGACGGTCGATGTTGGCCGAGATAGGCCTGGTGGGCAAAGCGGTGGGGCGCTATAACCTCTACCTGGGGGGCGACCGCACCGGTGAACGTATTCCGCGCATGTATCGCGAAAATATCACCGAGGATCAAATCCTGGCGATTATCGATGATACCGCCGGACGTTGGGCTCTTGAGCGCCAGCCTAATGAGCCCTATGGCGACTTTGTGCTGCGCGCCGGCATCGTTAAGCCGGTGATCAACTCGGCACAAGACTTTTACGATTAACCAAGAGGGCAACCTATGAGCAGTCTGAACCTGAGCGAATTAAACCCGCTGGCTAAAGATGAGCAGACGGCTGCGCTGGCGCAGATCAATCTTCAACTGGAAACCCTGACGGCGGAACAACGGGTGGCCTGGGCATTGGAACATCTGCCCGGTGAGGTGGTGCTGTCGTCCAGCTTTGGCATTCAGGCGGCGCTGTGTCTTCATCTGGTCACGCGCCAACGGCCGGACATCCCGGTGATTTTAACCGACACCGGCTACCTGTTTGCGGAAACCTACCAATTTATCGATCGGCTGACTGACCAATTGGGGCTTAACCTTAAGGTCTTTCGTTCGGACCTATCGCCCGCCTGGCAGGAAGCCCGCTACGGCAAGCTCTGGGAGCAAGGGGTCGAAGGGATTGAAAAATATAACCTGATAAATAAAGTTGAGCCGATGAACCGGGCGTTAAGTAGTCTGCAGGCCCAAAGCTGGCTGGCCGGGCTGCGCCGCGAGCAGTCCGGCAGCCGCGCCCATCTGCCGGTGCTGGCCATCCAGCGTGGCGTGTTCAAACTGCTGCCGATAATCGATTGGGACAACCGCCAGGTTTACCAATACTTAAAGGCCAACAACCTGGATTACCATCCGCTATGGGAACAGGGTTACCTGTCGGTGGGGGACACCCATACCACCCGCAAATGGGAACCGGGCATGAGCGAGGAAGAAACGCGCTTTTTCGGCCTCAAGCGGGAATGCGGGCTGCACGAAGGCTGAATATGTTGTGCGTTGTA